>NZ_JBSFNK010000007.1:180084-495066 GCF_053587055.1 Nonomuraea sp. NPDC003707 | reverse complement strand
CAAGCAATTTCCGTCATAAATGACGGGGATATGCATGTGTATCTCATGCACTGGCTTTTAACACACTGTTGAGTTCTCAAGAAACGGACGCGTACATCTTCGCTCAGGTCTCTCGACCTTCGCTCAGAGGCGTGCCTCGCGTTTTCCTAAAATTTACCGAGCTTATTGATTTCCGTCAAATCCGGAGATTTGCTGGAAACTGCTCAGACTTGCTTAGGATGGTGCACCCCGGTTGTCCCGGGGCAACCCTCGTAACTTACCGTGTCATCCAGAGCCTGTCGAATCAACCGATTTTTCGGTGATCTCCGTGCGCCAGACGACGACCCGAACTCCGAGCGCGCCGAAGCGGCTCTGCCGAGTGGCTCGTCATTTCAAAGGGCTTGCGCGGGGGCCCGTCCGCCTGATCGGCGTCCGGCTCACTCCCGGCGCGAACTAAAAGACTAGGTCGCAATCCGCGACACGTCAAATCGCCTCGCCAGGGGGCGTGTCGCGGACGATCCCCGCCGCGCGGCGCGAGCCATGTCCCAGCCCTCCCGGTGGCACAGCCCGACGGTCTCTTGCTGTCACAGTTCCAGGGTGGCGCGGGCGATCGCTTCGGCGCACCGGGCCAGCAGGCTGCGCAGTTGCTCCCGCTCCTCCGCGCTGAACTCACCCGCGATCGCGCGTTCGATCACCACGGCGCGCTCGTCCGCCGCCTTCAGCGCCGCACGCCCGGCCTCGGTCAGCCGGGTTTCCAGGACGTTTCGATGCCATGGGTGCGGGGAGCGTTCGATGAGGCCGCGTTCCTCCAGGTTCTTGAGCACGACGGTCATGGCCTGGGGCGTGACCAGACACGCCCGGGCCAGCGCCGCGCCCGAGATACCGGGGTTGTCGGCCAGGGCGAACAGCGTCGCGTACTGGGGCACGGTCAGCCCTGCCGGCCGGACGGCGGCCTGCTTGGCCGCGATCAGGGTCTGCTCCGCACGCTTGATGTCCAGACCGAGGCGTTCGTCCGCAGGCATCCCCATGTCGTACATAGTACAACATTGATGGTTATCAAAGCTTTGATAACCTGGCGTGTATCTACGCTTTGGAGGAGAGACGTGATCATTCCCGACAGCCACTTGGACCTGCTGAAGCGCCCGCTGTTCGCCCATCTGGCGACGATCGGGGCCGACGGGACGCCCAACGTGAACCCGGTCTGGACGATCTGGGACGGTGAGCACTTGCGCTTCACGACCACGATGGATCGCTTCAAGTACCGGAACGTCAAGCAGCATCCGCAGGTGGCGGTCTCCATCAACGACCCTGAGCAGCCGTATCGCTATCTGGAGATCCGCGGTGTGGTCGAGCGGCTGGAGCTCGACCCTTCGGGGGACTTCTTCGACGTGCTGGCCAACCGGTACGGCCTGGAGTATGAGCGGCCGGTTGGGGATGCCGAGCGGCGGGTGGTGATCGTTGTGAAGCCGACACGCGTCACCCGGCAATGATTGTCGCGGCGGCCCAGGCGACGCTCGGGGGATCCGCCCGGGGAGCGAGATCACTGTGGCTGGGGGCGTGGGTGGCGGGGGACGGCCTCTCATAGGCATCCCCAGGCGTCCGTCGCAGGTTCCTGATGTCCGTGCCGGTGCCCGTGGTCGTGGGGTAGCGCGAAGTGGCCCGGACTGGTGGCGGTGGCCGTGCCGGTGGTGGTAGTGGCCGTGGGGTGGCTGGTGCCAGTGGTGGTGGTCGTGGCCGTGTGATGGCCGGGCTGTTGGGCTCGTGGGTCGGCCGCAGTGCATAAGGGGCGAACGCGAATACTCCCGACCTTCCCCCCGCGTATCCTGCCCCGGTGACCACTGCCGCCACGCTAGCTCCCCCCGCCCGTCCCGCCGAGCGCCTCCGTACAGCCACCCCATGGTGGATGTCCTTGCTCGCCGGCATCGCGGCATTCACAGGTACGGGGTCCGCCACCCTGAACGGCGACGAGCTGGCCACCATCAGCGCCGCCTCCCGTTCGCTGTCCGGGATGTGGGAGCTGGCCCGGCACATCGACGGTCATTTCCTCCCGTACTACCTGTTCATGCACCTCTGGATGAAGGCAGGTACGGCGGAGTTGTGGCTGCGGCTGCCGTCGGCGGTGGGGATCGGCGTGGCCGCCTGGTTCCTGGTCGATCTGGGGCGGCGGTTGCACAGCACGCGGGCCGGGGTGATCGCGGCCGCCGTCTTCGCGATCCTGCCTTCGGTGTCCTATTTCGGGGCCTTCGCCAGGTCGTACGCGTTCGCGGCGGCCGCGGTGGTGTTCTCGTTCTGGGCGCTGCACCGGGCCGTGGAGCGCTCCGAGGTCAGGCGGTGGGTGGTGTACGGGGTCGCGGTGGCCCTCGTGTGCTCCACCCACCTGTTCGCGGTGCTGGTGCTGCCCGCCCAACTTCTGCTGGTGCGCCGGGGCCGGGTGGTGCCGATGCTGGCGGCGATGGCCGTCGGGTGTGTGCCCGCCGCGGTGCTGGGGCTGGTGGGGTTCGGGGAGCGGCATGCGATCAGCTGGATCCCGCAGCGGGGGCCGGAGGTGTGGCTGAAGTTCCCGAAGATGGCGGCGGGGGCGACCGGGCTGGGCGTGATGTTGTTCGCCCTGGCGCTGGCCGGTGCGGTGCTGCTGTGGAAGGCGGCGCCACGCGGGGTCGAGGAACCCGGCGGAACCGGAGCCGGGGCCGGAGAAATCGGCAGGGTCAGGGCTGGGGAAACCGGCGGAGCCGGGGTGACCGGGGGCAGGGTGTGGGTGTTCGTGGTGGTCGGGTGGCTGGTGTTGCCTCCGGTGCTGCTGCTCGCCGTGTCGCAGCTCGTGACCCCCGTCTACGTGGACCGGTACCTGTTCGTGACCGCCCCCGCGCTGGCGCTGCTGGCAGGGCTCGCCGTGGCGGCCCTACCCCGGTTCCAGGTGGTGGCCGCGGTCGTGGTGGTGCTGCTCGGGTGCGCGCTGTCCGTTCAGGAGCACGTCACGGTACGCGAGGAGAACGGCCGTTTCGAGAACATCCCCTGGGCCTTGCGCGTGATCAAGGCCGAGCCCGACGACGCGATCGTGTACGGCCAGAGCCAGCTCCGCACGGGCTTCGAGTACTACGCGGACTCTTTGATGCCGGTCGACGTGCTCAAGACCGGGGACGCGCCCTTGCCCGACGGGTTCGGGTATCCGGAGCCGCCCGACGCGGCGGCCGCGCTGGACGGGCGTGAGCGGGTGTGGGTGGTGTGGCGCGGGAGCAAGCAGTCGGGTCTCGACGGTGACGCGGTCCCGCGGGTCGCCGAGGTGGTGAAGGCGGGGTTCAAGCTGAGCCTGGCCAAGCACTCCGCCGATCTGCCGGGGCTGACGGTGGCGCTGTTCGTCCGCCGCTGACGCACCACACGGAGTCCGCCGCTGACCCACCTCACGGAGTCCGCCGCTGACCCACCTCACGAAGACCTCACGGAGTACGCGGTCGGCGTACCACATGGAAGCGGGCTCCTCCCCGGACGGGGAAGAGCCCGCGAAGGTCACGCGAAGGTCAGCCGACCTCGACGCCGCCGATCGACTTCTTGCCGCGCCGGAGCACCATGAAGCGCCCGTGCAGCAAGTCCTCGGAGCCGGGAACGTACGCCTCGTCAGTGATCTTGACGTTGTTGAGGTACGCCCCGCCCTCCTTCACCGCCCGCCTGGCCGCCGACTTCGACTCCACCAGGCCGCTGTCGGCCAGGAGGTCCACGAACGGCGTCCCGAGCTCGGGGACCGTGGCCTTCGGCACCTCGGCCAGCGCCGCCCCCAGCGTGGAGGCGGGCAGGTCCTCCAGCTCGCCCTGTCCGAAGAGCGCCTTCGAGGCCGCCACGACCGCGTCGAGCTCATGCTTGCCGTGGAGCAGCTCGGTGAGGTCCTCGGCGAGCGTCCGCTGCGCCTCGCGGGCGAAGGGGCGTTCGGCGACAGCCTTCTCCAGGGCCTCGATCTCCTCGCGGGTCTTGAAGGTGAAGACCTTGAGGTAGTGGATCACGTCACGGTCGTCGGAGTTGAGGAAGTACTGGTAGAAGGCGTAGGGCGAGGTCATCTCCGGGTCGAGCCAGAGGGCGCCGCCCGCCGTCTTGCCGAACTTGGTGCCGTCGGCCTTCGTGATCAGCGGCAGGGTGAGCGCGTGGACGTGCCCGCCCTCGATGCGGCGGATGAGGTCGGCCCCCGCCGTGATGTTGCCCCACTGGTCGCTGCCGCCGATCTGCAGCGTGCAGTTGTGGCGGCGGAACAGCTCCAGGTAGTCGTTGGCCTGCAGGATCTGGTAGCTGAACTCGGTGTAGCTCAGCCCCTCCCCCTGCAGCCGCGCGGAGACCGACTCCCTGGCGAGCATGCGGTTGACCGGGAAGTGCTTGCCGATGTCGCGCAGGAAGTCGATGGCGCTCAACTCGCCGGTCCAGTCGAGGTTGCTGACCAACTGGGCGGCGTTCGGCTGGACCTCGAAGTCGAGGAAACGCCCGACCTGGCCGCGCAGGCGCTCCACCCACTCCGCGACGACCTCGGAGGCGTTGAGCGAGCGCTCGGTGTTGCGCCCGCTCGGGTCGCCGATCAGGCCGGTGGCACCGCCGACCAGGCCGATCGGGCGGTGCCCGGCGAGCTGGAGGCGACGCAGCGTAAGCAGCGGCACGAAGTGGCCGACGTGCAAGGAGGCAGCGGTGGGGTCAAAACCGGAATAGACCGTGATCGGGCCCTTGGCCATGGACGCGCGCAGGGCGTCGAGGTCGGTGGACTGGGCGATAAGCCCTCGCCACGCGAGGTCATCGAGAATGTCGGTCACGGTGCCGGCTTTCCGTAGAGACGTTGGACGTTGAATAGTGCAAGCGTGCCCGATCGCCCGGGTTCGCCGCCACTTGGATACGCTCTGTCTCCATGTGGAGGGTCCGTCGCGAGCTGGCTGTTTTCAAGATTTTAGGGGCTCTTGCGTGTGCTGGGCTCGCCGTCTACTGGTGGGTCGCCGGCGATGTCCGCGGTGTGATCCTGGCCGTGCCGGCAGCCGTGCTGGTAGGCGGGATGGGGCTGCGCGATCTGGTCGCCCCCGTACGGCTGGCGGCCGATCAGAGCGGGATCACCGTGGTGCACGGGTTCGCGGGCAAGAGGCACGTGCCCTGGGAGGCGATCCGGGACGTCAAGGTCGACGTGAGCAGGCGGTGGGGGCGGCGGAGCGAGCTCCTGGAGATCGACACCGGCGACAACCTGCACATTTTCAGCCGTCACGACCTCGATGCCCCTCCCACCGAGGTGGCCGCGGCGTTGCGGCGGCGGGGCACGTGAGCGCGGTAGGGCGACACGGTCGGGTCGCCGTCGATCCAGAACCGCCACGGCGTGTCCTTGGCGGTCGAGATGCCGGTACGCGGGCCTGACCTGATCGACTCCGCCTCCACCGGGCGGCCCTCCAGCATGGCCGCGGCTCCATGCGGGACCCCGGTCAGCCGGCGGTCGGCCGCGAAAGAGACCTCCGCGATCGCGTCGAGGCCGTTGTGCTCGCGGAGCAGGCCGAGGGCGACGGCCAGCCTGGCCGGGCCGCGCGCGAGGTCCCGGTCGGGAATCACCCGGCCGCTCGTAGCCATGCCGTTGCCCGTGGAGGTGCGCCGGGCGCGGGCCTCGTCGATGCCCGCCACCACCTCGCCCCCGCGCAGCAGCACGGCCGAGCCGAAGCCCTCGGGCAGGCAGACCAGGTTCGCGCAGAAGTGCATGCCATACGTGAAGTACACGTACAGGTGCCCCGGCGGGCCGAACATGACCGCGTTACGCGGCGTCTTGCCCCGATAGGTGTGCGCCGCCGGATCCTCGCCGGGGCCGCCGTACGCCTCGACCTCGGTCAGGCGCACGGCGACGGGGCCGTGCACGAGCACGCGCCCGAGCAGCTCGGGCGCGACCTCGTGCGACGGCCGGTCGAAGAAACCCCGCGGCAGCGCGGCGGAGCTCAGATCCCCGCTGCCCATGCCGCCTGTGCGTCGACCGCCTCCCGCAGCGTGACGAGCTGGTCGCGGACGCGGTCGGGCGCGGTGCCGCCGTGGGCCTTGCGCGCGGCCAGGGCGCCGGGCACGTTGAGCACGTCGCGGACGTCGGGCGTCAGGTGCGCCGACACCTTGATCAGCTCCTCGTCCGTCAGGTCGCCCAGGTCCTTGTCGTTGACCTGGCACCACACCACCAGGTGGCCGACCGCCTCGTGGGCCTCGCGGAACGGGACCCCGCGGCGGACGAGCAGCTCGGCCAGGTCGGTGGCCAGCGCGAACCCGTCGGGCGCCGAGGACTCCATGCGGGCGGTGTTGACCCGCATGGTCGCGACCAGCCCGGCCACCGCCGGCAGGACCAGGAGCAGCGTGTCGACCGCGTCGAAGACGGGCTCCTTGTCCTCCTGAAGGTCGCGGTTGTAGGTCAGCGGCAGGCCCTTGAGCGTGGTCAGCAGCGACATCAGGTTGCCGATGAGGCGCCCGGACTTGCCGCGGGCCAGCTCGGCGACGTCGGGGTTCTTCTTCTGGGGCATGATCGACGAGCCGGTGGAGTAGGCGTCGTCCATCTCGATCCAGCGGAACTCCTGCGAGGCCCACAGGACGATCTCCTCGCCCAGCCGCGACAGGTGCACGCCGATCATGGCCGCGTCGAACAGGAACTCCGCCGCGAAGTCACGGTCGGAGACGGCGTCCATCGAGTTGGGCGCGGCGGCCGCGAAGCCGAGCTCCTCGGCCACGGCCTGCGGGTCGAGCGGCAGCGACGAGCCCGCCAGCGCGCCGGCGCCGAGCGGGGAGATCGCGGCGCGCTTGTCCCAGTCGGTGAGCCGGTCGACGTCGCGGGCGAAGGCGTGCACGTGGGCCAGGAGCTGGTGGCCGAACGACACCGGCTGCGCGTGCTGCAGGTGCGTCATGCCGGGCGCGGCCGTCTCGGCGTGCTGCTCGGCCTGGGCCATGAGCGCCGTCTCCAGCTCGACCAGGCGGGAGACGACCGTGCGGGCGTGATCGCGCAGATAGAGGCGCAGGTCGGTGGCGATCTGGTCGTTGCGCGAGCGCCCCGCGCGGAGCTTGCCGCCCAGCGAGCCGAGCCGCTCCAGCAGGCCGCGCTCCAGCGCCGTGTGCACGTCCTCGTCGGCGACCGTCGGCCGGAACTCGCCCGCCTTGCAGGCGCGCTCCAGGTCGTCGAGCGCGCCGATCATGCGCTCGAGCTCCTCGTCGCTCAGCAGCTCCGCCCTGTGCAGCACGCGGGCGTGCGCCCTGGACGCGGCCAGGTCGTACGGCACGAGCCGCCAGTCGAAGTGCACGCTCACCGACAGCCGGGCCAGCGCGTCGGACGGGCCGCTCTCGAAGCGCCCACCCCACAGCCGCATCGGCTTGCCATCACTCACCGTTGTCTCCTTCGTGACCATGTCCATGGTCGCACCCGCTTCGGGACTCGTTGGCATCGTTCCTCGTTCTCTCGCCCCGAGCTCCTGTGCTCCGGCGCGACCATAGTGCACGTCAGCCCTTCTTGGCGTCCCGTGCGGCGGCGATCTTAGTAGGCAGGGAGAACAGCTGGACGAACCCTTTGGCCAGCGACTGGTCGAACGTGTCGCCGGTGTCGTAGGTGGCCAGCGAGAAATCGTACAGAGAATCCTCCGAGCGGCGGCCGGTGACAGTGGCCCGGCCGCCGTGCAGCGTCATGCGGATGTCGCCGGAGACGTGCTTCTGCGCCTCGGCGATGAGCGCGTCGAGGGCGCTCTTGAGCGGCGAGAACCACAGGCCGTCGTAGACGAGCTCGCCCCACCGCTGGTCCACGCCGCGCTTGAAGCGGGCGAGGTCGCGTTCGACGGTGACGTTCTCCAGCTCCATGTGCGCGGTGATGAGGGCGACGGCGCCGGGCGCCTCGTACACCTCGCGCGACTTGATGCCGACCAGGCGGTCCTCGACCAGGTCGATCCGGCCGACGCCGTGCGCGCCCGCGCGCCGGTTCAGCTCGTCGATGACCTGGTACGGCGTCAGCGCCCGCCCGTCGATCCCGACCGGGACGCCCTGCTCGAACGTGATGACGACCTCGTCGGCCTCGCGCGGCCGGGCCGGGTCGTCGGTGTAGGAGTAGACGTCCTCGGTGGGGCCGTTCCAGATGTCCTCGAGGAAGCCGGTCTCGACGGCGCGGCCCCAGAGGTTCTGGTCGATGGAGAACGGGTTCTTCTTCGACGTCTCGATGGGCAGGCCCCTGGCCTCGGCGTACTCGATGGCCTTGTCGCGCGTCCAGGCGAAGTCGCGGGCGGGCGCGACGACCCTGAGGTCCGGGGCGAGGGCGGCCAGGCCGGCCTCGAAGCGGACCTGGTCGTTGCCCTTGCCGGTGCAGCCGTGCGAGACGATCGTGCCGCCGAACCGCTTGGCCGCCGAGACCAGGTGCTTGACGATCAGCGGGCGCGACAGCGAGGAGACCAGCGGGTATCGGTCCATGTAGAGGGCGTTGGCCTGCAGCGCGGGTACGCAGAAGTCGGCGGCGAACTCCTCCTTGGCGTCCACCACGACCGACTCGACCGCGCCGCAGTCGACGGCCCGCTGCTGGATCGCCTCCATGTCCTCGCCGCCCTGGCCGAGGTCAACGGCGACGCAGACGACCTCGGCGCCCATCTTCTCGGCGAGGTACGGGATGGCGACCGAGGTGTCCAGGCCGCCGGAATACGCGAGCACTACCCTTTCGGACATTACATATCTCCGGATATCAGATCTTGGCCACGTGGCGGGCTAGCCGCGCCGGTCGGCCACTCTCAGCAGCGCGTCCGCGACGGCCTGGCCGCCCGCCGGATCGCGGCTGATCACGAGGATCGTGTCGTCGCCCGCGACCGTGCCGAGGATCGACTCCCAGTCGGCGTGGTCGATGGCGGAGGCCAGGAACTGGGCCGCGCCCGGCGGGGTCCGTACGATGACCAGGTTGGCCGACGCCTCGGCGCCGACCAGCAGTTCCTCGGCGATTCGGTGCAGTCGGGCGGCCGGGCTCTCGCCGGTGCCCAGCCGGGTGAGCGGGATCCGGGCCCCGCCCTCGCCGGGCAGGGCGTAGACCAGGGATCCGTCGTCGGCGCGCAGCTTGAGCGCGCCGAGCTCGTCGAGGTCACGCGAGAGCGTGGCCTGGGTGACCTCGACGCCGCTCTCGGCCAGCAGCTTGGCCAGCTCCGGCTGGGAGCGCACGGCCTGCCGCTGCAGCAGGTCGGTGATCTTGGCCTGCCGCGCCGCCTTGGTCATGGGAATCATCATCGATGGGACACCAGCCAGTGGAGGAGCGCCTTCTGGGCGTGCAGCCGGTTCTCCGCCTGGTCCCACACCGCGCTCTGCGGGCCCTCGAGGACCTTGGCGGTGATCTCGTAGTCGCGGTAGGCGGGCAGGCAGTGCAGCACGATCGCGTCGGGCGCGGCGTGCTCCAGCAGCTCGGAGTTCACCTGGTACGGCATGAGCGCGGCGACCCGCTCCTCCTTGCCGTCCTGACCCATCGACACCCACGTGTCGGTCGCGATCACGTGCGCGCCCTGGGCGGCGGCCACCGGGTCGGACAGCGCGATCACCGAACCGCCCGTCCTGGCGGCGATGGCGGCGGCCTGGTCGAGGATGACCGCGTCGGGCTGGTAGCCGGCCGGGGCCGCGATCCGCACGTGCATGCCGGCGGTGGCCCCGCCGAGCAGGTAGGAGTGGGCCATGTTGTTGGCGCCGTCGCCCAGGTAGGTGAGCGTGACCCCGGCGGTCCGGCCCAGCCTCTCCTGGACGGTCTGCAGGTCGGCCAGGATCTGGCAGGGGTGGAACTCGTCGGTGAGCGCGTTGACGACCGGCACCCGGGAGTGGGCGGCCATCTCGTCGATGAGCTCCTGCCCGGTGGTCCGCCACACGATGGCGGCGACCTGCCGGTCGAGCACCCGGGCGATGTCGGCGGTGGGCTCGCCGCGGCCCATGAGGACCGAGACGTTGTCCACGACCAGCGGCAGGCCGCCGAGCTCGCCGATGCCGGTGTGGAAGGAGACGCGCGTGCGGGCCGACGGCTTGTCGAACAGGACCGCGACCGTCTGCGGGCCCTCGAACGGGCGGTAGCCGAACCGGTCCTTCTTCATGGCCGCGGCGAGGTCGAGCACCTCCGCCTGCTCGGCCGGCGTGAGGTCGTCATCCCTCAGGAAGTGGCGAGTCACTTGGCCGCCTCCGAGAGGATCGCCGGGTACGTGGCCAGGAACTTGTCGATCTCCTCCGCCGTGACCACCAGCGGCGGCGCGATGCGTACGGCGTCCGGCTGGAGGGCGTTGACCAGGAAGCCGGCGCTCTGGGCGGCGCTCTGGACCTCGGCCGAGCGGGGCTCGCTCAGCACGGTGGCCAGCCAGAGGCCCCGCCCGCGCACGCCCTTCAGCAGCGGGTGCCGCATCGACTCCAGGCCGGACCGCAGCCGCGCGGAGGCCGACTTGACGTGGTCGAGGTCGAGGTTGTCGAGCACGGCCAGGGCCGCGGCGCAGGCGACCGGGTTGCCGCCGAACGTGGAGCCGTGGTCGCCCTTGGCGAACAGCTTGCCCGCGTCGCCGAACCCGATGCACGCGCCGATCGGCAGCCCGCCGCCCAGGCCCTTGGCCAGGGTCAGGATGTCGGGCGTGACGCCGTCGGCCTGGTGCGCGAACCAGTGGCCGGTGCGGCCGATCGCGGACTGGATCTCGTCGGCGACCAGGAGCGCGCCCGTGGAGTCGCAGATCTCGCGGGCCGCCTCGAAGTAGCCCTCGGGCGGCGGCACGACGCCGGCCTCGCCCTGGGTGGGCTCCAGGAAGACCGCGATGCAGTCGCCGGTCACGGCCTCCTTGAGCGCGGTGGCGTCGCCGTACGGGACGAAGCGGACATCGACCGGGAACGGACCGAACTGGTCGCGGATCGACGGCTTGCCGGTCAGCGACAGCGCGCCGATCGTGCGGCCGTGGAAGCCGTTCTCGGCGGCGACGAAGTAGGAGCGGCCCTCGCGCTTGCCGTACTTGACGGCGAGCTTGTAGGCGGCCTCGTTGGCCTCGGTGCCGGAGTTGGCGAAGAAGACCTTGCCCGGGGCGTTGAGCAGGGTGAGGAGCTTCTCGGCGAGCAGCACCTCGGGCTCGTGCAGGAACAGGTTGCTGGTGTGCGCGATCGTGGCGACCTGCTTGGAGACGGCCTCGACCAGGGCGGGGTGGGCGTGACCGAGCGAGCTGGTCGCGATGCCGCCGATGAAGTCGAGGTATTCGTTGCCGTCCACGTCCCAGACGCGAGTGCCCTCGCCTCGTGCCAGCGCCACCGGCGGCACGCCGTAGTTGGGCATGAAGGCATTTTCGAACCTCTTGTACAGGTTCATCAGGGCACCACCATCGTTCCGATTCCCTCATTGGTGAATATTTCCAGCAGCAGTGAGTGCGGCACGCGGCCGTCGAGCACGTGAGCCTGCGGGACGCCGCCCTGGACCGCGGTCAGGCAGGCCTCCATCTTGGGGACCATGCCGCTGGACAGCGTCGGCATCAGCGTCTCGAGCTCATCGGCGTCGAGCTGGTCGATCACGTCGGTGTCGTCGGGCCAGTTGGCGTACAGGCCCTCGACGTCGGTGAGGACGATCAGCTTCTGCGCCCCGAGCGCCACGGCCAGCGCGGCCGCGGCGGTGTCGGCGTTCACGTTGTAGATCTGCCCGTCGTCCCCGCGCGCCACGCTGGAGACGACCGGGATGCGGCCGTTGTCGATCAGGGCCCGCACCGCGCCCGGGTCGACCTTGATGATCTCGCCGACCTGGCCGATGTCCACGGGCTCGCCGTCCACGATCGCGTGCTTGCGCACGGCCGTGAACAGGTGGGCGTCCTCGCCGGACATGCCGACGGCGAACGGGCCGTGCCGGTTGACCAGGCCCACGATGTCGCGGTTGACCTGGCCGACCAGGACCATCCTGACGACCTCCATGGCCTCCGGCGTGGTGACCCGCAGCCCGGCGGTGAACGTCGACTCGATGCCCAGCCTGGCGAGCGCGCTGCTGATCTGCGGGCCGCCGCCGTGCACGACGACCGGGCGCAGGCCCGCGTGCCGCAGGAAGACGACGTCCTCGGCGAAGCCCGCCTTGAGCGACTCGTCGGTCATGGCGTTGCCGCCGTACTTGATGACGACGGTCGCGCCGTGGAAGCGGGTCAGCCAGGGCAGCGCCTCGATCAGCGACTCGGCCTTGGCCTGCGCGCTGAGGGACCTCACGAGGAGTACGCCGAGTTCTCGTGGACGTATTCGGCCGTCAGGTCCGTGGTGTGCACCGTCGCGGTGTGCGGGCCGGCCGACAGGTCGATCGTGATCGTCACGTCCCTGGGGCGCATGTCCACCTTGGAGCGGTCGTCGCCGACCGCGCCGCCGCGGCAGATCCAGATGCCGTTGATGGCCACGTTCAGGCGGTCGGGCTCGAACACCGCGTCGGTGGTGCCGACGGCGGCCAGGACGCGGCCCCAGTTGGGGTCCTCGCCGTGGATGGCGCACTTGAGCAGGTTGGAACGCGAGACCGCGCGGCCGACCTTGACCGCGTCGGCCTCCGAGTCGGCGCCGACGACCTCGATGGCGATGGCCTTGGAGGCGCCCTCGGCGTCGACCAGGAGCTGCCTGGCCAGGTCGGCGCAGACCTCGTGGACCTTCTGCTCGAACTCGGCGAGGTCCGGCTTGACGCCGGCGGCGCCGCTGGACAGCAGGAGCACGGTGTCGTTGGTGGACATGCAGCCGTCGGTGTCGAGGCGGTCGAACGTCCTGGCCGTGGCCTTGCGCAGCGCGGCGTCGAGCTCCTCGCGGGTGAGGTCGGCGTCCGTGGTGATCACGCACAGCATCGTGGCCAGGGAGGGGGCGAGCATGCCCGCGCCCTTGGCCATGCCGCCGACCATGTATCCGCTGCCCCGCCGGAACGAGATCTTGGAGACGGTGTCCGTGGTGCGGATGGCGTCGGCGGCGGCCAGGCCGCCGTCGCGGGAGAGCTGGCCGGCGGCGGTCTCGACGCCTGCCAGCAGCGCGTCCATCGGCAGCCGCTCGCCGATCAGGCCGGTGGAGCAGACCGCGACCTCGCCCGCGGAGTCCTGGAGCGCCTCGGCCACCTTCTCGGCGGTGGCGTGGGTGTCCTGGAAGCCCTCGGGGCCGGTGCAGGCGTTGGCGCCGCCGGAGTTGAGCACGACCGCTCGCAGCCGCCCGCCGGACAGAACCTGCTGAGACCACAGCACGGGGGCGGCCTTCACGCGGTTGGCGGTGAAGACGCCCGCGGCGGCCCTGCTGGGCCCGTCGTTGACGACGAGGGCCAGGTCACGGGCGCCGCCGGACTTGATCCCGGCGGCGATGCCCGCGGCCCGAAAACCGAGTGGTGCAGTTACGCTCAAGGTGCGACTCCTGTCAGGGGAAGGCCGAGCTCTTCTGGGAGGCCGAGTGCGAGGTTCACGCTCTGGACGGCACCTCCGGCTGTGCCCTTGGTGAGGTTGTCGATGGCGATGACGGCGACCACGCGGCCCGCGCGTTCGTCGAGCGTCACCTGCAGGGCGGCGGTGTTGGCGCCGTAGGTCATGGAGGTGGCCGGCCACGTGCCCTCGGGCAGGAGCTTGACGAACGGCTCCTCCTTCAGCGCGACCTCGTACGCCGTCCGCAGCGCCTCCTTGGTGAGGCCGGGCGCGGCCGGGGCGCTGCAGGTGGCGAGGATGCCGCGGCTCATGGGCGCCAGCGTCGGGGTGAACGAGACGCGGACCGGGGCGCCGGCGACGGCCGACAGGCCCTGCTCCATCTCGGGAGTGTGCCGGTGGACGCCTCCCACGCCGTACGCGCTGACCGAGCCCATGACCTCGCTGCCGAGCAGGTTGGGCTTGAGCGACTTGCCGGCGCCGCTGGTGCCGCTGGCGGCCACCACGACCACGTCCGGCTCGGCCAGGCCCGCGGCGAACGCGGGCGACAGGGCCAGCAGGACGGAGGTCGGGTAGCAGCCGGGGACCGCGATGCGGGTGGCCGACCGCAGGACCTCCCGCTGGCCGGGAAGCTCGGGCAGGCCGTAGGGCCAGGACCCGGCGTGCTCGCCGCCGTAGAACTCCTGCCAGGCGGCCGGGTCGGTGAGCCGGTGGTCGGCGCCGCAGTCGACGACGATCGTCTCCGCGCCGAGCTGGGCGGCGACGGCGGCCGAGTGGCCGTGCGGCAGTGCGAGGAAGACGACGTCATGCCCGGCCAGCGTGTCGGCGACGGTGTCCTCGATGATCCGGTCGGCCAGTTGCGGCAGGTGGGGCTGGTGGGCGCCCAGGCGGCTGCCCGCGCTGGACGCCGCGGTGAGCGCGCCGATCTCGAACTCGGGGTGCCCGAGCAGGAGGCGGAGCAACTCTCCTCCCGCGTAGCCGCTGGCCCCCGCGACCGCTGCCCTCATTCCGCCCTCTCTCCTGCATATTCATGCATCATTGCTCATGACCTTACTGTGAAGATAATGCACTTCACGGGATGGACATGCAAGCTGGAGGCGTCCAGATGACCACATGGTGAGACGGTGAGTGTTCCCAGTGGGCTGCAGGTGAATGCCAAGCCGGGGCGGCGACGATGGGGCACATGAGCGACTTCATGCCCGATATCCAGTTCGTCACCCCTGGCGGGAGGGATCCGGGGCGGCTCGGGCGGATCGTCCTCGTGCTGCTGCGACCAGCCGTCGAGTCCGATAACATTTCGCACGCGATCCGTCACGCTGAGCACGGCGTCGGCATACGGGCCCCCTCGCCACCAGAGAGATGGTCTGGGGCCTCCCTGCTGCCATCGGCAGTGCCCAGGGCAGGGATCGCAAGGGAACCGGCCCTCCCGGAACGGACCACGCACGGGATGCGTGTCGCCGCCCGGGTGCGAAAGCCAGGGACCAGCGTGCCCAAGACCGTTCGGGGCGCGCCGGTGCGCGGTCTCGCTCACTGCAGAGGAACGGTTCCTGCCGTACGTGATCATGCACTGGAAGGGCGTGCGCAGGGGACAGCGGGCCGCCGTGACCGGGATTTCTGGTCACGGCGGCCGGAATGGCGCTGACGGTGATCGGGATGGTGGCGGCCTACTCCTGAGCGGTCAGCGCAGGAAGGCGGCGGCCACGCCCGCGTCCACCGGGATGTGCAGGCCCGTGGTGTGGGTGAGGTCGTTGCCGGTGAGGGCGAAGACGGCGGCGGCCACGTGCTCGGGCAGGACCTCGCGCTTGAGCAGGGTCCGCTGGGCGTAGAACTCGCCGAGCTTCTCCTCTTCCACGCCGTAGACGGCCGCGCGGTTGGCGCCCCAGCCGGAGGCGAAGATGCCGGAGCCGCGTACGACGCCGTCGGGGTTGATCCCGTTGACGCGGATGCCGTGCGTGCCCAGCTCGGCCGCCAGCAGCCGGACCTGGTGCGCCTGGTCGGCCTTGGCCGCGCCGTAGGCGACGTTGTTCGGGCCGGCGAAGACGGCGTTCTTGGAGGAGATGTAGACGATGTCGCCGCCCAGCCCCTGGTCGATCAGGACCCGGGCCGTCTCGCGCGCCACCAGGAACGATCCCCTGGCCATCACGTCGTGCTGCAGGTCCCAGTCGTCGAGGGTGGTCTCCAGCAGCGCGCGGGACAGCGACAGGCCGGCGTTGTTGACGACCAGGTCCACGCCGCCGAAGGCCAGCACGCCCGCGCGTACCGCCGCGGCGACCTGCTCCTCAGAGGTGACGTCCACGGCGACCGCCACCGCGACGTCGGACACCCGGTACGCGGCCGCGCCGATCTCGGCGGCGACCTTCTCCGCGGCGGCCACGTCGCGGTCGGCGACCACCACGCAGGCGCCCTCGGCGGCCAGGCGGCGGGCGGTGGCCGCGCCGATGCCCGAGCCGCCGCCGGTCACCAGCGCGACGCGGGTGGCCAGGGGCTTCGGCTTGGGCATGCGGCGGAGCTTGGCCTCCTCCAGCTCCCAGTACTCGATCCGGAACTTCTCCGACTCGGGGATGGGCGCGTACGTGGAGACGGACTCGGCCCCGCGCATGACGTTGATGGCGTTGACGTAGAACTCGCCGGCCACGCGGGCGGTCTGCTTGTCCTTGCCGAACGAGAACATGCCGACGCCCGGCACCAGCACGATCGCCGGGTCCGCGCCGCGCATGGGCGGCGAGTCCGGAGTGGCGTTGCGGTCGTAGTAGGCGGTGTAGTCGGCGCGGTAGGCGGTGTGCAGCTCGCGCAGCCGTTCGACGGCCTGCTCCAGGGACGCGTCCGGCGGCAGGTCGAGCACCAGCGGCGCGACCTTGGTCCGCAGGAAGTGGTCGGGGCAGGACGTGCCCAGCGCCGCCAGGCGCGGGTGCTCGGCGCGGGAGACGAAGTCCAGCACCTCGGGCGTGTCGGTGTAGTGGCCGACGACGCGGAGGTCGGTGGAGGCCAGGCCGCGGATGTGCGGGAACAGCGCGGCGGCCCGCGCGTGCCGCTCGGCCTCCGGCAGCGTCTCGTAGATCGCCGAGCCGAACGGGTCGGGGCGGCCGTGCTCGGCCAGGTACGCCTCCGCAGCGCGGATGATCTCCAGCGAACGGGACTCGCACTCCTCCGCCGTGGCGCCCCAGGCGGTGATGCCGTGGCCGCCGAGGATGCAGCCGATGGCCTGCGGGTTGGCCTCCTTGATGGCGGCGATGTCCAGGCCGAGCTGGAAGCCGGGCCGCCGCCACGGCACCCACACCACGCGGTCGCCGAAGACGCGCCTGGTCAGGTCCTCGCCGTCGGCCGCGGTCGCGAGCGCGATCCCGGCGTCGGGGTGCAGGTGGTCGACGTGCGCGGCCTCGACCAGGCCGTGCATGGCCGTGTCGATCGACGGCGCGGCGCCGCCCTTGCCGTGTAGGCAGTAGTCGAACGCGGCGACCATCTCGTCCTCGCGCTCCACGCCCGGGTAGACGTTCACGAGCGCGCGCAGGCGGTCCAGGCGGAGCACGGCGAGCCCGGACTCCTTCAGCGTGCCCAGGTCGCCGCCCGAGCCCTTGACCCAGAGGAGTTCGACGTCCTCGCCGGTGACTGGGTCGGGCGCCGCGCCCTGGGCCGAGGTGTTGCCGCCCGCGTAGTTGGTGTTGCGCGGGTCGGCGCCCAGCCGGTGCGAGCGCTCCAGCAGTTCCTTAACGACTTCCATGGTTGGTCAGGCCCCCCAGCCGGCCTGGTTGCCGCCGACACGCTCGGCGGCGATCTTCTCGAAATATCCGGACTTGGCGTACGCGGTCATCGGGTCGGGCGCCAGCCCCGACTCCTCCCGCAGCTCGGCGAGCAGCGGCCGCACGTCGGTGTTGTAGGCGTCCATGAACACGGCGTTCGCGCCCAGCACGTCGCCCTCGGACTGGGCGGCGGCCAGCGCCTCCCGGTCCACCAGCAGCGCCTTGGCGGTGGCCTCCTGGACGTTCATGACCGAGCGGATCTGACCCGGGATCTTGGGCTCGATGTTGTGGCACTGGTCGAGCATGAACGCCACGCCGGCCTCGGGGTCGAGCCCGCCGCCGCGGACCACCTCGAACATGATGCGGAACAGCTGGAACGGGTCCGCCGCCCCCACCATCAGGTCGTCGTCGGCGTAGAAGCGCGAGTTGAAGTCGAACCCGCCGAGCTTGCCCTCACGCAGCAGGAACGCCACGATGAACTCGATGTTGGTGCCCGGCGCGTGGTGGCCGGTGTCCACCACGACCTGCGCCTTGGGGCCGAGCTTGACGCAGTGGGCGTACGCGGTGCCCCAGTCGGGCAGGTCGGTGGCGTAGAAGGCGGGCTCGAAGAGCTTGTACTCCAGCAGGAAGCGCTGGCCCTCGCCGAGCCGGCCGTACACCTCGGCCAGGGACTCGGCCAGGCGGTCCTGGCGGGCCCTGATGTCGTCCTGGCCCGGGTAGTTGATGCCGTCCGAGAACCACAGCTTGAGCGTGTCGGAGCCGGTGGCGTCCATGATGTCCACGCACTCGAGCAGGTGGTCGGTGGCCTTGCGGCGCACCCGCGCGTCCGGGTTGGTGACGCTGCCCAGCATGTAGTCGTCGTCCTGGAAGACGTTGGAGTTGATGGCTCCGATGCCCACGCCCAGCTCGCGGGCGTGCCTGGCCAGGTCGGCGTAGTCGTCCACCTTGTCCCACGGGATGTGCAGGGCGACCGTGGGGGCGATCCCGGTGTAGGCGTGCACCTGGGCGGCGTCGGCGAGCTTCTCGTACGGGTCGCGCGGCACCCCCTTCTGTGCGAACACCTTGAACCGCGTGCCGCTGTTGCCGTAGGCCCAGGACGGCGTCTCGATGTGCTGCGCCCGCAGCGCGGCCTTGATGTCAGTCATTACTCCCCGATCAATCCAGGTGGAACACTTCGTCCAGCGGGTGCATGCCCTCGTCGGGCCGCCCGTCGAGGCTCTCGAAGAACGGCGCCATCTCGGCCTGCCAGCGGGCGTTGACCTCGGTCTCGGCCATGGCCTTCCTGGCTGCCTCGAAGTCCTCGGTCTCCAGGTAGCCCACGAGGAGGCCGTCGTCTTTGAGGAAGAGCGAGTAGTTGTGCCAGCCGGTACGCGCGAGCGCCTCCCGCATCTCCGGCCAGACGTCTCGGTGGCGTTCGCGGTACTCCGCCAGCCGCTCTGGGCGGACTTTCAGCAGGAAGCAGACGCGTTGCACTGACACTCCCTTCAAAACGTTTTAATCCTTCGTGCAGGAAACTATGATTCCTGGTGCTCGCTGTCAATGCGCTCCCACCCACGGACCCCGCGGGGTGATCGCGCAGCTACACTGACACGTTTTAATCCCCGGCCCCTGCGACGGCGGGACGCCGTGCGGGCGTGACCGGCGCAATGCGCACGGCGCGCAACGCGGGACTCCAGCCACCGCCCCGGCAGCGAGGCACCGGGGCGGAGTGGAGTGGTGGGGGCGGGTGGGGTGGTCAGGTGGGGAGTTTGTCGCCGACGAGGGCCAGGTTCTGGATGGCCGCCAGCCCGTACAGGGCCGTGGTGTTGGTGGAGACCCAGGCCGCCTCGTCCGTCGGGTTGAGGGTCGTCGTGACCTTCTCCGACTTCCACGGCAGGTCCGGCGCGTAGCCGTCCCCCGTGGCGAACTCCGTCCACGCCCGGGCGGCGAGGTCGTCGCGCCGGAGCCGGACCGACGCGTACGCCGTGAGCCGGGAGTGCCCCTGCTTGAGGATGAGGTTGCCGAAGTTCGCGCCCGTCTCGGCGGCCTGCTCGGCCTTGGTGGCGTTGAACAGGCGGCAGTACTGGAGCCAGGCCCGCTCGAAGTCCGGCATGTCCACCAGGTCGATGAGCTCGGCGCAGATCTCGACCTGGCCGAACATGGCCGACAGATGGGACACCGCGACCTTCTTTGCGGCTGGGGCGAACTCGCCGGTGCTGAGGTTGTAGAGGCCCTCGCCGGTGACGAAGCCGTTGGGCATGGCGGCGATGGTGCGCATAGTGGCCTTGAGCTTCTTCTCGGCCACCGGGTCCCCGCCGCGTTCCCACTCGGTCAGCCAGGCTGCGGCCAGGCCGCTCCAGTCGGTGCCCAGCCCGATCGCCAGGGCCGACGGGTCCGGCGTGTACGGCTCCGTGCGGATCTTGCGGAGCGGGTCGATGGCCAGGAACGTCTTGTCGGAGTCCACCAGGGCCCGCATGAGGTCGCCGGTGCGCTCGTCGGCGGTCAGGAAGTAGAAGATGCGCCGGTAGACCGCGGTCGAGATGCGCTGCTGCTTGGCGCTGCACCCCCAGTGCTGCACGTTGTGCCGGCTGCCGAGCCCGGCCCAGGGCCCGAGGTGGTAGACGTCCACCTCGCCGGTGTGCCGGGTCATCGCCTCGGCGAAGCGGAACACGTCGGCGCGCCCCGAGCGCAGGTACGCGTACCAGAGCCACAGGTCGGGCGAGAGCTCCGAGTTGTCCCAGGCGTAACCGCCGACGTCGTAGCGCCACACGTGCCGGTCCTCGTCGAACGTGTGCATGATGTCGCCGTAGTCCCAGAACCCGTACCAGTGCCGCTGCTCGACCTGCTTGCGGTAGTAGTCGAAGAGGAAGTCGAGGCGGTCCTCGATGGTCTTCCTGCCGGGCGTCGACCGGTCGACGGGGCTGAACAGGCCGCCGAAGACCTTGGCGGAGGCCAGGTGCGCGGGTGGCGCGACGATCAGCGGCGGCGTCCGGACGGCGTCGGCCATCGCCCCGAACCGGGCGGCGTCCGGGGTGGCGGCCAGCGCCCAGAAGGTCAGCTCGCTCGTACGCGCGATCCCGAGCGGCGTGCCGAAGCCGGGCTCGTAGTCCTCGTACGTGATGTTGAGGCCCTCGATTTGCTCCGGGTAGGTGTCCTGGCCCATGCCGTCGTGGTAGAAGCGGGTGTCCATCGGCCCGGCCTCCGGCGACCAGAGCCAGACGGTGACCTCGGCCTCCTCCGAGGCGGCCCCGCGGATGTCGAGCTGGGTGGGATGCCGCTGCCAGAAGTCCCGCAGGCCGAACGCGAACCC
Organism: Nonomuraea sp. NPDC003707; assembly: GCF_053587055.1. Taxonomy (NCBI): domain Bacteria; kingdom Bacillati; phylum Actinomycetota; class Actinomycetes; order Streptosporangiales; family Streptosporangiaceae; genus Nonomuraea; species Nonomuraea sp. NPDC003707. The sequence goes on along the minus strand of NZ_JBSFNK010000007.1, from coordinate 474,748 downwards.
GCCGCTCGTCCCGCCCACGTACCCGAGCCCGGAGGCCCGCCGGCCCTGGTCGACGGCGACCCAGCCGTACCCCTTCTTGGTGCGCTTCTTGAGCGTGAAGCCCTCGGAGGACAGCTGGGCGAGGGAGTAGTCGCCCCAGTCGGGGATGAGCTGGACGCGGCTGCTGACACGCGTGTCCCAGGTGGCGATGTCCGGCAGCCGCCGGCCCTCCACCTGCGCCTTCCGCACGGCCGCGCCGGGGTCGCGGCGCAGCCCCGTGATGCCCTTGACGGCCTCGGTGAGCAGGCCGTGCCCGTCGCCGACGAACCGGATGTGCCGGTTGTACGGCTCGTCCCGCATCGGGACGCGGAAGCGCACGCCGAGCCCGGCGACGAAGTCGTGCTGCCCGTCGCGGTCGAACACGAACGTGTGGGTCATCCGCACGCTCTCCGCGCCCGCGTAGAAGTAGAGCCGGACCGTGAACGGCAGCCACGAACGGCCCTTCTTGGAGGTGTGGCGGCCCTCGATCCGGACGACCGCGCGCACCGGGCCGGACTGCTCGACCTCCACCTTCGAGATGTCGCTCAGGTAGGAGTCGACCTCGACCGTGCGGTCGTCATCGTCGTCGATCTTGCCCTGGCGGAGGTTGACGAGCTGCCCCTTGCGGGCGATCTCGGTCTCGCCGCGCCAGATCTGGCTGATCAGCTCGCTGCCGCTCTTGCGGACGCGGGCGCGGATCACGCCGGTGTCCACGTCCACGTACTGCTTCTCGTCCTTGACGGTGACCGGCTTGGCGGGGGCGGCGGCGGTGCCGGGCCGCAGCGTGTACGTCTCGGCCGCGGGCGTCGCGGGGCCGACCGCGTGGGCCGTCCACTTCAGCGACCCGTCCGGCCAGTACGCCAGCGGCCACGTCTGCACCGGCACGGCGGCGCCGTCGGCCGCGGTGAGCGCGAACGCCTGCTCCTTGGCCACGGCGCCCTTCGGCCACGGGACGCCCCAGGTGGTGCCGGGCGCCTCGGCGGGCTTGTCCTCCAGCCAGCGCAGGGGGACGTCGGGGACGGCCAGCGCAGCCAGCGCGGGAGACTCCAGCGCGGAGGCCAGCGGGACGGCTGCTCCGGCGACGGCTAACCCCTTCAGGGCGTCGCGGCGTGAGATCTGCTCGGACACAGGTACACCTCCAGGCGGGGAGGGGCGCGCTCGCACGCGCCCCTCAGGGGGTTGGTCGGTGGTGCCGCTCCCTGAGGGGAAGCGCTTTCCAGAGCCATATGGCGGAACGCCCGCAGGCGCCCCGCCGTCAGGCGGAGATCACGCGGACGTCACCGGCCGCCACCGTGACCGGGTCGCCGCCGGGCGGGGTCACGACGGCGTCCTCGCCCGTGTGGTTGACGGCGAACAGGTAGGAGCGGCCGTCCGGGTGCGAGCGCCGTACGACCTCGACCCCGGCGGGGGCGGCCGCGACGGGTTCGACGCCCGCCTCCGTCGCGACGGCGGCGATGACCTCGGCCAGGCCGTCGTCGTCGAGTCTGGTCGTGAGGTAGTGCGCGAACCCGTCGCCCCACTCGTTGCGGGTCCAGGCGGGCTCCCCGGTGGCGTACGTGTCGAGGACCTTCGCGCCGGCGGCGTGCGCCACCTCGCTCCAGGCGGTCCCCGACGCGCCCGAGGTCAGCGCGATCGGCCCGTCGAGGGGGAAGAACTCCTCCACGCTCACCCCGAGCAGGTCGCGCCACGCCCCGGGGTAGCCGCCGAGCCGCACCCGGTCGTGCTCGTCCACGATCCCGCTGTACGGGCCCACGAGCGCGACCCCGCCCCGCTCCACGAACCGCGCCAGGTTGGCCGCCCCCGCGTCGCTCACCAGGTAGAGCGCGGGGACCAGCACCAGGCGGTAGCCGGTCAGGTCGCCCTCGGGGTGGGCCAGGTCGCAGGTGACGCCGGCCCGCCAGAGCGCGGCGTGCCAGCGCTTGGCCTCCTCCACCGGGTCCATGTCCACGGAGGGCTGGGCCGGGTGGTCCTGGGCCCAGACGCTGGAGTGGTCGAGGAGGATCGCGACGTCGGCGCTGACGGTGCTGCCCGCCACGTCGGCGAGCCCGGCCAGCTCGGCGCCGAGCGCGGTCACCTCCCGCCAGATCTTGGTGTCGGTGCCCGCGTGCGGCAGCATCGCCGAGTGCCACTTCTCGGCGCCGGCGCGGGAGGCCCGCCACTGGAAGTACATGATCCCGTCCGCGCCCCTGGCCAGGTGGGTCAGGGAGTTGCGGCGCAGCTCGCCGGGGGCCTTGGCGCGGTTGCGCGGCTGCCAGTTGACGGCGCTGGTCGAGTGCTCCATCAGCAGCCAGGGCCGGCCGCCGTTGAGCGAGCGGGCGTAGTCGGCGGCGAAGGCCAGGTCGATGTGCGGTTCCGCGCGGGCGCCGATCAGGTAGTGGTCGGTGGAGACCACGTCCATCTCGGCGGCGAAGGCCCAGCAGTCCATGTCCCAGTGCGCGCCCGCCATCAGGTTGGTGGTCGCGGGCACGTCCGGGGTGATCTTCCTGAGCAGGTCGCGCTCGGCGGTGTAGAGCTCGATGAGCGCGTCGGAGCTGAAGCGGCGGAAGTCGAGCTGCTGGCCGGGGTTGGGGAAGGTGGGGGTGGCGCGCGGCGGCAGGATCTGGGCCCAGTCGCCGTAGCGCTGGGACCAGAAGGCGGTGCCCCAGGCGTCGTTGAGCGCGTCGAGCGAGGCGTAGTGCGAGCGCAGCCAGGCGCGGAAGGCCGCCGCCGAGGTGTCGCAGAAGCAGCGCGCGTTGTGGCAGCCGTACTCGTTGTGCACGTGCCACAGGGCCAGCGCCTCGTGGTCCCGGTAGCGCGTGGCCAGCTGCTCGGCGATGCGCAGCGCCTTCTCGCGGTAGATCGGCGAGCTGGGGCAGAAGCCCTGCCTGCTGCCGTAGGTCAGCCGGCGCCCGTCGGCGTCCACCGGCAGCGCCTCCGGGTAGGTGTCCCCGAACCAGGGCGGCGGCGCGGCGGTCGGCGTGGAGAGGTTGGCCTTGATCCCGTTCGTGGCCAGCAGGTCCATCACGCGGTCGAACCAGCCGAAGTCGAAGACTCCCTCGGCCGGCTCCAGCAGCGACCAGGAGAAGATGCCGACGCTGACCCGGTTGACGCCGGCCGCACGCATCAGCGCGACGTCCTGCTCCCACGTCTCCTCGGGCCACTGCTCTGGATTCCAGTCCCCGCCATAGGCGATGACGTCCGGCATGAAACCTGCCTTTCGCAAGTCTGTTAGCGCTCACAGCGTGTTACGTCAGCGTTTACGGGGGATTAAAACGTTCCTCACGCGCGTCGCACAAGGCCCGGCTCGCCGCCCCGGGCGGGTTCCCGCTGATCAACAGGGGTGATTGCGCAGGCAGGCACGCCGAATCCAGGTGCGACCCGTGACACGGAGGTTATCTTAACGTTATGAAAAGCGGGGATAGCGGTCTCCGTGCGCAGCTCGATACAAACGTTTTACTCGACACCCGCACAACTCCGCCCACTCCAGACCCGGAAACACCGCTCCACCGGTACCGCGACTGGCGCCCCAGTCGTTAGTACGTTTTAATTGGTCCCCATGGCCATGGTCAGCATCAAGGACGTCGCCGCACACGCCGGCGTCTCCCCGGGCACGGTCTCCAACGTACTGAACCGGCCCGGAAAAGTCGCGCCCGCCACCCGGGAGCGGGTGGAGGCGGCGATCAGCGAGCTGGGGTTCGTCCGGCACGGCTCGGCCTCGACGCTGCGCGCCGGGCACAGCAGGACGATCGGCCTGAGCGTGATCGACATCGGCAACCCGTTCTTCACCGAGGTCGCGGCCGGGGTCGAGGACGTGGCCAGCGAGCTCGGCTACGCGGTCATCCTGGGCAACTCGGCGGGCTCGCAGGACAAGGAGGAGCGCAACCTGCGGGTGCTGGCCGAGCACCGGGTGCGCGGCGTGCTGATCACCCCCTCCGGCGAGGACCCGGGCCGGCTCGACCGGCTGCGCGAGCGCGGCATCAGCGTCGTCCTGGTCGACCACCCGGCGCACCGGCCCGACCAGTGCGCGGTGGCCGTGGACGACGTCGCGGGCGGCCGGGCCGCGGTCACCCACCTGCTGGCCAAGGGCGCGCGCACCGTCGCCTACGTGACGGGCCCGATGACGATCAGGCAGTGCGTGGAGCGCTGGGAGGGTGCCAAGGCCGCGATGCGGGGTGCCGGGCTCGACCCCGGCGACCTGAAGGTGGCCGAGACCGCGACGATGACGGCCCGCGCGGGCGAGAAGGCGGCCGCCGACCTGATCGAGAACGGCCTGCCCGAGGCCGTGTTCTGCGCCAACGACCTGCTCGCGCTCGGCGTGCTGCGCGCGCTGCTGCGGTCGGGCGTGCGGGTGCCGGAGGACGTGGCGCTGATGGGCTACGACGACATCGACTTCGCCGCCGCCTCCACCGTCTCGCTCAGCTCGATGCGGCAGCCGACCTACCAGCTCGGCCGGATCGCCACCGAGCTGCTGCTGGACGAGTGCGACAACCCGGAGACGCATGCGCACCAGCACATCATGTTCCAGCCCGAGCTCGTCGCCAGGGAGTCCACACAATGAGCCGCCGTTTCGCCGCCGTCGACCTCGGGGCCTCCAGCGGCCGGGTGATGCTGGCCGACCTCTCCGACGGCCTGGAGCTGACCGAGGTCCGCCGCTTCCCCAACGAGCCGGTGACCGAGGCGGGCCGCCTCCACTGGAACATCACCGGCCTCTACTCGGAGATCCTCGACGGCCTGCGCGACGCGGGCCCGGTGTCGTCCATCGGCGTGGACTCGTGGGCGGTCGACTACGGGCTGCTCGACGAGTCGTACCGGCTGATGGGCAACCCGGTGCACTACCGCGACGACCGCACGCGAGGGGTGGCCGAGCGGGTGGCCGGGTCGGTCGGGGCGGAGACCCTGTACGACGTGTCCGGGCTGCAGGTGCTGCCGTTCAACACGATCTACCAGCTGCTGGCCGACCGGCTCGACGGGGCCGTGACGATGCTGCTGATCCCCGACCTGATCGGCTACTGGCTCACCGGCGAGGTGGGCGCGGAGGTGACCAACGCCTCGACGACGGGGCTGCTCGACGTGCGCACCAGGTCGTGGGCGTTCCCCCTGATCGAGCAGCTCGGGCTGCCGGCCGGGCTGTTCCCGCCGCTGCGCCAGCCCGGCGAGGCGGTCGGAGAGCTGCGCCGGCACGTGGCCGACGTGGTCGGCTGGTCGGCGCCCGTCACGGCGGTCGGCTCGCACGACACGGCCTCGGCCGTGGCCGCCGTGCCCGCCTCCGGTCCGGCTTTCGCCTACATCTCGTGCGGCACGTGGTCGCTGGCCGGGGTGGAGCTGCCGGAGCCCGTCCTGACGCCCGAGAGCCGCGCAGCGAACTTCACCAACGAGGCCGGCATCGACGGCACCGTCCGCTACCTGCGCAACGTCATGGGGCTGTGGCTGCTGCAGGAGTGCCTGCGCGCCTGGCCGGGCTCCGACCTGCGCGAATTGCTGAAGGCGGCGGCGGGCGAGCGGCCGTTCGCGGCCGTGGTCAACCCGGACGAGCCGGTGTTCCTGCCGCCGGGCGACATGCCGGCCAGGATCGCCGCCGAGTGCCGCCGCACGGGGCAGGAGCCGCCGTCGTCCCCGGCCGCGTATGTGCGGTGCGTGCTGGAGAGCCTGGCGCTCGGGCACCGGCTGGCCGTGCGGCAGGCGATGGAGCTGTCCGGGCGCGACGTCGAGGTCGTCCACCTGGTGGGCGGCGGGTCGCGCAACGAGCTGCTGTGTCAGCTCACCGCGGACGCCTGCGGGCTGCCGGTGGTGGCCGGGCCCGCGGAGGCGACCGCGCTCGGCAACGTGCTCGTGCAGGCGCGCTCGGCGGGGCTCGTCTCGGACCTGGCGGAGATGCGCTCGCTGGTCGCCGCCTCCCAGCCGCTGCGCCGCTACGAGCCCTCCGGCGATCCCCAGGCGTGGGAGAAGGCCGCCGCGCGCCTCGCCTGACCCCCTTCGACCTGCGGGTTTTCGCCTCCCGGGAGCAGGGCAGAAACCCCGCCAGGGGTTTCGGGGGGCATTATGGACATGCGTTGGCCGCTGCTGCGGCAGCTGACCGGCGAGGACCGCAGCGGGCGGGGAGCGGCGGTGAAGTCGGCCAGGACGGCGGCGCTGCGCGCCCGCACGGCCACGGCCGACCGGGTGGTCAAGTCGATCTGCCCGTACTGCGCGGTGGGCTGCGCCCAGAACGTGTACGTACGGGATGAACGGGTCGTCCAGATCGAGGGCGACCCCGACTCCCCCATCAGCCGCGGCCGGCTGTGTCCCAAGGGCGCGGCCAGCCTCCAGCTCACCACCGCGTCCGGCCGCCGGCACAAGGCGCTCTACCGCCCGCCGGGCGGGGCCGACTGGCAGGAGATCGACCTCGACACGGCCATGGACATGGTGGCCGACCGGGTCATCGCCACCAGGCGCGAGACCTGGGAGTGGGAGCGGGGCGGCAAGCGCACCGCCAGGACCATGGGCATCGCCAGCCTGGGCGGCGCGACGCTGGACAACGAGGAGAACTACCTCATCAAGAAGCTGCTGACGGCGCTCGGCGTGGTGCAGATCGAGAACCAGGCCCGCGTCTGCCACAGCTCCAGCGTGGTCGGGCTCGGCACGTCGTTCGGCCGGGGCGGGGCCACCACGTTCATGCAGGACCTGCAGCACTCCGACTGCGTGGTCATCCAGGGCTCCAACTTCGCCGAGGCGCATCCGGTCGGCTTCCAGTGGGTGATGGAGGCCAAGGCGCGCGGCGCGGTGATCATCCACATCGATCCGCGCTTCACGCGCACGAGCGCGCTGGCCGACCTGCACGTGCCCATCCGCGCGGGCTCCGACGTGGCCTTCCTCGGCGGGATCATCAACCACGTGCTGGACAACGACCTGTACTTCCACGAGTACGTGGTCAACTACACCAACGCGGCCACCATCCTGCGGGAGGACTACCGCGACGCCGAGGACCTCGACGGCGTGTTCTCCGGCTTCGACCCGGAGACCCGCGTCTACGACGACGAGACCTGGCAGTACGAGGGGATGACGGTCTCCCCGGCCTCCGGCGCGCGGGACATGGACTACGAGCGGCGGGTGGGCAAGCTGCCGCCGGGCCGCTCCGAGATGCTCGGCGCCACCGGCCTGCCGATGGACGGGACACCGCAGCGCGACGAGACGCTCGGCCACCCGCGCTGCGTCATGCAGGTGCTGCGCCGCCACTTCGCCCGCTACACGCCGGAGATGGTGCAGCGGGTGTGCGGGGTGCCGCCCGAGCTGTTCCAGCGGGTGTGCCGGCATCTGACGGACAACTCCGGCCCGGACAAGACCGCCGAGTTCGTCTACGCGGTGGGCTGGACGCAGCACAGCGACGGCGCGCAGTTCATCAGGGCGGCGAGCATCCTGCAGCTGCTGCTGGGCAACCTGGGCCGGCCCGGCGGCGGCATCCAGGCGCTGCGCGGGCACGCCAGCATCCAGGGCTCCAGCGACGTGCCCACGCTGTTCAACCTGCTGCCTGGTTACATCCCGATGCCGCACGCGCACGAGGATCTGAGCCTGCGCAAGTTCCTGCGGGCCGACTCGCCGCACAAGGGCTGCTGGGCGAACATGTCCGCGTACCTGGTCAGCCTGCTCAAGGCGTGGTGGGGCGAGTCGGCCCAGCCGGACAACGACTTCAGGTTCGGCTACCTGCCCAGGCTGACCGGGTCGCACAGCACGTACGACACCGTGCTGGCGCAGCTCGACGGCGTCTGCAAGGGCTACTTCCTGCTCGGCGAGAACCCCGCGGTCGGCTCGGCCAACACCCGGATGCAGCGCCTGGGCATGGCGAACCTCGACTGGCTGGTGGTCCGCGACTTCAACCTGATCGAGAGCGCCACCTGGTGGAAGGACGGCCCGGAGATCGAGACGGGCGAGCTGATCACCGAGGACATCGGCACCGAGGTGTTCTTCTTCCCCGCGGCGTCGCACACCGAGAAGAGCGGCAGCTTCACCAACACCAACCGGCTGCTCCAGTGGCACCACCAGGCGGTCGAGCCGGGCGGTGACGCGCGCAGCGACCTGTGGTTCATGTACCACCTGGGGCGGATCATCCGGGAGAAGCTGGCGGGCTCGGCCGATCCGATGGACGCGCCGGTGCTCGAGCTCACCTGGGACTACCCGCTCGAGGGCGAGCTGTCGGAGCCGTCCGCGGAGGCCGTGCTGGCGGAGATCAACGGCTGGGGCCCCGATCGGCGGCCTTTGTCCGGGGCCGGCGAGCTCAAGGACGACGGCTCCACGGCGTGCGGCTGCTGGATCTACTGCGGCGTGCACGCCGGCGGCGTCAACCGGGCCGCCCGCCGCAAGCCGCACACCGAGCAGGACTGGATCGCCGCCGAATGGGGATGGGCCTGGCCGGCGAACCGGCGGATCCTCTACAACCGGGCCTCGGCCAGGCCGGACGGCAGCCCGTGGAGCGAGCGCAAGAAGCTCGTCTGGTGGGACGCGGACGCGGGCCGGTGGACCGGGTTCGACGTGCCGGACATCGACGTGGACAAGGACCCCGGCTTCCGGCCCTCGGAGGACGCGCAGGGTGTGGCGGCGCTGTCCGGGACCGATCCGTTCGTCATGCAGGCCGACGGGAAGGGCTGGTTGTTCGCCCCGTCGGGGGTGGTGGACGGGCCGCTGCCGACGCACTACGAGCCCCAGGACTCGCCGGTGGCCAACCCGCTCTACGGCCACCAGCGCAACCCGGCGCGCAAGGTCTACCCGCACGAGGACAACCGCTACCAGCCGAGCGGCGACGAGCCGGGCGCGTCGGTCTACCCGTACGTGGTGACGACGTACCGGCTGACCGAGCACTTCACGGCGGGCGGGATGAGCCGGCACACGCCGTACCTGGCCGAGCTGCAGCCGGAGATGTTCTGCGAGGTGTCGCCGGAGCTGGCCGCCGAGCGCGGGCTCGTGCACGGCGACTGGGCCACGATCGTCACGGCGCGCAACGCCATCGAGGCCAGGGTCATGGTCACCGACCGGATGCCGTCGCTGCGCCTGGACGGGAAGGTGCTGCACCAGATCGGGCTGCCGTTCCACTACGGGCCCAACGGCCTGGCCAGGGGCGACGCGGCCAACGAGCTGTCGGCGATCTCGCTGGACCCCAACTCCCACATCCAGGAGGTCAAGGCCCTGGCGGCCGACATCCGGCCCGGGCGGCGGCCGCGCGGGCCGGCGCTGCCGGAGCTGGTCAGGTCCTACCAGGAGCGCGCGGGCATCGGCGCCGGCACGGGGACGGAGGCGTGATGGGCCGCGTGGGGTTCTTCACCGACACCAGCATCTGCATCGGCTGCAAGGCGTGCGAGGTGGCCTGCAAGGAGTGGAACGCCGTCCCCGAGGACGGCCTGGCCTTCACCGGCATGTCCTACGACAACACCGTGACCCTGGGCTCCGACACCTGGCGGCACGTCGCGTTCGTCGAGCAGCGCCGGCCGCTCGGCAACCAGGAGCCCGGGGTCGGCGACATGGACTTCCGCTGGCTGATGGCCTCCGACGTGTGCAAGCACTGCACGGAGGCGGCCTGCCTGGACGTGTGCCCGACGGGCTCGCTGTTCCGCACCGAGTTCGGCACGGTCGTGGTGCAGCAGGACATCTGCAACGGGTGCGGCTACTGCGTGCCCGCCTGCCCGTTCGGGGTGATCGGCAAGCGGGAGAGCAGCGGCGTGGCCGCCAAGTGCACCATGTGCTACGACCGGCTGGGCGACGGGCAGGAGCCCGCGTGCGCCAAGACGTGCCCGACGGACTCGATCCAGTTCGGGGACCTCGACGAGCTGCGCGAGCGGGCCGAGCACCGGCTCGAGCAGGTGCGCGCGGCGGGGACGGCCTCCGCCCGCCTGTACGGGCACGACCCGGGCGACGGGGTGGGCGGCATGGGGGCGTTCTTCCTGCTGCTGGACGAGCCCGAGGTGTATGGCCTGCCGCCCGACCCCGTGGTGACCACGAGGGATCTGCCGTCGATGTGGCGGCACGCGGGGGTCGCGGCGCTCGCCCTGCTGGCGGGCGTGGCGGCGACGGCGCTGCCGATCTGGAGGAGGCGGGGATGACCAGTCAGACCGACGTGCGCCTGGACGGCTCGGCCGAGCTGCGCACCGAACGCGAGGCCACGCCGGGCTCCGCGGGCGACCGGCGCGAGCGGCGCAGGCCGCCGGAGGCGGGCCCAGAGAAGGGCCCAGCGAAGGGCCCAGAGAAAGGCTACGACTCCTACTACGGCCGGCCGGTGCTCAACGAGCCGACGTGGCAGGAGCACGACATCGCCGGCTACCTCTTCCTGGGTGGCCTGGCCGGCGCGTCGTCCACGCTGGCGGCCGTCGCCGAGCTCACCGGCAGGCCGCGCCTGGCCAGGGTGGGCAGGGTGGCCGCGCTGTGCGCGCTGGGCGGCTCGTTCTACTCGCTGATCCACGACCTGGGGCGGCCCGAGCGGTTCATCAACATGCTGCGGGTGTTCAAGGTGACCTCGCCGATGAGCGTCGGCACGTGGATCCTCACGGCGTACGGCCCGCAGGCCGTGTGCGCCGGAGCCGCCGACCTGTCCGGGCGCCTGCCCAGGCTGGGCCGGGCCGCCACGGTCGGGGCGGGCCTGGTGGGGCCCGCGGTGGCCACCTACACCGCCGCGCTGATCTGCGACACCGCCGTGCCCGCCTGGCACGAGGGGTTCCGCGAGATGCCGTTCCTGTTCGCCGGCTCGGCCGCGGCGGCGGCGGGCGGGCTCGGGATGCTGGCCGCGCCGCTGTCGGAGGCGGGCCCGGCCCGCCGGGTGGCGATGCTGGGCGCGGCCGTCGAATGCGTGGCCGCCACCCGGATGGAGCGGCGGCTGGGGCCGCTGGCCGAGCCGCTCAAGCGCAGCCCGCTGCTGCGCGCGGGCGAGGCGCTGTCGCTGGCGGGCGCGCTGGCCGGGGTGACCGTCGGCCGGCGCAGCAGGATCGCGGCCGTGGCGGCGGGCGCGGCCCTGCTCGCGGGCTCCGCGTGCACCCGGTTCGGGATCTTCCGCGCCGGGATGGAGTCCGCGAACGACCCCAAGTACACCGTCCAGTGGCAGCGGAGGAAGCTCGCATGAGCCGCAAAGTCATCGCCTACCTGCCGTTCTTCGGCATCGTCCTGGTCACCTGCGCGGCTTCCTGGCTGGCGGGCAGGACCGCTCCCGAGGGCCTGATCCGGGGACGTACGATCAGCAGATGACCGAAAAGACCGAAACCACGCCTGGATGGCTCTCGCGCGACGAACTCGAGTCGGTGCGGGGCCAGCTGCCCATCCTCTACGTCGACGCCGTGCCGGTGCGGGTCGACGACACCGGCGTGGTCACCCGCGTCGGCCTGCTGCTGCGCATCGCGTCAGACGGCACGGTCAGCCGGGCGCTGGTCTCGGGACGGGTGCTGCACCACGAGCGGATCCGCGACGCGCTCCTGCGTCATCTGGAGAAGGATCTCGGCCCCGTGGCGCTCCCCCACATCCCCGCCTCCCCTCAGCCGTTCACCGTCGCCGAGTACTTCCCCACGCCCGGCGTCACCCCCTACCACGACCCCCGCCAGCACGCCGTCTCCCTGGCCTACATCGTCCCCGTCGCGGGCGACTGCCGGCCCCGGCAGGACGCCCTGGACCTGGAGTGGTTCACCCCGGAGGACGCCGCGTCCCTGGCGGTGCAGCAGGAGATGACCGGCGGGCAGGGCGTGCTGCTCAAGCAGGCCCTCGCCCACGTCGGCTGCCTGCCCTGATCGGACGGCGCTGATCAGACGGCGCTGATCAGACAGCCCTGCGGAAGGAGAGGGAGCGGCCGCCCGCGTCGAACTCGGCGCGGGCCGTGACCCGCTTCCCGCTCCCGCCGGGCAGCGCGAAGCCGACCGAGATCGCCGTTCCCGGGTCCACGCGCGGCATCGTGCGGGCCCGCGCGCGGTTCAGGCCCAGCTCGACCTCGCGCCAGGGCACCGACGAGCCGTTGTACAGCGTCACCACGACCTGGCCGCCGGTGATCTCGGTCTTCAGCCCGTACGGGATCCGCGGGTCCGGGCCGATCGAGTCGTCCAGCAGGGTCATCAGCTCGTCCACCAGCTCCAGCCGCTCCGCCGCCAGGTCGCGGCGTTCCCCCGGGTCGGTGGCCAGGTCGTACAGCTCGACCCGGCCCTCCGGCCCGGCGCCCGCGATGTGCGGCGCGAAGCGGACCAGCTTCCACCGGCCGCGGCGGATCGCCTGGGCCTTGCGGGGCCGGTTCCACACCAGGTGGTCGTGCCTGGGGGCGCCGGCGCCGGTGAGCAGACCGCGGAAGGACAGGCCGTCGAGGTGCGCGGGCACCGGCACGCCGGCCAGGTCCGCGAGGGTCGGCAGCACGTCCCACGAGGCCACCGGCTGTTTCACCACGCGCGGTCGTAACGCGGGCGACCAGGCGATCAGCGGCACGCGGATGCCGCCCTCGTAGACGTCGCGTTTGTCCCCGCGCCAGGGCCCGTTGGAGTCGAACAGCTCCGGTGTCACGCCCTTCTCGCTGTGCGGCCCGTTGTCGCTGGTGAACAACACGAGCGTGCGCTCGGCGACACCGGCCGCGCGTAACTCCCGCACCAGCGTGGCCACGTCGGCGTCGAGCCGGGCCACCTGCGCGGCGTGCCGCCGGTTCGGGCCGCTCCACGGCCGGTTCTCGTAGCGCCCGGCGTCGCCGGGGATGACGCTCGGCGAGTGCGGCAGGTTGGTGGGGAAGTAGAGCAGGAACGGGTCGTCGCCGCCGCGCCGGATGAACTCGATCGCCCGCTCGCGGAACAGGTCCGGCGCGTACTGCCTGCCGTCGAGGCGCACCTTGACGCCGTTGTGCCACAGGTACTTGGGGAAGTACTGGTGGGCGTGGGCGTGGCCGATGTAGCCGAAGAACTCCTCGAAGCCGCGCTCGTTCGGGTGCGAGGCCTGGCCCGGCAGCTCGGGGCCGAAGCCCCACTTGCCGAAGCAGGCCGTGCGGTAGCCGGACAGGCGCAGCAGCTCGGCGAAGGTGAGGTCGGCGTCGGTCAGCGAGCGCTGCGGCCCGCCCTCCGGGTTCTCGCGTACGGTGCCGTGACCCGCGTGCAGCCCGGTGAGCAGCGCGCAGCGCGACGGCGCGCAGAGCGGCGCCCCGGAGTAGGCCGTCTCGAAGCGCACGCCCTCGGCCGCCAGCCGGTCCAGGTTGGGGGTGCTGATCAGGCGCTGTCCCTGGCTGCCGATCTCGCCCCAGCCCAGGTCGTCGGCCAGGATCACGACGATGTTGGGCCGTGAAGGCAGGCCTGCTGCCGCGAGAGCGGGTTCGGGCCCAAGAGTAGGCAGGGCGAAGCCGGCGAGACTTCCGGCGAGCAGGGTACGGCGCGAGGGCCCGTCGATCACGAACCGCAACCTATCGGAGCCCAAGGCGAATAGGAGACAAATCGCAGCTGAACTTCCGTCACCGCGCGTAGCCCCACAGGCGGCAGATCTCGCGCAGCTCGTCGGGCACCTCGTCCACCGACGGCAGGGGGCGGCCCGCGACGACCGTCCCGGTGCGGATCTTGTCGCGCCAGTCGCCGATGCCCTTGACGAAGCCGCCGTGGTCCTTGTCGCCGTAGGAGAGCATGGCCGGCTCGAACTCCACACCCAGGAAGAGGCAGAGCCGCCGCAGCTCGCGCTCGGGGTCGGCGACCAGGTCCTCGTAGCGCAGGGTCAGCCCGTCGAGGTGGGTGCGGGCCTCCTCCAGGTACGTCATGTAGCTCAGGGTGCGCGGCACGGCCTCCTCCATGGGCCGCCTTTCCGGGTCGGCCTCGTGCCAGGACTGCACGATGGACATGGGGTGGCGCAGCAGGAAGAGGAAGCGCGCGTCGGGCCAGCAGGTGGCGATGCGCCGCCAGGCGAACACGTTGCTCGGCGTCTTCTCCGCCAGCACCGGCTTGCCGCTGCGGGTCAGCTCGCGGTGCAGCAGCCGGTCCCACACGATGTGCTCGATGTCGCTGTGGGTGTGGCCGAGCGCCTCCATAGCCTGCCGTACGGGCTCGGTGCCGAGCCCGACTGTGAGCCGCCTGAAGTGCGTCTCGATGGGCGAATGCACCTGGGAGTGGCTGTTCAGCATGACCCGCAGGAGCGTGGACCCCGACCGTACGGACGACAGCAGGAAGACCGGCTCGCGCAGCAGCCGGTCGTGCGCGGGATCGGCGGGCGGCCGCACCTCGTCGCCGGGCAGCCGCTGCATCACCAGCGGCGGCGGTGGCGGCGGCTTCGGCGGCTGCTTCCGCGGCCGCCGCGTCAACGTGTATCCCGTCAGGCCCTCCAACGTCGTGTTGGCCCGGTACCTCCAGCTCATGGCCCACAAAGGTAGAGACAGCCCGTGAACCCCAGGTGAATCCGGGCTGTGAACCTCACCCGCGCTTGTGGACGACCCGCTCGTGCACGACCGCGTACGTGTTGCGCAGCGCCGCCATCGACTCGTCGTAGGAGGCCTGCGCGACCCCGGTGAACAGGCAGTCCACCACCATGAGCTGGGCGATGCGGCTGCCCAGCGCGCCCGAGCGGAACTTCGTCTCCCGCGCGGCCGTGGTGAGCGTCACGTCGGCGGCCCGGGCCAGCGGCGAGTCGTGGAAGTTCGTGATGGCCACGGTCGAGGCGCCCGACTTGCGGGCGATCGACAGGAACTCGACCGTGTCCACGGTGGCGCCCGTGTGGGACACGGCGACCGCCACGCAGCCGGAGTCGAGCGTGGCCGCCGACGTCCAGGCCGAGTGGGAGTCGTGCCAGTTGATCGCGGTACGGCCGATGCGCGACAGCTTCTGGTGCAGGTCGAGCCCCACGAGGGCGCTCGCGCCCACCCCGAAGCTGTCGATCCGCCGGGCCGCCAGCAGCAGCGACACGGCGGTGGCCAGCGCCTCCATGTCCAGCGAACGGGCCGTGTCGGCGATGGACAGCGTCTCGTTCATGGCCACCTTGGAGACGATGCCCTCCAGGCTGTCGTACCGGTCGATGTCGCCGGACGCCTCCGGCAGGCTCGACGTGGTCAGCTCCTCGCGCGCCACCGCCCTGGCCAGGTCGATCCTGAGGTCCTTGTAGTGGGCGTAGCCCATGCGCTGGTAGAAGCGCACCACGGAGGTCGTCGAGGTCGCGCAGCGGGCGGCCAGCTCGGCGATGGACAGGTTGGCGGCCCGGGCCGGATCGCCGACGAACTCCTCCGCGATCCGCCGCTCCGACGGCCTCAGCGCGGGCATGGCGGCCCGGATGCGGATCAGCACGGTCCCGTCGTCCTCGGACATCCTCACCCATCCCCGCAACGGAAAGAAAGTACCCCAGTGGTAGGGTCTGCGTAATTTTATGACCGACTCCCCCAGGAGACCAACATGCCCCGTGGCGCACTCTCCGCGGTCGGCATCGCCGCTGCGCTGTCCGTCGCCCTCACCAGCTGCTCGTCATCCTCGTCCTCATCCTCCGGGCCCGCCCCGAGCACCGGCGGCGCGGCCTCCGGCAAGACCCTCGTGGTCGGCGTGACCACCGACCCGGACACGCTCTTCCCCTGGAAGGCCACCCAGTTCCAGGCCGTCAACGTGCTGCAGAACCTGTACGGGACGCTCACGGAGTTCGACAAGGACCTGAACGTGGTCCCCGGGCTGGCCGAGTCGTGGCAGACCTCGGACGACGGCAAGAAGCTCACCCTCAAGCTGAGACAGGGCGTCACGTTCGCCGACGGCAGCGCGTTCGACTCCCAGGACGCGAAGTCGTCGCTGGAGAAGATCATGGACGAGAAGACGGCGGCCGTGGCCAGGGCGTCGCTGTCGTCGGTGAAGTCGGTCGAGGCGCCCGACGCGGGCACCGTGGTGCTGGAGCTGACCGGGCCCGACGCCGCGCTGCCGGCCAACCTGGCCACGGTCAACATGGCGATGCTCTCCTCCGACGACACCGAGGAGAAGCTCAACACCACGCCGAACGGCACCGGGCCGTTCAAGCTGCGCAACCGCGTGGCGAGCCAGTCGATCACGCTGGCCAGGAACGACGCGTACTGGGGCGGCGAGAAGCCCAAGGTGGCCGCGGTCGAGTTCCGGGTCATCCCCGACGAGTCGTCCATCGTCTCGGCCATGCAGTCGGGCAACGTGCAGCTCGCGGTCTTCAACGACCCGCTCGTCGCGCAGACGGCGCAGGGCGGCGGCACGCTCACCGTGACCAAGACGCCGCAGCTCAACTACCACGTGCTCCAGCTCAACGCGCAGCACGGCGACCTCAAGGACGTCAACGTGCGCCTGGCGATCCAGTGCGCGATCGACCGCAAGCAGGTGCTCGACACCGCCGCGCTCGGCGAGGGCGAGGTGACCGGGCCGATCACCGCCCCAGCGTTCAAGTCGGACCCGAACAAGCGCCCCTGCCCGGCCCGCGACCTGGCCAAGGCCGCCGAGTATCTCGGCAAGGCGGGCAAGTCCGGTGGGGTGACCGTCAAGACCATCGTCTCCCAGGGCGAGTACGCGACCTCGGTCAACGAGGCCCAGAACCTCAAGGCCCAGCTCGCCGAGGCCAAGATCAACCTGGAGCTGGAGGTGCTGGAGTCGGGCGCGTTCGTGGACCGCTGGGTGGCCGCCGACTTCGACGCGGCCGTGGCGCTCAACGGCGGCCGCCCCGACCCGGACGGCTCCTACGGCCGCTACTTCACCAGCAAGGGCAACCTGAACAAGGTCGCCGGCTACAGCTCACCCGAGATGGACAAGCTGTTCGCCGAGGGCAAGGCGACGACCGACCAGGCCGCCCGCAAGGCGATCTACGAGCAGGTCTCGGCGAAGCTGGAGGAGAACGCCCCCTGGATCTGGCTGTTCTCCGGCTACACCTACACCGCCACGGCCTCCGGCGTGCAGGGCTTCGTGCCGATGGCCAGCGGCTCGCTGCAGTATCTGCGGACCACCTCCGTCAGCTGATGAGACGTATGCGCAACCGCGTCATCAGCACGGTGGGCACCCTGCTCGGGGTGGCCGTGCTGGTGTTCGTCATGCTGCGGGCGATCCCCGGCGACCGGATCACGGCGGGGCTCGGCACCGAGGCCGCCGCGCTCACGCCCGCCCAGCGGCAGGCCCTGGAGCAGTACTACGGGCTCGACCAGCCGCTGATCGCGCAGTTCTTCTCGTGGCTGGGCAACATGTTCACGGGGAACTTCGGCTACTCGGCCCGCCAGCAGCAGAGCGTGCTCGACCTGACCCTGCACTCGCTGCCGGTGACGTTCGAGCTGGCGGTGCTCTCGATCGTGCTGGCGCTGCTGATCGGGGTGCCGCTGGGCATGCTGGCGGCCTCCAGGGCCAACTCCCCCAGGGACGCCCTCGGCCAGCTCGTGAGCCTGGCGGGGCTGTCCGTCCCGGCGTTCCTGCTGGCCACGGCGCTGCTGTCGATCTTCGCGGCGTCGTTCGGGTTCAACCCCAACGGGCAGGGCTTCGCCATGCTCTTCGACGATCCGCTGCTCAACCTGCAGCAGATGTTCCTGCCGGCGCTGGTGCTCGGCTTCGGCATCGCGGCGCCGATCCTGCGCACCACCCGCACGGCGGTGCTGGAGGTGCGCTCGGACGACTTCGTCCGCACCGCCCGCGCCAAGGGCGTGCCGGAGCGGCGGCTGCAGGTCAGGCACGTGCTCGGCAACGCGCTCGTGCCGATCGTGACCATGACCGGCCTGCAGTTCGGCTACCTGCTCGGCGGCGCGGTCGTGGTGGAGCAGATCTTCTCCGTGCCGGGCGTCGGCCGGCAGGTGCTGCTGGGCATCCAGCAGAAGGAGTACGCGGTCGTGCAGAGCACGGTCTTGGTGATCGCGCTGGCGTTCGTGCTGGTCAACCTGCTGACGGACGCGCTCTACCGGGTCATCGACCCGAGGGTGAGGGCCTCGTGAGGAGGAGTCCCGCCCTGGTGGCGGGGTCGGTGATCCTCGTGCTGCTGGCGATCGTGGCGGCGCTGTCGTACGCCGGGCTGCTGCCGTACGACCCGGTCGCGCAGCACCCGCCCTCCCGGTTCGGGGCGCCGTCCGGCGCGCACCTGTTCGGCACCGACCAGTTCGGCCGGGACGTGTTCTCCCGGGTGGCAGCCGGGGTCGGCAACTCGGCGCTCATCGCGGTCGTCGCCGTGGTGTTCGCGACCGTGGCGGGCACGCTGGGCGGGCTCGTGTCCGGCTTCTACCGCGGCGTCGCCGACGGCGCGATCGGCGGGGTCACGAACGTGCTGTTCGCGTTCCCGCCGCTGCTGCTGGCGCTGTCGCTGGCGTCGGTGCTGGACCGGAACTGGTTCACGATCGCCGTGGCCATCGCCATCGTGTACGTGCCCATCTTCGTCCGCGTCACCCGGGGCCCGGTGCTGTCGCTCAGAGAGATCGAGTACGTGAAGGCGGCCGTCTCGACCGGCATGAGCCGCTGGCAGATCATGCTCCGGCACGTCCTGCCGAACATCACCTCGATCGTCATCGTCCAGGTCGCCCTGTCGCTGTCGTGGGCGGTGCTGACCGAGGCGTCGCTGAGCTTCCTGGGCCTGGGCACGCCGCCGCCCGCGCCGTCGCTGGGCTCGATGATCTTCGAGGCGCGCAGCCTGGTCTTCGTGGCACCGTGGACGCTGATCGCGCCGGGCGCGCTCGTCGTGCTGCTGGTGGTGGGCCTCAACCTGCTCGGCGACGGTCTGCGTGACACCTTCGACCCGCGAGGAAGACGATGAGAATTCTTGGGATGATCTCCGGCACGTCGCACGACGGGATCGACGTGGCCGTGGTGGACTTCGAGCTCGTCGGCGGCCTGCTCGAAGGCCGGGTGGGTCACACGGCGAGCACGCCGTACCCGGCGGAGCTGCGGGCCCGGCTGATCGCGGCGCTGCCGCCGGCCGAGACGACGCTGGCCGAGGTGTGCGTGCTCGACACGCTCATCGGGCAGAGCTTCGCCGAGGCCGCCGCGTCGGCGATCGCGCTGGGCGGGCCCGTCGACCTGATCGTCTCGCACGGGCAGACGGTGTTCCACTGGGTGGAGGGCACGCACGCGCTCGGCACGCTGCAGATCGGCCAGCCCGCGTGGATCGCCGAGCGGACCGGCGTCCCGGTGCTGTCGGACGTACGCGTCCGGGACATCACGGCGGGCGGGCACGGGGCGCCGCTGGTGTCGGTGCTGGACGGGCTGCTGCTGCGGGCCCACGAGGGCGGGGCGGCGGCGCTCAACCTGGGCGGCATCGCGAACATGACCGTGGTGCGCGGCGGCGAGCTGTACGCCTACGACATCGGGCCCGCGAACGCGCTGATCGACGCGGTGGTCACGAGCAGAGGACTGAACGAGCGGGGCTTCGACGCGGACGGGCGGATCGCGGCCTCGGGCCGGGTGGACGAGCGGCTGCTGGAGGTGCTGCTGGACGAGCCGTACTACGCGCTGGCGGCCCCCAAGAGCACCGGCAAGGAGCTGTTCCACCTCGGGTACGTGGAGGCCGCCCTGGCCCGGGCGGGAGGCGCGCCCGGAGACGCCGACCTGGTGGCGACGCTCACCGAGCTGACCGTCCGGACGGTGGCCCGGGACGTGCGGGCCGCCGGGGTGGGCGCGCTGGTCGTCTCCGGCGGCGGCTGCCGCAACCCCGTGATCATGGACGGGCTGCGGGCCGCGCTGCCCGACGTGGACGTGGCGCCGGCCGACGACTACGGGGCCCCGTCCGACGACAAGGAGGCCATCGCGTTCGCGCTGATCGGCTGGCTGACCGCGCACGGCCTGCCCGGCACGGCGCCGGGCGGGACGGGCGCCCGGGAGACGCGCATCCTCGGCACGCTGACGCCCGGCGCGGGGCCGCTCGCGCTGCCGGCGCCGGTCGCCGAGCCGCCGCGCTCGCTGGTGCTGACGCGATGAGCTCTCCTGACCACGATCCCCCAGCGAGCGCCCCGGCGGGGGTGGTCATGGCCGCGCGGACGCCGTGGTTCGACCTCGCCGAGTGCGCCGGTCACCGGAGCGTGCGCCGGGAGGACGGCCGGCTCGTCGGCGACGCGCCGATGACGCTGGACACCTGCCACGACCTCGCCTCGGTCACGAAGGTCGTGGCCACCACGACGGCGCTCATCCGGCTGGTGTCCGACCGGCTGGTGGACCTGGACGCGCCGCTGAGCGCGTACCTCGCCCACTCGTACGAGGCGATCACCGTGCGGGACCTGCTCCTGCACCGCGGCGGGCTGTGGGAGTGGTGGCCGCTCTACATCCAGCCGGCGCCGCCGCCCCCGCGTTACCGCCCCGGCCGCGCCCGCCACTACTCCGACCTCGGCTTCGTCCTGCTCGGCCGGATCGTCGAGACCGTCACCGGCCTGAGCCTGGACCGGGCCGTGACCGAGCTGGTCACCGAGCCGCTCGGCCTCGGCTCGACCGGGTACGGCCGCCCGGCGGGCCCCGAGGTGGCCATGAGCGCCCTGGACGACCGGATCGAGATGGTCATGCTCGACACCGGCCGGCCGTATCCCGTGCCGTACCGCAGCTCCGACTTCGCGCGCTGGCGGCGCGGGCCGGTGCTCGGCGAGGTCGCCGACGGCAACGCCCATCACGCCTTCGGCGGGGTCGCGGGGCACGCCGGGCTGTTCTCGACCGTGCCGGACCTGCTCGCCTACGGCCTGGCGATGTCCCGGTACCAGGAGCACGACCGGCTGTGGCGACCCGAGGTGGCCGAGGAGTTCTTCACCCCCGGCCCCGACGCCGGGCAGGCCCTGGGGTTCCGCACGTACGAGCTGCAGCTGTGGGACGAGACCGTGACCGTGCTCGGCCACCCCGGCTACGTCGGCTGCGCGGTCGGCTTCGTGCCCGGCCGCGACATCGCCCTGGCGCTGGCGAGCAACCGCCTGCTCGTCGAGGGCGACCCCACCCCCACCGACGCCCTCTGGGGCGGGCTGCTGCAGACCATCACGCAACGATCGAGGACCGCATGACCCCCCTCCTGGAGATCCGTGACCTCTCGGTCGCCTTCCGCACCCGCAGGCAGGACGTCACCGTCGTCAAGGGCGTCTCGATGGAGATCCTGCCCGGCCAGACCGTCGCGGTGGTCGGCGAGTCGGGCTCCGGCAAGTCCACCACGGCCGCCGCCGTCAACCGGCTGCTGCCGGACAACGGCCGCATCACCGGCGGCCGGATCATGTTCGACGGCCGCGACCTGACCGGGCTCTCCGGGCGCGAGATGACCGCGATCCGCGGCGCGGGCATCGGCCTGGTCCCCCAGGACCCCATGTCGAACCTCAACCCGCTCATGCGCGTCGGCGACCAGATCTCCGAGGCGCTCGAGGTCCACGGCGTGGCCACCGGCAAGGCGGCCCGGGCCCGCGTGCTCGAACTGCTGGACCTCGTCGGCATCCCCGACCCGGCCCGCCGGATCGGGCAGTACCCGCACGAGTTCTCCGGCGGCATGCGCCAGCGCGCGCTGATCGCCATGGGGCTGGCCTGCCGGCCGAAGCTGCTCATCGCCGACGAGCCCACCTCCGCGCTGGACGTGACCGTGCAGCGGCGCATCCTCGACCAGCTCGAACAGCTCACCGCCGAGATGGGCACGGCCGTCCTGCTCATCACGCACGACCTGGCGCTGGCGGCGGAGCGGGCCGACGTGGTGGCCGTCATGCACGACGGCCGGATCGTCGAGACCGGGCGGGCGGCGGAGATCCTCGCCGAGCCCGCGCACGAGTACACCAGGCGGCTGCTGAACGCCGTCCCGAGCCTGTCGTCGGTCCGCGTGGCGGAGCCTTCTCAGGAGAGCGAGGACCTGGTGGTGGTCGAGGGCCTGCGCAAGGTGTTCCCGATCAGGGGCACGGGCGAGGAGCTGACCGCGGTGGACGAGGTCTCGTTCCGGATCCCGAAGGGCCGTACCGTCTCGATCGTGGGCGAGTCGGGCTCGGGCAAGTCGACCACCGCGAACCTGCTGCTCGGCCTCGACGACCTCACCTCCGGCAGCATCCGCTTCGACGGCACGGACCTGGCGGCGCTCGGCAGGCGGGAGCTGTTCGCCTTCCGGCGGCGGGTCCAGCCGGTGTTCCAGAACCCGTACGCCTCGCTCGACCCCCGCTACCCCGTCGGGAAGTCCATCGCCGAGCCGCTGCGCGTGCACCGCGTCGGCACCGCGGCCGAGCGCAGGAAGGCCGCGGCCGAGCTGCTGGAGAAGGTGTCGCTGCCCGCGTCCATGGCCGACCGGCTGCCGCACGAGCTGTCCGGCGGCCAGCGCCAGCGGGTGGCCATCGCCCGGGCGCTGGCGCTCTCGCCCGCGCTGGTCGTGCTGGACGAGGCCGTCTCGGCGCTCGACGTGCTGGTGCAGGCGCAGATCCTGGAGCTGCTCGCCGGGCTGCAGCGCGAGCTCGGGCTGAGCTACCTGTTCATCAGCCACGACCTGGCCGTCGTACGGATGATCTCGCACGAGGTGCACGTCATGAGCGGCGGGCGGATCGTGGAGAGCGGCACCGCCGAGGACGTCTTCGACCGCCCGTCCGCGGACTACACCCGCGAGCTGCTCGCGGCGATCCCCGGCAACAGGTAGGTTGGAAAGTCGGACTCTCTCGGAGGTGAGCATGCCCAGGGAATGCTCGATCGCCAACGCGCTGACGGTCGTCGGCGAGCGCTGGAGCCTGCTGGCCATGCGGGAGGTCCTGCTGGGCGTGCGCCGCTTCGACCAGATCGCCCGCAACACCGGCGCCAGCCGCGACATCCTCACCACCAGGCTGCGCAAGCTGGAGGAGGTCGGGCTGCTGGAGCGCGAGCTGTACGAGTCGCACCCGCCGCGCTACGAGTACGTGCTGACCGATGCCGGGCGGGCGCTGCACTCGGTGCTGCTGTCGCTCATGGACTGGGGCGACCGGTACGTCACGAAGGGCGAGCCGCCGACGGTGTGGCGGCACAGCTGCGGCGAGCCGCTGGAGCCGCTCATGGTGTGCGCGCACTGCCGCGAGCCCGTACACGTAGAGGACATGTCCGTTATACGCGTACACCAGCCGCAGTAGGCCTTTCACCCGTCACAGTGGAGGGGTGAAGATCCTCCTGGTTCAGCCCCCTCACTGGTCTCCCGACGGCCACGCCAACTTCGACGCGATCGAGGAGCTCGTCACCGCCCGCTCGGGCGACGTGGTGCTCCTGCCCGAGCTGGCCGGCGCCAGCCTGCCCCGTGCCGAATACCTGGCCAGGGTGCGCGCCCTGGCCAAGGGGGCGGGGATGACGGTCGTCGGCGGGTCCCACTACGACGGCCCGGTCAACCGGGGCGCCGTGTTCGACGCCCGGGGCGAGCTGCTGACGGAGTACGACAAGGTCCACCCCTACGACGTCGAGCTGCGCTCGGGCGTGGTCCCCGGCCTCCCGAGCGCGGGCTTCGAGCTGAACGGCCGCCGCCTGCACGTCCTGCTCTGCGCCGACCTGTGGTACTCGGCCAGCCTGGCCGGGCGCGACGGCCTCGACGCGGTGCTGGTGCCGGCCTTCTCGATCACCCGCTGGGACGGCCCCGCCCCGGCGCGCGAGCTGTGGCAGCACATGACCGTGGCGCGGGCGTACGAGTTCATGACGTACGTGGCGGTCAGCGACTGGCACCACGAGACCACCTACCACGGGCATCCCTGCGCAGGCGTCGCCGGGTTCGCCAACCCCTGCCCGCGGACCCGCGCCGGCTTCTTCACCGGCACGGGCGACGACCCGGTCTCGGCCCACGACCTGGACTTCGACCGCCTGGACGCCTTCCGGCGCGACCGCGCGGACCGCGGCTTCCGGTAGGGCTGCCCGTGCCCGCCGCGCGCCTCAGCCATGTCCCGGGGAGGGCGTGAGGGCGTCGGCGACCTGGCGGGTGACGCGGCGGCCGATGAGGGCCAGGAGCTTGCGCGGGCGGCGGGGCATCAGGTGGGCCAGGCCCAGGTTGCCGCGGCCGGGCACCACGTACCCGCGGTCGCGGTCGAACGCGCGCAGGGCGGTCGTGACGACCAGCTCGGGAGTGGCGAGCCTGGCGCCGATGGCCGCCTCCCTGGTGCCGATCCGGTCGAAGAACGCGGTCTCGACCGGCCCCGGCGCGACCGCCAGCACCTTCACGCCGGTGCCGCGCAGCTCGCTCCAGAGCGCGAGGCTGAAGTTGAGCACGAACGTCTTGGACGAGGCGTAGGTCGCGAAGTACGGGGCGACGTTGAAGCCGGCCGTGGAGCCCACGTTCACCACGCCGCCGGAGCCCCGGGCGAGCATGCCCGGCAGGAACGCGTGCGTCAGCCCCACCAGCGCGACGACGTTGACCATGAGCTCGTCGTGCTCGCGCTCCGGCGCGATCTGCGCGAAGTGCCCGGCCGTGCCGAAGCCGGCGTTGTTGACGAGCAGCTCGACGGCGATCCCGCGGGCGGCCACCTCTTCGGCGACCCGCGTGGCCGCGTCGGGGGCGGACAGGTCCTGGACGAGCACCTCGGCCCGCACCCCGTGGGCCTGGCGCAGCGAGGCGGCGAGGGTTTCCAGCGCGGGGCCGGACCTGGCGACCAGCACCAGGTCATGCCCTCGGGCAGCCAGCTGACGCGCGAACTCGGCGCCGATCCCGGAGGAGGCTCCGGTGACAAGTGCGTAAGTCATGAGTTGGAAAGTAGCACGTTCTAGTAGAACTGCGCCATTTCGTCTCAGATCTTTTAGGCTGTACCGTCTCCTTCATGGGAAGACTGCGGGCCGACGCCGAGCGCAGCATGCGTGCGATCATGGCGGCGGCGGAAGACGTGCTCAGCGCCAATCCGGTGGCCACGATGGAGCAGGTCGCCGAGGCGGCGGGGGTGGCCAGGGCCACCGTCCACCGCAGGTTCGCCAGCCGGGAGGCGCTGATCGAGGCCATGGAGGTGGCCGCGTGGCGGGAGATCCAGGACGCCGTGCACGCCGCCCGCCCGCACACCGCGCCCGCCCAGGTGGCGCTCCATCAGGCCACGGCCAACATCCTGCAGATCAAGCTCGGCTGGCGGTTCACGCTGGCCCGCCCGGTGCCGCTCAGCAAGGAGGCGCAGGCGGTGCAGTCCGAGGTGATGGACCTGTGCGAGGCGGTGTTCGGGAAGCTGCTGGGCCCCCGCGCCGACATCGTCTGGGCCCGGCAGGTCTATCTCGCGCTGCTGGGGGAGGCCGCGCACGGCTCTCCCCCAGGCTCCGATCCGGACGCGCTGGCAACGAGGGTGATCGACACCCTCCTGCACGGCGTTCAGCGCACCGCGTAGGCGCGGATCACCTCCTGCGACAGGGTGTTGCCGTTGACGTCGGAGGCCTTCAGCCGCAGCGAGACGAAGCCGGACGGCGAGCGGTCGAGCGTCGTCTCGTAACTCCGCTCGCCCTTGTCACGCAGGCGGGCCGGCTTCCAGGTGGCGCCGTCGTCGTACGACACCTCCAGCGAGACGTCCTTGACCGCGCTCTGCGGCGCGCCCTCCTGGTGGTAGAGCGACAGGCCGAGCCGGTGCGACCTGGCCTGGTTCTTCAGGTCCACGGGCGCGTCGAACGAGGCCAGCAGCAGCGGGATCACCGTCGTCGCCGTGGTCCGCTCCGAGCCGAACGTCCACACCGCCCTCGTGCGGGTGGACAGCTTCGCCCACTCGGCCTCGTTGGCGAGGTCGTACTCGATCCGGTACGTGGCCCGCTCCGGCGGGAGCACGCCCGACCCCGAGGGCAGGTAGTTCGTCTGCAGCAGCAGCTTGTCGCCCTGGTAGAGCCGGAAGTCGCTCTTCAGGCCGTGCTCGAACATGCTGGTGTACCCGTCGCCGTAGTTGCGGTCGGCGTCCACGAAGCCCTGCATCGAGATGCGCAGCCGGTCGCCGTCCCGGCGCAGCGGGTTGCGCGGGTTGATGCCGGGCATCACCGGCTGTTTGAACAGCGTCCGGCCGACCCGCTCCCCCACCTCGTAGGGGCGGAACTCCGGCGACGACATCAGGACGCGCGGCGTGTCCGGGTGCGGCCACATGTTGTTGTAGGACCGCTCCGGGCTGCCCGCCGACGAGCTCCACTTCAGCTCGGGGTCGGGGGTGACGTAGTCGGTGCGGGTGCGCGGCGTCTTGGCCAGGGGGAGGTTCGTGGAAATGGACAAGGTGTCCCACGGCTCGAAGACGAACCTGGCCTCGTTCATCGTCACGTCGTCGGCCAGCTGGCTGTGGTAGCCGGTCTCGATCCTGGCCAGCGACCTCGACCTGACCACGTACGTGAGCGAGTCGCGCACGCGGCCCTTCTCGCGCAGGTAGAGGTCGTAGACGTACGGGCTGGCGACATTGCCCTTGGCCAGGATCGGCACGGGCAGGTGGCGCAGCCGCGCGACCAGCTTCAGCCCCTCCTCGTGCGTCAGGCGCACGGTCGGGACGGCGAGCTTCACCTTGTTTCCGCCGGTGGTGACGTCGGCGCCCGGCTGGTCGCTGTAGACGGCGACCATCTTCGCCCCGGCCGCCGCGGCGGCGTTGGACTGGGTGGAGACGGGCACGCCGTCCGTGCGGCGGATCACGGCGAGCTTCCCGCGCAGGTCGCGGGCCTTGATCTCCTCGGCGCCGCCCCGCCCCGCGTCCACGGCCATGAGCAGCTGGGTGCCGTCCAGGCGCGGGTACTCGGTGGAGAAGTCGCTGAACTGGACCGGGTCGACGTACTGCGGCTCCAGGTCCAGGCCGGGCGTGGACAGCTCGATCTCGGGGGCCGCCAGCCGCCAGCGGGTGGCGACGGTGAAGGTGCCCTTGGTGACCTTCCTGGTGGGCTGGACGAACAGCCGCTCCTCGATCTGCGCGCCGGGCGAGATCGTGGTGCCGCCGCGCAGCGCGGTGCCCTGCTCGCCGGAGCGGTACCACATGAGGGCCCCGGCGGCGCCGGTGTTCCGCTTGGTCCGGTGGTCGGGCGTCTCGACCTTCACCTCGACCGCCTTGCGGGCGTCCAGCACGACCTCGGCGTTCTCCGTGATCTTCATTTCCGGGTCGCCGAGCAGGCTCTCGTTGAGCGGCTTGCCGCCGGCGGTGCTGTCCTGCGTGGCGGGCATCGTGAAGATGTGGCCGAGCACGGAGTAGGTGCCGGGCTTGACCAGCAGGCAGGTGCCGGTGCCGTATTTCTGGTCGGTGCAGGGCTGGGAGGGGTCGCCGGGGAGCAGGCGGCCGACCAGGGTGCCTTCGTCCAGGTTGAGGACGGTGAAACCGCCGCGGCCGGGGCGGCCGTCGCGGGCGATGCCGCGTACGCGCAGCTCGACGCGCTTGTCGTCGACGCTGGCGGTCAGCAGCGTGCGGACCGGGCTGCCGCCCGCGACGGCGGCCGTCAGCTCCTGGCGCACCAGCCCGCTCTCGGCCGCCTTGGCCGTGACCGTCACCTCGGCCTTCCCGCCGGCGGGCACGGTGAGCTTCGACGGCTCGACGGTGAACGCGTCGCCGGCCGACAGGTCCAGCTCGGCGGGCGTCCGGCCGAGGTTGTGGTAGCCCACGGTGAGGCTCTTCCGCTCGCCGGTGGTGAGCTTGCCGAAGCTAGCCGAGCCCGTCGAGGCCACGACCGAGCCCTTGAGCGCGGCGGCCACGTCGATGCGGCCCGCGCCCTGCTCGTCCACGGAGATGTCCTGGCCGGGCCTGGCACTGGCCATGAGCAGCGACTTCAGCTCGTTGCCGGCGATCCCCGGGCGGGCCTGGCGCAGCAGCGCCGCCGCGCCCGCGACGTGCGGGGTGGCCATCGAGGTGCCGGACAGCGTGAGGGTGCCGCCGCCCGCCTTGGCGGCGGTGATGTCCACGCCGGGAGCGGTGACGTCGGGCTTGACCGACTGGTCGGCCGTGATCGGGCCCCTGCTGGAGAACGGCGCCAGCGCGTCCCGCTTGTCCACCGCGCCGACGGTCAGCGCCTCGGGGGCATCGCCCGGGGCGCCCACGCACCCGTCGCAGCCGTCGTTGCCGGCGGCCACCACGAACAGCGTGCCGTACTGCTTGCTGAGCTGCGTCACCGCCGCGGTGAGCGGGCCGCCGGGCTCGCGGCCGCCCAGGCTCATGTTGACGACCTCGGCGTGCTTCTCGCCGGCCGCCCACTCCATGCCGTCGATGATCCACGACAGCTGGCCGTAGCCGTCGGCGTCGAGCACGCGGCCGTTGAGCAGCCGCGCGCCGGGCGCCACGCCCTTGGCGACGCCGCCCGCGCCCGTGCCCGCGATGGTGCTGGCGACGTGGGTGCCGTGCCCGTGGGGGTCGCCGGCGACGCTCTGGCCGGTGAAGTCGCGCTGGTCGGCGACCTTGCCCGCCAGGTCGGCGTGCGCGGCGTCCACGCCGGTGTCGAGGACGGCCACGGTCGTGCCGGTGCCGTCGTACCCGGCCGCCCACGCCTCGGGGGCGCCGATCTGCGGCACGCTCTGCTCCAGGTCCGGCTTCACCTTGCGGTCGAGCCAGATCTTCCGCACGCCCGCCAGCGGGCCCGCCGCCCGCAGGCTCGGGGTGGCCAGCTTGGCCAGCTCGGCCCCGAACGCCGCGGCGTCCCGGGTCGCCACCGACACGCCCGCGCCGCCGATGCTCTCCAGCGTGCGGGCCTGCTTGACGGCGGGGATGGCGGCCTTGGTGGCGTTGCCCTCGTAGGTGAGGATGAGCGGGATGGCGCCGCCCGCGTAGCCCTGCTCGGCCAGCTCGGTCACGTTGAACAGCGCGGTGTCGAGCCGCTCGGGGACCAGGGCGGCGACGTCGTCGGGGACGACGGTCACGCCGGTGTCCGTCTCCAGCACCTGGAACGTCGGCACGGAGCCGTCCGCCCGCGGCGCGGGGGTGACCGTCACCGCGCGGTGCTCGCCGTCCACGGCCCGCACCTGCACCTGGTCACCGGTGATCAGCGTGATCTCGCCGGCCGGGGCGCTCGTGAACGCCATCGGCGGGCCGGCCGCCTCGGTGCCGGCGTGCGCGCCGGGTGCCGAGAATAATGATGCGACCATGACCATGGAGACGGCCGCAACCCGCCAACGTCCCATGGACGACCTCCAGAGAATCGGTAAGCACGAATACCGAATTACTAGTCATCCGGATGGACGTTGTCTATGAGGTTGGTGTGGCCAGATCCCGACTTGTCGGGAATCCGCCACCGTCCTCCCGCGCTGCCGCCACCCGATGGCGTGCGGCGGCCCGCGCTGAGGTGATGGGGTTTGTGCATTGCCGGGCGCGATCAAGTTGCTTAACGTGCTAAAGGCTGATCTGTCGCCTTTCCGTGGGGAGCCGCCTGACATGCATGATGACCGCAACCTGGTCGAGGCCCGCCTGCAGCGGGTGCTGGACGAGCGCATCCGCCCGGCCGTGTATCCCGAGTCCGTCCCGCTGGAGGTGGCGGTCTGGCACGCGCCGGGCGAGCCCGTACCGGTCGCGGAGGGGCTGGCGGCGACGCCCGAGCCGATCGCGACCGGCACCGCGTGGGGCGCTCCGTGGGGCACGAGCTGGTTCACGGTCACCGGCACGGTGCCCGCCGAATGGGCGGGCAGGACCGTGGAGGCCATCCTCGACCTGGGCTTCAACGAGAACATGCCGGGCTTCCAGAGCGAGGGCCTGGTCTACCGCCCCGACGGCTCCCCGGTGAAGGGCCTCAACCCCCGCAACCAGTGGGTACGCATCGGCTCCCCCGTCGAGGGCGGCGAGCGGGTGCGCCTGCACGTCGAGGCCGCCTCCAACCCCGTCATCCTCGGCTACCCGCCCTTCCGGCCGACGCACCTGGGCGACAGGGAGACCGCCGGCGGCGACCCGCTGTACCGGCTGACCCGCATGGACCTGGCCGTCTTCGACGAGACCGTGTGGCAGCTCGTGATGGACCTGGAGGTGCTCGGCGAGCTGATGCTGGAGCTGCCCGCCGACGGCACCCGCCGCTGGGAGCTGCTGCGGGCCCTGGAGCGGGCGCTGGACGCCGTCGATCTCCAGGACGTCAACGGCACGGCGGCCGCCGCCCGGGCCGAGCTGACCGGCGTGCTGTCGTCACCGGCGGTGCCCTCGGCGCACCGGATCAGCGCCGTCGGCCACGCGCACATCGACTCGGCCTGGCTGTGGCCGCTGCGCGAGACCGTGCGCAAGGTGGCCCGCACCGCCTCGAACATGACCGCCCTGCTGGAGGACGAGCCGGACTTCGTGTTCGCGATGTCGCAGGCGCAGCAGTGGGCGTGGATCAAGGAGCACCGCCCCGAGGTGTGGGCGAAGGTGACCAAGGCGGTGGCCGCGGGCCGGTTCGTCCCGACGGGCGGCATGTGGGTGGAGTCCGACACGAACATGCCCGGCTCCGAGGCGATGGCCCGGCAGTTCGTGCACGGCAAGCGGTTCTTCATCGACGAGTTCGGCATCGACAACGAGGAGGTGTGGCTGCCGGACACGTTCGGGTTCGCGGCGGGGCTGCCGCAGATCATCAAGGCGGCCGGGTCGAAGCGGCTGCTCACGCAGAAGATCTCGTGGAGCCAGACGAACACGTTCCCGCACCACACGTTCCTGTGGGAGGGCATCGACGGGACGCGGATCTTCACGCACTTCCCGCCGGTGGACACCTACAACTGCTCGATGACCGGCCGCGAGCTGGCGCACGCGGCCCGCAACTTCAAGGACAAGGGCGTCGCGCGGCACTCGCTCGCGCCGACGGGCTGGGGCGACGGGGGCGGCGGCACGACGCGCGAGATGGTCGCCAAGGCGGCCAGGGTGCGCGACCTGGAGGGCTCGCCCGCCGTCACGTGGGAGCCGCCCGCGCACTTCTTCGCCAAGGCCGAGACCGAGTACCCGAACCCGCCGGTCTGGGTGGGCGAGCTCTACCTCGAGCTGCACCGCGCCACGCTCACCAGCCAGGCCAAGACCAAGCAGGGCAACCGGCGCAGCGAGTCGCTGCTGCGGGAGGCCGAGCTGTGGGCCGCCACCGCGGCCGTGCGAGCCGGGGCCTCGTACCCGTACGAGCGGCTCGACCGGATCTGGAAGACGGTGCTGCTGCACCAGTTCCACGACATCCTGCCGGGCTCGTCGATCGCGTGGGTGCACCGGGAGGCGCGCCGGACGTACGAGGCGGTGGCCGCGGAGCTGAACGAGATCATCGACACCGCGCAGCGCGCCCTGGCCGGCGACGGCGATCGCGGGGTGGTCTTCAACGGCGCCCCGCACACCCGCCACGGCGTGCCGGCAGGAGGCGCCCGGGCCGTCTCCGGCGCGCGGTGGACGGAGACGCGCGAGCGCGACGGCGGCGGTTTCGTCCTGGACAACGACCTGCTCAGGGTGGAGATCGACGCCCGCGGCCTGGTCGTGTCCGCCCGCGATCTGACGGCGGGCCGGGAGACCGTCCCGCCCGGCCAGGCGGCGAACCTCCTCCAACTCCACCCCGACTTCCCCAACAAGTGGGACGCCTGGGACGTGGACGAGTTCTACCGCAACACGGTCACCGACCTCGTGGACGCCGACGAGGTGAGCCTCGACGGCGACGGGGTCCGGGTCCGGCGCTCGTTCGGGTCCTCCACGGTGACGCAGGTGCTCACGCTGGCCGGCGGGCGGCTCGACATCCTCACCGAGGTCGACTGGCACGAGACGGAGAAGTTCCTCAAGCTGGCGTTCCCGCTGGACGTGCGCGCCGACCGGTACGCCTCCGAGAGCCAGTACGGCCACGCCTACCGCGCCACGCACACCAACACGAGCTGGGAGGCGGCCAAGTTCGAGGCGTGCAACCACCGCTTCGTGCATGTGGAGGAGCCGGGCTGGGGCGTCGCGCTGGTCAACGACTCGACGTACGGCCACGACGTCACCCGGGCCGTCCGCCCGGACTCGGGCACGACCACCACCGTGCGCGTCTCGCTGCTGCGGGCCCCGCGCTTCCCCGACCCGGAGACCGACCAGGGCGTGCACCGCTTCCGGCACGCGCTCGTGCCGGGTGCGACGATCGGCGACGCGGTGCGCGAGGGCTACTTCGTCAACCTGCCCGAGCGCCTGGTGACCGGCGCGGCGGCGGAGGTGGAGCCGCTGGTCACGGTGGACGACGACGCCGTCGTGGTGACCGCCGTCAAGCTGGCCGACGACGGGAGCGGCGACGTGATCGTACGCTTCCACGAGTCGAGGGGCGGCCGGGCCCGCGCCACGCTGACGCCGGGCCTCCCCGTCGCCGAGGTCGTCACCACGGACCTGCTGGAGCGCCCCACGGGCGCGCCGGGGCAGGGGCTGTCGGTGTCGCTGCGCCCGTTCGAGCTGGTCACGCTCCGGCTGAAGCGGGCCTAGTCGCTGAGGAGGGCGCCCAGGCGGGGCGCGTACGTGGCGTGGAAGACCAGTGAGGCCGCGCCGATCGCGGCGGCGTCGGCCGCGATCGGCGAGGTCTCCACGCGGACGGCGTGCAGCCGCCTGGCCAGCGTCCTGGTCGACACGGCCCGCGCGATGACCTCGCGGTAGAGCTCCCCCACCTCCCTGAGCGCGGGCCCGCCGAGCACGAGCAGGTCGATGTCCAGCATGTTCACCACGCTCACGGCGGCGTCGGCCAGCCGCTCCGCCACCCGTTCGATCACCCGCCGCGCCTCGGGCTCCCCCTTGGCGGCGGCCGCGCAGACGGCCTTGTGGGAGACGCGCCCACCCATGGCGGCCTCGATGGCGCTCGGGCAGCAGACCGCTTCCACGCAGCCGCGGTTGCCGCAGTAGCACTCGGGCCCGTCGGGCTCGAGCGTGATGTGCCCGAACTCGGCCGCGTTCAGCGACCGCCCACGATATACCTGGTTATCCAGAAATATCCCGCCACCGATGCCCGTCCCCAGGTACAGGTAGGCGAAGCTCGGCGTGGTCCGCGCGATCCCGGCCCACCGCTCCCCGATCGCCGCGGCGGTGGCGTCGTTGTCCACGGTCACCGGGAACCGCGTGTGCTCGTGCAGCAGCGCCTTGATCGGCACCTGGTCCCACGCGGGCAGCCTGGGCGGCGAGACCATCACCCCGTCCCCGTCCAGCGGCCCCGGGCAGGCCAGCCCCACCCCGAGCACCTTGCCGTCCGCCACCCCCGCCTCCCGCAGGATCCGCCGCGCGGCCCTGGCCATCTGCCGGATCACCGCCTCCGGCTCCAGGCCGGGCCGTACGGGCCGGCGCAGCCGCTCGACCGGCCGCCCGGCCAGATCGGCCAGCACGCACGAGATCTCCTCGGGGTCGAAGTGCACCCCGATCGCGTAGCCGGCGTCCGGGTCCACGCGCAGGATCGTGCGCGGCTTGCCCCCGCCCGACGGCACGGACCCGTCCTCGACGACGAGCCCCTCCTCCAGCAGCCGGCGCACGATCACGGACACGGTCTGCGCGGTCAGCCGGGTGCGGGCGGCGATCTGCACCCTGCTGATGCCGTCGGACGCCTGGATCGCCTCCAGGACCACGGCCCGGTTGTAGCTCCCCACCTTGGGCAGGTTCGTGCCCAGTCGCATGTGAGCCATGTCACCACAGAGTGTTGACTTAGTAAATCAAATAGATTTACGTTCTCCGCAAACCCAAGGAAACACGGGGAGCGCGTGATGAAACGTACGCTGGCCGGTTCTCTCCTCCTTCTCCTGACCGCCGTCGCCGGGTGCGGCGGCGGCACCCCGCAGAACGACTCAGGCGCCAAGGAACTCGAGGTCCTCTACAAGGTCGAGACGACGTGGCCGTACCTGGAGAAGATGCTCGCCGCCGCGAAGCAGCAGTACGAGTCCGCCCATCCGGGCGTCAAGATCAAGCTCACGGCCGTCCAGGGCAACAACGAGGCGTACTACACGAAGCTGGCGCTGCTCAACCGCTCCCCCGACTCGGCCCCGGACCTCTACTACCACGACACGTTCCAGGTCAACGCGGACGTCGCGGCCGGCAAGCTGGCCCCGCTCGACGACTACCTGGCCAAGTGGCCCGACTGGAGCACCCAGTTCCCCGACTCGGTCAAGCAGGCCGCCAAGGGCGGCGACGGCAAGATCTACGGCGTGCCGATCAGCACGGACACGCGCGGCCTCTGGTACCAGAAGGACGTCTTCGCCAAGGCCGGCCTGCCGGTCCCGTGGGAGCCGAAGACCTGGAACGACGTGCTGACGGCGGCCCGCACGATCAAGCAGAAGCTGCCCGGCGTCGTCCCGTTCAGCATGTACGCCACGAAGATCCACGGCGAGGCGTCGACCATGCAGGGCTTTGAGATGCTCCTGTACGGCACGCCGGGCGGCACCCTCTACGACGACGCGCAGAAGAAATGGGTGGCCGGCGGCAAGAACTTCACCGACGCCCTGACCTTCGTCAACACCGTCTTCCGGGAGGAGCTGGGCCCGAAGCAGGCCGACGCCCACAACGCCAAGCTCGGCGACAAGGTGACCATGGAGTGGTTCCCCGAGGCCAAGCTCGGCATCTCCCTCGACGGGGCCTGGGCGAGCTCGGCCTGGAGGCCCACCGGGACCAAGCCGTGGCCCGAGTGGACGGAGAAGATCGGCTGGACGCCCATGCCGACGCAGAACGGCGAGGCGCCGGGCGCGGTCAGCATGTCGGGCGGCTGGGTCATGGCGATGAGCGCGTACACCAAGCACAAGCAGGAGGCGTTCGACTTCATCACCACGGCCACGAACAAGGAGAACTCGATGGCCTACTCGGTCGGCACGGGCGACCTGGCCGCCCGCAAGGACGTGGCCGCCGACCCGAAGTACAGCGCCGACAACCCGAGCGTCAAGTTCTGGACCGACCTGGCCTCCGTCACCCACTACCGGCCCGCGTACGAGGTGTACCCGAAGGTGTCCACCCAGGTCCAGGAGGCCATGGAGGCGGTCGTGACCGGCTCGCGGACCCCTGAGGAGGCCACCGCGAACTACGCCAAGGCGCTCCCGGCCGCGGTCGGCGGACCCGACAAGGTCATGTCGCGATGACGATCGTCACCGCCCCACCTCCGCCCGTGACGAGCCGCCCGGTACGCGGCTCGTCACGGCGGAACGCCATGCGCTGGCTCCTGCCCCTGGGCCCCGCCCTGGTCCTGCTCGCGCTCTTTCTGGCGGGGCCGATCCTGTGGAGCGTCTACATAGCCTTCACCAACGAGACGTTGACGGGCTCGGCTTCGGTTCACTCGCGGTTCGTCGGCGTGGCCAACTTCGTCAAGCTCTTCGGCGACCCGAACTTCCTGAACTCGTTCCTCCTGACGTTCGTCTTCGTCATCGGCTCGGCGGTCATCGGCCAGAACACCCTCGGCCTGATCATCGCGCTTCTCCAGCGCGGCCGCGGCCGGGTGACCCGCAGCGTCGTCAACGGCGTGGTGATCGCCGCCTGGGTGGTGCCGGAGGTCGTGGCCGCGGCCTGCTGGTTCTCGTTCCTGGCCGAGGAGGGCACGCTCAACAGGGTCCTGGGCCTCTCCCAGGAGTGGCTCTACACGGCCCCGATGCTGGCGGTGATCCTGGCGAACATCTGGCGCGGCACGGCCTTCTCCATGCTCGTCTACTCGGCCGCGCTCTCCGAGGTGCCCGCCGACCTGGTGGAGGCCGCCGCCGTGGACGGCGCGGGCCCCGGTCGCCGGCTCCTGCACATCACGCTGCCGCTGATCCGCCGCTCCATCATGGCCAACCTCATGCTGATCACGCTGCAGACCCTGGCCAGCTTCGGCCTCATCTACGCCCTGACGGGCGGCGGCCCGGGCACGGACAGCCAGACGACGCCGCTGTACATGTACGAGCAGGCGTTCCGCTACTTCGAGATCGGCTACGGCTCGGCGATCGCGCTGGTCATGCTGGTGATCGG
The DNA here is from genome assembly GCF_053587055.1 of Nonomuraea sp. NPDC003707. Lineage (NCBI taxonomy): Bacteria > Bacillati > Actinomycetota > Actinomycetes > Streptosporangiales > Streptosporangiaceae > Nonomuraea > Nonomuraea sp. NPDC003707. The sequence goes on along the minus strand of NZ_JBSFNK010000007.1, from coordinate 439,212 downwards.
CGCGCTGTTCTCGCTGGTCTACCTGCGCCTGATCAAGGTGGAGGACTCATGACGAGGCTCGCCGGCCGCGCCGCCGCCCTGCTCTCGCTGGCGCTGATCACGCTGGCCTTCCTGGGCCCGTTCCTCTGGGTCCTGCTCGCCTCGGTCCAGTCCGAGGCGAGCCTGGCCGCCAAGCCGACGCTCTCCTTCTCGCTGGACAACTTCAAGGCCGTCCTGACCTGGGACACGATCATCCTGCCCCTGATCAACTCGATCGTCATCTCGGGCTCGACGGCGGTGCTGACGGTCCTGGTGGCGGGGCTGGCCGCGTACCCGCTGTCGCGCTACCAGCTCCGCTACCGCCGCCACTTCATGCTGAGCCTCCTGTTCACCACGGGCCTGCCGGTGACGGCGATCCTCGTGCCGGTCTACGCGATGTTCTTCCGCTTCAACCTGTACGGCTCCGTGCCGGCCATGGTGCTGTTCCTGACGGCGAGCTCGCTGCCGTTCTCGATCTGGATGATGAAGAACTTCATGGACGGCGTGCCGGTGAACCTGGAGGAGGCCGCCTGGGTGGACGGGGCCGGCTGGCTCCGCTCGCTGACGACGGTGGTGGGCCCGCTGATGGCCCCGGGGATAGCCGTGGTGGCCATCTTCGTCTTCGTCGGCCAGTGGGGGAACTTCTTCGCCCCCTTCGTCCTGCTGGACACCCCGGAGAAACAGCCGGCGGCGGTCACCGTCTACACGTTCTTCTCCCAGTACGGGCAGGTGGCCTACGGCCAGCTGGCCGCCTTCTCGATCCTCTACACGGCGCCGGCGGTGGTCCTCTACGTGGCCGTCAACAAATACCTGGCCAGTTCCTTCAGCTTCGCCGGCTCGGTGAAGGGCTGACGGCTTACCAGAGGTAGTTGAAAGGCGTACGGTTGACGCATGGCTGCGACCCCGGACACCGTGCACTGGCGCGGCGTGCACCACCTCGCCCTGGTGACCGCGGACATGGACGCCACCGTGCGATTCTGGCACGGCGTGCTCGACGCCCGCCTCGTCACCACCCTCGCCGTCCCCGCGTTCAAGCACTACTTCTTCGAGGTGGCGCCGGGTAACACCGTCGCCTTCTTCGAGTACACCGACCAGCCGCTCGACAGCTTCGCCAAGCCCGCCGGCGTGCCCTACCCCAAGGCGGCGCAGTTCGACCACCTGTCGCTGCACCTGCCGGACGAGGACGCGCTCAACCGGCTGCGCGACCGGCTCAAGGCGCACGGCTGCGAGGTCACCGACGTCATCGACCACGGGTTCCTGCGGTCCATCTACTTCAGCGACCCGAACGGGATCGCGCTCGAGGCCTCCTGGTGGACCGTCGATCCGACCGGCCGGCCGGTGGACTACTCCGACGAGCGCCTGTTCGCCGACCCCGACCCGGTCCCCGCCGTACGGGAGCTGCGGGAGGAGGGGCGGCTGCGGCGGACGGTGGCCACGCGCCTGGTGGACGGCATCGTCGAGGACCTCAGGCGCGAGGGGATCACGCTGGATCCTTGAGCTTCACGAAGGCATCACGTGGGGAAGGTCGACGCTTGACCTGCCCCACGTTAGCCTGACCTCAGTTCGCATGTATGCCACTACATGCGGCGGCCGTTTAGTCGATCATGGCTGTGGTAGCGCCGATCGCTATGACAACGGCGGCAAGTATGACGAGAAACCGTACGGTCCGGGGTGTTGACTTGATCGCATCCCGGACTATGCGTCCGAGCTCTTGCACGATCGTGGTCCCAAAGCCCGATGGATCGCACATCGCAGGTTTCACCTCCCCCCCAAATCGGGCCCCTGACCTGCACCGTCCCTCCTTTCTTAATCTTGGTTCCACGGTGCATGAGGGTCTCCCAATCTGCAAGTAGGCTTCACGTGGTTCTCCGAGTGTGAAAGTAAATTTCAGTCCACAGGCGCGCCACGACCTGCCGGTCAGAAAACCGGCAGGTCGTGAAGGCCCGGGAGATCGGGCCTATGCGCAGGTGTAGCCGGAGGGCGTCTGCGTGTTGCCGCTCGGCCGGCTGACCTGGAAACCGAAGGTGGTACTGGCGTTCGGGGCCAGGTTGCCGTTGTAGGCGAGGTTCTTGGCGGTGACGGTCTGCCCGCTGACGGTGAGGGTCGCGTTCCACGAGCCGGTCAGCGTGTGCCCGGCGGGCAGGGTGAAGGTGACGGTCCAGCCGGTGATGGCGGAGGTCCCGGTGTTGGTGACGGTCACGGGCTGGACGACGTACCCGGTGGCCCACTGGGTCTGCACGGTCCCGGCGGCCGTGCAGCCACCGCCGCCGCCGGGGCCGGCCGTGGTGGTGAAGGTGCCGAGGGCGGAGTTCGCCGAGACGTTCCCTGCCCCGTCGCGGGCCCGGACGTACACCTGGTACTGGGTCGAGGGGCTGAGCCCGGTGAGCGAGATCGAGTTGGTCGTGGACTGGCCGAGGAGCTGGTCGGTCGCGCCCTGCTCGCGGTAGACGTCGTACCCGGCGAGCCCGCTCCCGCCGCTGTCGGTCGAGGCGGTCCAGGTGAGCGAGGCCGAGTTCGAGGTGACGCTGCCCGCCGAGGGCGTGCCCGGCGTGGTCGGCGGGGTGGGGTCGGTGGTCGTGCCGCCGGCCAGCGCGTCGTGCACGGCGGTGTACGACGGCTTCTGCTGGTAGCTCTCGTCGTAGATCAGGGCCGCACCCTGCCCGGAGAACGTGTCGGGCACCCAGGAGTACTTGTCGGTGAAGCCCCAGATCGTCACGCCGGCGCAGGCGGTCACGGCCAGGCAGGCGTTGACGACGTTGCGGTAGTAGGTGGCCTGCGTGGCGTCCTTGGTGGCGTCCCTGGGCATCACCATGCGCACGTCCAGCTCGGTGATGCGGACCTGGACGCCGAGGGCGGCGAAGCGCTGGAGGTTCTGCTGGAAGTCGTTCGGGAAGCCGTACTGGATCGCGAGGTGCGTCTGGAAGCCGACGCAGTCGACGGGCACGCCCTGCTGGCGCAGCGACGAGACCAGGTTGTAGATCGCGGTGCTCTTGGCGTTGATCCCCTCGGTGTTGTAGTCGTTGATGCACAGCCGGGCGTCGGGGTCGGCGGCGCGGGCGGCCCGGAAGGCGTCGGCGATGTAGCTCTGGCCCAGCGTGTTGTACCAGAACGACGTGCGCAGGTTGCCGCTGTCGTCGAAGACCTCGTTGACCACGTCCCAGGAGACGACGGTCGGGTTGCCGGCGTAGTGGCCGACGACCTGGCTGATGTGGTTCTGCATGGCGCTGCGCATGGCGGTGGCGCTCAGGCCCTGCACCCAGCCTGGGGTCTGGTTGTGCCAGACGAGCGTGTGGCCGTGGACCTGCTGGTTGTTCTGGGTGGCGAAGTTGACGATGGCGTCGGCGCCGGAGAAGTTGAACTGACCCTGGCTGGGCTCGGTCGAGTCCCACTTCATCGCGTTCTCGGCGGTGACCTGGCTGAACTCGGTGGCGGCGATGTTGCGGTAGGCGCTCTCGTTGGCGAGCGGGCCGGTCGCGAGCGCCGCCCCGATGAACTTGCCCTTGGCCGCCGCGTGGGTGCGTAAGGGCGCGGAGGCGTGGGCCGGGCCGGCCGGCAGGAGGAAGGCTGCGAGCATCCCCACGAGGGCGAGGAGGACTCTGACGGGCGAGGACGAATGCACGGACATCTACCTCCGAAAGCTTTCGATCCCGGTGGATCGCATCGAAGACGGTATTGACATGCGAGATGAGGGTCAATGCCAGCTTCGTACGGCCACTAAACAAGCAGCTGAACGATAGAAATTATCGGAAAAGAAATGAAACTTTCATGAGCCTTGCCCCCGCCGGGGCCCTCAGGAACATTGGTAGCAATCACCCTCATAGAAGGGCAGACCAATGGCAGACGGGCTCGTCTTACCCCCCGGCGCCGGGCAGTCGCTCGGGTCCATGGGGATGACGCTGAAGGTCGGGGCGGAGCACTCGAAGACCTGGTCGGTGTTCGAGAACACGATCGCACCGGGCTTCGACGTCGGCGCCCATTTCCACCACCACGCCGAGGAGCTGTTCTACATCCTCGACGGCGAGCTGGACCTGCTGGCCTTCCAGCCGCGGGAGATCACCGGCGAGCCCTGGCAGACGTGGGAGTCGGAGGGCGGCGCCCGGACGGTGCGCGGCGGCCCCGGCAGCCTCATGTACGTGCCCGCGGGCTGCCCCCACGCCTTCGCCAACCCAGGCGCCACGCCCACCCGGATGCTCTTCATCGTCACCCCGGCGGGCCATGAGCACTACCTGCGCGAGCTGGGCGAACTGCTGTCCCGTCCGGGGCCGCCCGACCAGGCCGCCGTCATCGAGCTGCGGACCCGGTACGACATCCAGCAACTGTCCCCCATCGGCCTCGGCTGAGCCCGTTTGCGGCGAGCTAGCGCAACGTACCTACCGGTCGGTACTGTGATTTATCCAGAACAATCGTCCACTAGCCGGGAGTTCGGTGTATGTCCCTTTCGCACGCCCAGGTCGTGGCCCAGCTCACCGGACCCGGTCAGCTGTTCGAGATCGAGGAGATCGGCGACACCGGGATACGCACCTGGAAGCACGCACCCACCCACTTCCGCGCGCTGCTGGAGATGAGCCGCTTCCACGGCGAGAAGGTCTTCCTCGTGTACGAGGACGAGCACATCACGTTCGAGGACCATTTCCGCCGCGCGGCCACCCTCGCCAACCGCCTGGTCGAGGACTACGGGGTGCGGAAGGGCGACCGGGTGGGCGTGGCCATGCGCAACTACCCCGAATGGGTCGTCGCGCTGTCGGCCGCGCTGGCGGCGGGGGCCGTCGCCGTACCGCTCAATGCCTGGTGGACGGAGGCCGAGCTGGCCTACGGCGTGCGGGACTCCGGAGCCAAGGTGCTGATCGCGGACGGCGAGCGCGCCGCCCGGCTCGCCGCGACGGGCGTGCCCCTGATCGTCGCCCGAGGCGAGGTCCCGGAGGGCGCGCGCGGCTTCGACGAGGTGCTGGGCGAGGTCGCCGCCGACGTCACGCTCCCCGCCGTCGAGCTGGCCCCCGAGGACCCCGCCACGATCTTCTACACCTCCGGCACGACCGGCAGCCCCAAGGGGGCGCTGGGCAGCCACCGTAACCTGGGCCAGTCCCCCATGACCGTCGCCTTCGGCCTCATGCGGGCGGTGGCCATGGCGGGCAAGGACGTCGCGGCCGCGGCCGGCACCCGCCGGGTCACGCTCCTGACCGTCCCCCTGTTCCACGTCACGGGCTGCTTCTCCGCCCTGACCACCACGATGTTCGCCGGCGGCGGCCTCGTGCTCATGTACAAGTGGGACCCCGAGCAGGCGCTGCGGCTGATCGAGCGGGAGCGCGTGACCGCCATGATCGGCGTGCCCACGAACGCCTGGCAGCTCATGTCCCACCCCGACTTCGGCACGTACGACCTGTCGTCCCTGACCACCCTCGGGTACGGCGGCGCCCCCGCCCCGCCCAAGCTCCTGGAGCGCATCACCCACAACCTCCCCAACCGCGCCCCCTCCAACGGCTACGGCATGACCGAGACGACCGCCCTGGCCATCGGCAACGGCGGTGCCGACTACCAGGCCAAGCCCGACAGCATCGGCCTGCCCTCGCCCGTCGTGGACGTGCGCGTGGTCGACCCCATGGGCGCCGAACTGCCGCCCGGCGAGGTGGGCGAGCTGTGCGTACGCGGCCCGAACGTCATCCTGGGCTACTGGAACAAGCCGGAGGCGACGGCGGAGACGTTCGTGCACGGCTGGCTGCACACCGGCGACCTGGCCAAGATCGACGAAGAGGGCTTCGTCTACATCGTGGACCGGGCCAAGGACATGGTGATCAGGGGCGGCGAGAACGTCTACTGCGCCGAGGTGGAGGCGGCCCTGTTCGAGCACCCGGCGGTCGACGACGCCGCCGTGATCGGGGTGCCGCACGAGGAGCTCGGGGAGGAGGTCGGCGCGGTCATCCGCCTGGCGCCCGGCACCTCGGTCGCCACCGAGGACCTCCAGTCGTTCCTCAAGGACCGGATCGCCAAGTTCAAGATCCCGGCGCACATCTGGTTCCGGGAGGGCGAGCTGCCCCGCAACCCCGGCGGCAAGATCCTCAAGACCCACCTGCGCAGGGAGATCCTGGGCGCGTAACCCCGCTCTTTCCGGCCTCCCGGCACCTTGCTTTCGCCGGGAGGCTTTCGCGTGACCACCGTCACAATATGAGCGTTACTGCAGGTGGAACGGGCTTCCGACCGTCCCCTTTACGTGGCGGGTAATCGCGCCCCCTACGTGGCGGCTGACATCTTTCAGGTGTCGCGAAAAACCGCCACCAAGGGAGCCCGAGACATGAGCACCGCCCTGACCATCACCGCCGACCGGATGAAGTTCCTGCGCCTCGCGCTGGCCGCCGACGCCGTCGTCACCGGCGGCAACGGGCTGGTCTACCTCGCCTTCGCCGGCCCCGTGAGCGACCTGCTCGGCCCCGGCGCGGCCCTGCTGCGCGGCATCGGCGTCTTCCTGCTGGTGTACGGCGCCGCCGTCGGCCTCCTCGCCACCCGCCGCGCCATCAGCCCCGCCGCCACCAGGGCCGTGATCGCCCTGAACATCGTCTGGACCCTCGGCAGCGTCGCCGCCGTCGTCACCGGCGCCGCCGATCTCACCACGATCGGCGCCATCTGGACCATCGCCCAGGCCCTGGTGGTCGGCGTGTTCGCCGAACTCCAGATCGTCGGCCTTCGCAAGACCCGCAACAACTGACAAGCAGAAGGAATGACCATCATGAACCTCATCGAGCGCTACGTCGCCGCCTGGAACGAGACCGACGCCGACGCCCGCGCCAAGGCCGTGGCCGAGCTGTGGACCGAGGACGGCACGTACACCGACCCCCTGGCCGACGTGAAGGGCCACGACGCGATCGCCGCGGTGATCGCGGGCGCCCAGGGCATGTTCCCCGGCCTGGTGTTCACCCCGGGCGAGGTGTACGACGCCCACCACCACATCGCCCGCTTCACCTGGCACCTCGGCCCGGAGGGCGGGGAGGCGGTCGCGGTCGGGTTCGACGTGGTGGAGCTGGCCGAAGACGGGCGGATCCGCACGGTCCTCGGCTTCCTCGACAAGGTCCCCGCCGCCTGACCCTCTTTCCACCGAAGGCTCCCGCTCCTCGCGGGAGCCTTCCGCATGCCCGCCCACTCCCCCCACACCAAAACCAGCCACCACCCGCCGAAAACGATTTGCCCCGATCATCACCCGAGCCGGAAAATTGACGCTCGTGCTGCCCACCGGACTGAAGCGCCTCCTGCGTCACTTCACCATCGACCTGAGCCCCCTGCGCGACTCCCGCGACTACCGCCTCCTCTTCGCCTCCGGCGTCATCACGATGTTCGGCACGTTCATCACCATGGTCGCGGTGCCGTACCAGATGAAGGAGCTGACGGGCTCCTACCTGGCGGTCGGCCTGGTGAGCCTGGCGGAGTTCGTCCCGATGGTGGTGTGCGGCCTGTGGGGCGGCGCGATCGCCGACGCGCTCGACCGCCGCAAGATCATCGTCCTGAGCGAGCTGGGCCTCCTGGTCACCACGGGCGCGCTCACGGTCAACGCGATGCTCCCCAACCCCCAGGTCTGGGTCCTGTACGTGATGGGCGCCATCTCCACGGGCATCTCCTGCCTGCAGCGTCCCAGCCTGGAGGCCGTGTTCCAGCAGGTGGTCAAGCACGAGCAGCAGGGCGCGGCGGCGGTGCTGTCGAGCATGCGCTGGAACTTCGGCGCCATCGTCGCCCCGGCGCTGGGCGGCCTGCTGGTGACCGCCTTCGGCCCGGCGGCGGCGTACGGCATCGACACGCTGAGCTTCGTGGTGTCGATGGCGCTGCTGTGGCGGATCAGGTCGCTGCCGGCGGCCGAGGACGCCGCCCCCGCGTCGCTGAAGTCGCTGGCCGAGGGCATGCGGTACGCGGTGCACCGCCCCGACCTGATGGGCACGTACCTGGTGGACATCGCGGCCATGGTGTTCGCGATGGGGACGTCGCTCTTCCCGTTCCTGGCCGACGAGCTGCACTCCCCGCAGGCGCTGGGGCTGCTGTACTCGGCGGGGGCGGTGGGCGCGCTGGCCGCCTCGATCACCGGCAGCTGGGCGGCCCGCGTACACCGCCAGGGCCTGGGCGTGATCATCGCGGCCGCCCTCTGGGGCGTGGCGATCGCCGCGTCGGCGCTGGCCCCCAACGTCTGGATGCTGTTCGTCTGCCTCGCCTTCGCGGGCGCCGCCGACATGATCAGCGGCATCTTCCGCATGACGATGTGGAACCAGACGATCCCGCCGGAGCTGCGCGGGCGGCTGGCCGGGATCGAACTCCTGTCGTACGCGTCCGGCCCGATGCTGGGCAACGCCCGCGCCAGCCTGATGGCCAACTTCGGCGGCACCCGCTTCTCCCTCGGCGCGGGCGGCCTGCTGTGCGTGGGCGCCGTGCTCGGCCTGGCCGCCGCGCTCCCTGCGTTCCGCACGTACGACGCCAGGACCGACGACCACGCCCTGGCGGAGAAGCTCCGCAGGGAGGCCGCCGTCTAGGTCACCGATTTTCCGCCTTGGCGAACACCCGCAGCGCCTCGGCGTCGGAGTGGACGTTCGTCACGTAGTCGGCCACCCACTCCTCGATCCCGCCGAACCCGCTCTCCCGCACCAGCCGCTCCCCCACCAGGGCGGCGTCGAGCGGGGTCCGGCGCAGGGTCACGGCGCCGGTGTCGCCGTCCAGCAGCGCCCAATGCGCCCCGCTCTGCCCGTACGGCATGCCGACCGACCCGGGGTTCACGACCAGCACCCGATCGGCCAGCCGTACGAAGGGCATGTGCGTGTTGCCCAGCACCACGGTGCCGGCGCCCTCCCCGGCCAGCACCTCGGCCCACCGCTCCAGCGAGCTGTCCACGAGGATCATCTCCTCGTCGCTGCGCGGCGTCGCGTGCACGAACAACGTGGTCCCCAGCCGCCCCAGCTCGACCACCTGCCGATCGGGCAACCCGGCCAGCAGCTCGACCTGATCCTCCCGCAGCTGCCCGGCCGCCCACTGGGACACGGGATAGGGGCTGGCCTTCCCGCGCACCGCCTCCACCAGCTCCCTGTCGGCGTTCCCGTTGACCCACACCGCCCGCTCCCCCAGCGAGACGAGCACGTCCAGCGTCTGCACCGGCATCGGCCCGGCGGCCATGTCCCCGGTCAAGGCGACCACATCGGCCCCGGCCACCTCGGGCTCGGCCAGCACGGCCTCGAGCGCGGGCAACACCCCATGAATGTCGGACAACACGGCGATACGCATACATCCACTCTCCCCCAAGGATCGTGCTGTGTATGCATGCATTCACAGGGCGTGAGCGCATTAGATTGGTAGCGTTGGACCATGACTGCCGAAGCGGTGATCGTTAAGATGACGTATCCCTCGCTGCCCGACTGGGTGTTTCCTCCACCTGGAGGGTTTGTCGCCGAAGCTCTCGATCACATTCCGGATTTGCCTGCGCACACAGAGTTGATTGATGGAAGCTTGGTCTTCGTGAGCCCCCAAGGAGCCTTCCACATGCGCGTCGTCTCGTTCCTCGAGAACGAGCTGCGCCGTGCGGCAGCGCCAGATCTACGTGTGCGTCGCGAGATGACCATTATTCTCGGCCCCACCCAGCGCCCGGAGCCCGACCTCACGGTCGTCAGGGCCGATGCCGTGCACGACGACGAGACCTTCTACCAGGCTCGAGATGTGATCCTCGCCGTAGAGGTCGTCTCCCCCGAGTCCAAGGACCGCGACCGTCACCGCAAACCGCAGCTCTACGCTGAAGCCGCGATTCAACACTTCTGGCGGATCGAGAAGAACTCCGGCAAGCCCGTGGTCTACGTCTATGAACTGGACCCCGCCACCAGTTCCTATACGCTCACCGGCATCCATCACGAATGCCTCAAACTATCCGTCCCCTTCGATCTGGCCATCGACCTCACCGAGATCGACCGGCTCTGAGCCGCCTCAGCCCACCTCCCGCCACCCTTCATACCGCTCCACCAGCTCATCCACCTTGGCCAGCGCCCCCTCGTCCAGCCCTTCGACGACGACCAGCCACTGCGCGTCCTCGGCGTCGTCCTCCCCGGCCAGCGTCTCCCGCACCACCCGCGGCACCCCGAGCGCCGGGAACCACTCCCCGAGCGTCTCCGCGACCTCCTCGGCGTCATCCCGCTCGGCGAACACCAGCAGATGCTTCATCTTCCTCCTCCCACCTTGCGAGTGATGCTCATGATGCCGCCTTCAACATCGCTTCCCAAGTGGGTCATCCCGCCGCCGAAAGGCTTCGTAGCTGAAGACCTCGATCACATCCCGGATTTGCCCGCACACACAGAGTTGATCGATGGAAACCTGGTCTTCGCAAGTCCGCAACGACGCTTCCATCAGCTGGTCATCCACCGGCTGCATGTCGAGCTGGAGGGTCTCGTGCCGACCGAGCATGAAGTCGTCCAGAGGATGAGCGTCAAGCTAGCCCCCCGGCAGCGTCCAGAGCCTGACCTCTTCGTCCTGGGGCCCGACGCCCTGATCGGCCCTGACGTCACGTGTTTCCACGCCGAGGACGTGGTCCTTGCTGTTGAAGTGGTCTCACCCGACTCAGAGGTGCGCGACAGAAAACGCAAACCCGTCCTCTACGCAGAGGCGGGGATCCCTCATTTCTGGCTGATCGAGGAGATCAACGGCAAGCCGGTCGTCCACGTCTACTCACTCGATCCCGTCACAGAGGCCTACGTCACCACCGGCGTCCACTACGACAGGCTGAAGATCCCGGTCCCCTTCGACATCGACATCGACCTCACCAAGCTGTGCAAGAGCAGAACGCGATAGGGGCCGAAACGGCGGCGTTCCGCCGTACCGGCCCCTTCCCAGCTCAGGAGCTACGGAGCTGAGCGCCCACGCGGTCGGTCGCCATGGCCACCGCCGCGTCGCGCGCCGCCGTGGTCTCCTCCACCGTCAGCGTCCGGTCCGCGGCACGGAAGCGCATCGTGTAGGCGAGCGACTTGTTCCCCTCGCCCACCTGCTCCCCCGCATAGACGTCGAACAGCCGGATCGACTCCAGCAGCTCCCCGGCTCCGTCGCGCAGGGCGGCCTCCACGTCGGCCACCGGCGTGAAGTCGGGCACGATCAGCGCGACGTCCTGCGTGGCCACCGGGTAGGCCGACACCGACGGCGTCTGAACGGGACCCGGCATGGCGGACTCCAGGCGTGACAGCTCCAGCTCCATGGCCGAGGTGCGCGGCGGCAGCCCGTACGCCTCGATGACGCGCGGGTGCAGCTCGCCGGCGTGCCCCACCAGCGTGTCGCCCACGTAGAGGGCGGCGCACCGGCCGGGGTGCCAGGGCTCGTGCTGGTCGGCGCTGATGGACAGCTCCAGCCGCGCCTCGCCCGCGACCAGCCGCGCGGCCTGCACCGCGTCGGCCCAGGAGGCGGTGCGACCGCTGCCCCACCAGCCGGACCGCTCGAACTCGCCGGCCAGCACCACCGCGACCCGTACCGGCTGGTCGGGCAGCGCCGCCTCGATCGAGGCCAGCTCCTCGGCGGTCGGCCGGCGCTCGACCCCGAGCGCCGGCGCCACCTCAGGAGCGCCCTCGCGCGGCCGGTAGACCGGCCCCATCTCGAACAGCGCCACGTCCGAGAACCCGCGCCCGGCGTTGCGTACCAGGGTCTTGAGCAGACCCGGCAGCAGCGTCGTGCGCATCAGCGGCTCATCCTCCGACATCGGGTTGGCCAGCCGCATGGCACGGCGGCGCGCGTCGTCGGCGGGCAACAGCAGCCGGTCGAAGTCGTCGGGGCTGATGAACGGGTAGCTGAGCACCTCGACGTAGCCGCCCTCGGCCAGCGCCCGGCCGGCCCGGCGGCGCAGCCGCTGGCCCTCGGTGAGCCCGGCCCCGGCGGGGGCGGAAGGCAGCACCGACGGCAGGCTCTCGTAGCCCTCCAGCCGGATGACCTCTTCGGCCAGGTCGTTGGGGTCGGTGAGGTCGGGACGCCACGACGGCGGCGTCACCGTGATCATGTCGTCGCCGGTGACGGCCAGCTTGGCCGCCAGAGCGCCGCCGGTCACGACCCCCGTCGGGTCGACGCCGCCCTGACGCACGGCCGGGTCGTCGCCGTCGACCACGACGCAGCCGACCTGCTGCAGCCGGGAGACGACGGTCTCCTTGGAGTAGGGGACGCCGGCCACGGTGCCCGGATAGCTCGACGGGATCGCGATGCGCGCGGGCGACACCTCGACCTCGGCGTGCGTGACCCCGGGCTGGATGCTTGCGCCACCCAGCTCGGCCAGCAACTGCACGGCCCGCCACGAGGCGACGAGGGGCAGCTCCCGGTCGACGCCGCGTTCGAACCGCTTGGACGACTCCGACACCAGCCCGTTCCTGCGCGACTCGCGCGAGATGCCGGTCGCGGAGAAGTGGGCGGCCTCGATGACGATGTCGGTCGAGGCGTCGGAGATCTCCGTCTCCAGCCCGCCCATGGTGCCGGCCATCGAAATCGGCCCCGACTGGTCGGTGATCAGGATGTCGTCGGGGTCGAGCTCGCGTACGACGTGGTCGAGCGTCTCGAGCCGCTCGCCCGCGACGGCGCGGCGCACGACGATCTCGCCGCGCAGCTTGCCGCGGTCGAACGCGTGCAGCGGCTGCCCGAGCTCCAGCATCAGGTAGTTGGTGATGTCGACGGCCAGCGACACCGATCGCATGCCGGCGCGCGTGAGGCGGATCCGCATCCAGAGCGGGCTCTGGGCGGCAGGGTCGAAGCCGGTGACCTCGCGCAGCACGAACCTGTCGCACGCGGTCGGGTCGGCGATCGACGCCGGCCACGCCGTGCCGGTCTCGGTGGGCAGCTCGACGTCGGCGGGGTCGCGGAACGCCACCCCGAACCCGGTCGCCACCTCGCGGGCCACGCCCCTGATCGACAGCGCATAGCCGATGTCGGGCGTGATCTCCAGCTCGATCACGTCGTCGCGCAGGCCGAGCAGCTCGACCACGTCGGTGCCGATCGGGGTGTCGGCCGGCAGCACCATGATGCCGCCGTGGTCGTCGCTCAGCCCGAGCTCGCGCTCAGAGCAGATCATGCCCTCCGACATGCGCCCGTACGTCTTGCGCGCCCCGACCTCGAACCCGCCGGGCAGCACGCCGCCGGGCAGCACGACGGGCACGCGGTCGCCGGCGACGAAGTTGGTGGCGCCGCAGACGATCTCGCGCGGCGTCGCCTCACCGGTCTCGACCTTGCAGTGCCGGATCGGCTTCTTGAAGCCGGACAGCTCCTCGATCACGAGCACCTCGCCGACGACGACGTTCTTGACGTCGTGGCCGTGCGAGCTGATCGACTCGAGCTTGAGCCCGGCGGCCGTGAGCTTGTCGGCCACCTCGTGGGCGGTGACCGCCGGGAGATCGACATACTCCCGCAGCCAGGAAAGCGGGACCTTCATCAGATCTCCATTCCGAACGGGAGCGTGAAGCGCACGTCTCCCTCGACCATGTCACGCATGTCCTCGGCGTTGTGGCGGAACATCAGCGTCCGCTCGATGCCCATGCCGAACGCGAACCCGGAGTACCGCGACGGATCGACCCCGCAGGCGATGAGCACGCGCGGGTTGACCATGCCGCAGCCGCCCCACTCGATCCAGCCCTCCGACTTGCAGGTGCGGCAGGGCGGGTTGCCGGGGATCGCCGAGCTGCCGCGGCAGACGAAACACTTGAGGTCCATCTCGGCGGACGGCTCGGTGAACGGGAAGTAGTTGGGCCGGAAGCGGGTCGTGATGCCCTTGCCGAACATCACCTCCGCGAACCGGTCGAGCGTGCCCTTGAGGTGGGCCATCGTCAGGCCCTCGTCCACGGCCAGCCCCTCGGTCTGGTGGAAGACCGGGGTGTGGGTCGCGTCGAGCTCGTCGGTGCGGAACGTCTTGCCAGGCGAGATCACGTAGACCGGCAGGTCGCGCTGGAGCAGCGCGCGGATCTGCACCGGCGAGGTCTGCGTGCGCAGCACCATGCCGGAGTCGGCATGGCCCGGCGCTGCCACGTAGAACGTGTCGTGCTCCGAGCGGGCCGGGTGGTCCTTGGCGATGTTGAGCGCGTCGAAGTTGAACCACTCGCCTTCGAGCTCGGGGCCCTCGGCCACTTCGTAGCCCATGGCGACGAACGCGTCGGCGATGCGCTCCTGCAGCGTGGTCAGCGGGTGGCGGGCGCCGCGCGGCCGCCGGTCCCACGGCAGGGTGACGTCGACGGTCTCCTCGACGAGCACCCGCGCGTCGCGCTCGGCCTCGAGCTCGGCCTGGCGGGCGGCAAGCGCTTCGTTGATCGCCCTACGGGCGGTGCCGACGCGCTTGCCGGCCTCGGCGCGGGCGGCGGGCGGCAGGGCGCCGATCTCGCGGTTGGCCAGAGCGATGGGCGAGCGGTCGCCCGCGTGCGCCAGCCGGGCCTGCTTGAGTGCGTCGAGGCTGTCGGCCGCCTTGATCGCCGCGATGGCGTCGGCCTCCATGCGGGACACCTCGTCGGCATGCAACGGTGTCACCTCGACGGGGTCGTAGTCAGACAAGAGTGAGCTCCGTATCCAGGGCTTGAGCGGAAAAGAGTCTAGTGGGGCCCGCCCACCGGGGCCGACTCGATCGCTAAGGGGTGGCGAAGTCGGGCGTGCCGGTGGGCACGGCAAATCGGAACTCCGCCCCGCCCTCGGGCGCCCGCTGCACGGTGATCGTGCCGCCGTGCGCCTCGACCAGGCCCTTGACGATGAAGAGGCCGAGCCCGGTGCCACCGCGCCGACGGCTGTTGCCGCCTCGCCAGAACTGCCTGAAGACGCGCGGAGCCAGCTCGGGCTCGATGCCCTCGCCCTCATCGCGCACCGACACGGCAACTCCCCATCCGACGGACTCGATCTCAATTGTCACAGTGCCGCGCCCGTGGCGCAGCGCGTTTTCCACCAGGTTACCCAGGATCTGGTCGATCTTGTCCTGGTCGAGCCACATCTCCGGCAGGTCGTCGCCGACGATCAGGCGAAAACGCCCCTCGGTCTCGCCCGCCGCGACCCGGCCCGCGATGAGCCTGCGCACCCTGGCGGGGACGTCGACGACCTGGCGGCGCACCTCCAGCCGCCCCGACTCGATGCGCGAGACGTCGAGCAGCTCGGTGATGAGCCTGGTGACGCGGTCGGCGTCGTTGTTGACGGTCTCGAGCATGACGCGCTTCTGCTCGTCGGTGAAGCGCTCCCACTTGGCCAGCATGGTCGCGGTGAAGCCCTTGACGCTGGTCAGCGGCGAGCGCAGCTCGTGGGCCACGGTCGAGACCAGGTCGGCGCGGCTGCGCTCCAGCCGGGCGCGGGCGCCGCCGTCGCGCAGGGTGATCGTGACGCGCTCGACCTCGCCGCCGCGCTCCGGCTCGCGTACGAGCCTGGCCGCGACATACAGCTCCTGGCCGCCGGGCAGGTGCAGCGGCCGCTCCGGCGCCCTGCTCCTGATGCGCATCCCGCCCTCGGGGTCGAGCGCCTTCCACCAGTCGCGCCCGTCGTGGTCGCGGAACGGGAACACGTCGTTCATGTGCCTGCCGACCGCGCGCTCCATGGGAACGCCGGTGAGCCGGGCGGCGGCCCGATTTACGGCCAGCACGCAGCCGTCACGGTCGGTCACGATGAGGCCGTCGGGAAGGTCGTCGATGGCTATCGTGCACGCGGCGGCCACAACTCGCCCGTCGGTGTCTGCGCCGTGCACGACCTCGCCCCCTCCGCCTACAACGCCGACAATAGCGGGTTTCCCGCCGCCTAGGGCACTCGCTGAGCCCTAGCCGAGGAGTAAAGGCATACCGCCGCGGCGGTGGCCAGGTTCAGGCTTTCCGCCTGTCCGTAGATGGGCACTCTGACCACATCGTCGGCCTCAGCCAGTACGTCCTCCGGCAGTCCCCAGGCTTCGTTGCCGAAGATCCACGCGGTGGGTCCGCTAAGATCAACATCGTCGAGCGTGTGCTTACCCGTGCCGTCGGCCGCCAGCACGCGCAAACCCCGCTCCTTGAGTTGACGCACGGCGGCGCTCACCGGTGCACCGATGACGACGGGCAAGTGGAACAGGCTGCCGACGCTGGCGCGTACACACTTGCCGTTGTACGGGTCGACGGAGGCGTCGGTGAAGATCACCGCGTCGGCGCCGGCGGCGTCGGCCGCCCGCATGACGGTGCCGGCGTTGCCCGGGTCGCGCACATGGGCGAGCACGGCGACCAGGCGCGGCTGCTCCGCCAGCGCCTTGTCCAGGGGCACGTGTACGAGCGTGCAGACGGCCACCAGCCCCTGTGGGGTCACGGTCTGTGACAGCTCCGACATGACCTCGCCGCTGGCCCGGTGCACGGGCACGCCCTTCAGACGGGCCTCGGTGATCAGCTCGGGGTGGCGCAGCTCGGCCTCGGCGGTGCTGAACAGCTCCAGCGTCACGCCGTCGAGCTTGAGCGCCTCGCGCACCGCCTGCGGCCCTTCGGCCAGGAACCTGCGGTCCTGCTCCCTGAAGGCCCGCTTGGTGAGCCGCCTGGCCGCCTTCACCCGCGGCGACTTCACGTTGGTCAGCTCGGACCCGGCCATGCTCTCTCCCTGTCCCACACAGCTACGTCGCTCACGGCGACGTCCCACACGGCAGCGTCCCTCACGGAACGTCCCCCACCACGACGCCCCTCGTGGCAGCGCCCCACACCTGGACGCCCCTCGTGGCAGCGCCCCACACAGCAACAAAGGGCCCACCGTCATCGGTGGGCCCCTCGATTAAGACGAGCGCCTCAGCTCGCGGCTTTTCAGCTCGCGGCCGGAGCGTTCACGTTCGCCGGAAGCGCCTTCTTGGCGGCCTCGACGAGCGTGGCGAAGGTCTGGCTGTCATTGACCGCGAGGTCGGCCAGGATCTTGCGGTCGACCTCGACGCCGGCCAGGCGCAGACCCTGGATCAGGCGGTTGTAGGTCATGCCGTTCTGGCGGGCGGCGGCGTTGATCCGCTGGATCCACAGACGGCGGAAGGTGCCCTTGCGGTCCTTGCGGTCCCGGTAGGCGTACGTCATCGAGTGGAGCATCTGCTCCTTGGCCTTGCGGTACAGACGCGACCGCTGGCCACGGTAACCGCTCGCCCTCTCGAGGACGACCCTGCGCTTCTTCTTGGCGTTGAGCGCCCGCTTCACGCGTGCCATGTTTCTTCTCCCCGGGGAATCGCGCTACTTAGCGAGCAGCTTCTTGATCTTCTTGGAATCGGCGTCGGAAAGGACGACCTCGTTCTTGAGACGGCGCGTCAGCGTGGACGACTTCCACTCGTTGTAGTGCGCGCGGTTGGCACGGCGACGCTTGATCTTGCCGGTGCCGGTAATCCGGAACCGCTTCTTCGCACCGCTGTGCGTCTTCATCTTCGGCATGTCGCCGTCTCTCCTCGTTTCGGTCGTGCCACGGGCCGGGCCGGTGCTGGGCCGACCCGGTCGCGGCATCTTCGTCTGCTGGTGGCTGAATCGGGGCGCTCTGTAAGGCTAACCCCAACCGCGGGTCATCCTTCCTGTAGGGAAGTGTCCTCGCTGCCACGCTGTGCCTTGGCTGCGGCCTTTTCGGCCTTGGCCTCAGCCTTCTTCTTATGCGGACCGATCACCATGATCATGTTACGGCCGTCCTGCTTGGCGTGGGACTCCACGAAACCGAGCTCCTGGACGTCGTCCGCGAGCCGCTGCAGAAGCCGGAAACCCAACTCCGGCCGGGACTGCTCGCGACCACGGAACATGATCGTGACTTTGACCTTGTCTCCTGCCTTGAGGAACCGCACCACGTGACCCTTCTTGGTCTCGTAGTCGTGCGGGTCGATCTTCGGCCGGAGCTTGATCTCCTTGATGATCGTGTGCGCCTGATTCTTGCGCGCCTCGCGCGCCTTCATCGCGGACTCGTACTTGAACTTGCCGTAGTCCATGAGCTTGCACACGGGCGGTCGAGCCGTGGCCGCGACCTCGACGAGGTCGAGGTCGGCCTCCTGGGCGAGCTTCAGGGCGTCGTGAATCGAGACGATGCCTACCTGCTCGCCGTTCGGGCCCACGAGGCGAACCTCGGGAACTCGGATACGCTCGTTGATGCGGGGCTCAGTGCTGATGGGGCCTCCTAGGTTTGCGATCCCTACGTGCTCGTCGTGCCGGGAGCTCCTCGCCAACGCGAAAAGCCCCGCACGTCGCGCATGCGGGGCCACTGAGCTCTTCGGCTTTCGTGGCCTTGAGCTCCCCGGAGTAGTCCGGCGTGATCCTGGACCCGGCCACCTTTCCGGTGACGCAGGTGGGAGGGAGACCTCCGCTTGCGCGTCCAGCAATGGCATGCCGGACCGATCAGAGAGCTACATTACCACAACGACCAGAGGCTCTCGAATCATCCCCGCTGGCCCGGCCCCTGCACCGATCCAGACAGAAGCGACCAGATGGCAGCTGCAAGAGGCCAAACAGCGCTTCAGTGAAGTCGTCAGGAAGGCTCACGACGAGGGGCCGCAGATCGTCACGAAGCACGGCAAGGACGTGGTGGTGATCCTCGACATGGAGGAGCACCGCCGGCTCAAGGGCAGGCGGCCGGACTTCAAGGAGTTCGCTGCTCAGCGAGCCGGACCGGCCGGACGATCTGGAGTTCGCACGCGACAGGAGTCTTCCGCGAGAAGTGGACCTCGGCTGGTGAGCGTCGTGACCGTGATCAACCCGTGCGAGATGACCGCCTGGCGAGCTCCGCCTCGCCGGCGGCGCGCATGGCCTCCACCGGCACATCCGTCCGGCCCGTCATCAGCTCCACCTGCCGCACCGCCTGGTGCAGCAGCATCGCGAACCCCCCGACCACGGTGCCGCCCGCGGCCCGGACGGCCGCCGCCGCGCCGGTCGGCCAGGGTGAGTAGACCACGTCGAAGAGCGCGGGCACCCGCGCCAGCCGGTCGGCGAACGCGTCCGCCGCCCCGCCTGGCAGCGTCGAGACCACCAGATCCACCCGCGTGAAGGCGTCGAGCTTGTCGAACGTCTCCACCGCCAGCGCCACGCCCAGCCGCTCGGCCACCTCCACCGTCTCCCCCGCCCGCGCGGGGTCGCGCACCAGCAGCGTCGCCGAGAACAGCCCGAGGTTACGCAGCGCCGCGAGCGCCGAGGCCGCCGTGGCCCCTCCGCCCAGCACGGTCGCCGAGCCCGGCGCGGGCACGCCCGCCTCGGCCAGCGCCTGCTCGATGCCGTAGACGTCGGTGTTGTGGCCGTGCCGGCGCCCGTCGTGGAAGACCACGGTGTTGGCCCCGCCGACCTCGACGGCCAGGTCGGACACGGTGTCGAGCAGGGGCAGCACGGCCCGCTTGAGCGGCATGGTCAGCGAGAGCCCCGCCCACGCGTCCTCACCGCCGGGGATCTGGCCGCGCACAGGCACGAGCTCGCCCAGCAGCGCGGGCAGCCGCGCCTCGTCGCACTCGAACGCCTCGTAGCTCCACCCGTCGAGACCCATCGCCTGGTACGCGGCCCGGTGCAGGTAAGGCGAGAGCGAATGACCGATGGGCGACCCCATCACCGCAGCCCGCATCCACACTCCTTCCGAAACATGACGACCCTATCGCCCCGTCGCCCACGCTTCGCCGCTCGGACGGCCCACGGGGCGCGTGTCACGGCGGGTCGTCCCATCACCTGAGAAGCGTCCCTTGGACGGGGGGCGGCGCAGGTCGGCGGGAGGTGCCCACCGTGCGCAGCCGTAAAGGACGGGTGTCTCCCGCGCGGGCCCCGCCACCCGCATCTCAACGGCCCGCGGTGCAGGTGCCGCCACCGGCCGTACGGCGCGCCCGTGGATCGGGCAGAACCGGCCCCAAAAGGACGCCCGCCCACCGTCGGAGGTGGGCGGGCGTGTGACGCGTCGGACCGCCGATCAGCCGCCGTTCCTGCGGTATTCGGCCAGCAGCGCCTGGCGCTCGGCCTCCGTGGTGGCGAACTTGGTGACGTTGCTCTTGGGGTCGGTGGCGACGAAGTAGAGCCAGGGCCCCTTGGAGGGGTTCAGGGCGGCCTCGATCGCGTGGTCCCCGGGGTTCGTGATGGGCCCGGGAGGCAGGCCGAGGTTCAGGTACGTGTTGTACGGGCTCTTGGTCTTCGTCTCCGGGATCGAGGCGGCCGTGCCGTACTTGTTCAGCGCGTACATGACCGTGCTGTCCATCTCCAGCTTCATCTGCGGCTCGCGCTCCAGCCGGTTGTAGATGACGCGGGCGATCTTCGGCATGTCCTCCTGGCGACCGGCCTCGGCCTGCACGATGCTGGCGATGACCATGATCTCGTGCGGCGTGTGGCCGAGTGCCTTGGCGCCGCCCTCCAGGTCCATCTGCTCAGCCGTCTGGTTGAACCGCTTGACCATCGCTCCCAGGATCTGCGACGCCGTGGTCTTGGGCTGGACCTCGTACGTGGCCGGGAAGGCGTATCCCTCGAGCTTGCCCTTGGCGTATTTCGGCAGGTCGAGCTGATCCACGTCCTTGGCCGCCGCGGCGAAGTCCTTGACGGGTTTGCCGGTCTCCTGCGCCAACGTCTTCAAGGTGTCGGACAGGCGCAGGCCCTCCTTGAGGGTCACCGTGGCGCGCATCCGGTTGTCCGGGATGAGCAGCGCCACCGCGCTCGCGGCCGACATGTTCTTGCGCAGCTTGTACGAGCCGGGCTGCAGCGAGCCGCTCCTGTTGGCGTTGGCGATCGCGTTGGTGAACGCCCTGGCGCTGGCCACGACGCCCTGCTTCTCCAACTCCTGCGCCACGTCCGAGGCGCTCTGGCCGTCCTTGATCTCCACGACGACCTCGCCGGTGCCCTGACCGGTGTAGTCGTCGGGCACGAGCGCGTCGTTGAGCCACATGTAGCCGTAGTAACCGCCGCCGCCGATGATGCCCGCCAGCACGACGAAGGCGAGCAGCGGCGCGACGAAGCCGCCACGGTTGCGGCGTCGGCGCCGCCGGCGGCCGCCACGGCCGCCGCGAGTGCGCCGGGTACGACCGCCGTCGTCCTCGGCGCCGAGGAGAGTGTTCAGATCGAGATCGTTCATAGGTGCGCTGGCCAATCTCCCGGTATGACCGGCCGGGCGTCAAGCGAAACCGCCAAACCGGCTTGGGTCACCGAGCGGAACTGGGGGGCCCGCCGGACATGCTCCCACGACCAGCGGAGATCACTCTGGGTAGCCATGCTAAGGGATGGAAAGAGGACGCATGACCCGTTTTGGGGCATTTGCGCCGGGACGGAGGGGGTCCCGCCGAACATCAACTCGTCCCGAGGTTCTTATTCAGCTCTTCCCGGTATCTCACGAACTCGCTCTCTTTGTCGGTGAATTTGGTGATTCTATGCGCCGGATCTGTCGTCACAAACCAGTGCCAATCGCCTTGGGCTGGGTTCAGGGCCGCCATCAGCGCCTTCTCCCCGGGATTCGCGATGGGCCCCGGCGGCAGCCCTTTGTGCTGGTAGGTGTTGTAGGGAGAGTCGACCTTGGTGTCACGCTCCGTAATCTTCAGACTCCGCCGGTTCTGCGCGTACAGGACGGTGCTGTCGATCTCCAGCGGGGTGCCCTTCTGGAGGCGGTTGTAGATCACCCTGGAGATCTTCGGGTAATCCGCGTCGACCCCGCCCTCGGCCTGGATCATGCTGGCCACCGTGACGGCCTCCAGCGGCGTCACGTGCTTGCGGGCCGCCTCCTTCTCCAGGCCGATCTGGCGGGCCGCGAGCTGGAAGCGCTCGACCATCGCCGCGAGCACGTCCACGGCCGTGTCACCGGGCTCGATCTCATACGTGGCGGGGAAGAGGAACCCCTCGAGCCCCTCCGCGTACGAGGGCAGGCCGACGAGAGCCTTGTCGACGCCCTGCAGCTCCTTGAGCGGCAGCCCGGCCAGTTTGGCGACGCGGGCCAGCACCTCGGACGTCCGCAGACCCTCGGGGACGGTGACGCGCCGCACGACCCTGGACGAGGGCGCGAGCAGCAGGTCGAGCGCCGCTTTGGCGGCCATGCCCTTGCGCATCCGGTAGTGCCCGGGCCGCAGCCGGTTGGTGACCGCGCGCTCCTCCGTCACCCGTACGAACGACTGCGCGCTCGCCACCACCCCGGCCTCGGCCAGCACGGAGCCGATGGCCTGCGCGCTCGAACCCGGCGCGATCCGCACCGTCACGGCGCCGCTGCCGGGCCCGTCGAAGTCTTCTGGGCTCAGGTACGGCTTGAGCACCGCGATCCCACCCGCCCCCAAGGCCACCAGGGACACGATCAGGCCCGCGGAGACCATCCCGGCCTTGCGCAAGGCCCGCTGGCGAGGCGCGGCCGGCACCCCGACCGCCGTCTCCCCCACCGCCCCGGCCTCCACCGCCCCGGCTTCCGCAGCGCCGACCTCCGCCGTGCCTACTTCCGCCGTCCCGGCTTCCGCTGCGCCGACTCCCGCCGACGCATCAGGCTCCGCCGCCGCATCAGGGCCGGCCGTCGCATCGGGCTCGGGCCGCTGTCGCTCTGGGTTCGGCTCGCGCGCGGCCGGGTCCTCCGGCCTGTCCTGCTCGGAGTCACCGGAGGAGAACGGGATCATGTCGCCGAGGTCGTCCTCACCATCGGGCCTGCCGTTCACGCGGCCACCCCACCGTCGGCGATGCGGACGGCCAGAACCCTCACAGCCGCCGAGCCGTCAGCCCTGCGATCGACCCGGCAGCGGACCCGCGGCCACGCTGTGGCCATGCGTCCTGCCGTGTACTCCGCCTGCGCGGGCGCGACCCCCGTGTCGCGCGCGCTCATGAGGCAGGTCCGTCGGCCGCTGGGGGCGGTACGACGGGCCTGCCTGGGGGTCTTTCGGTGGCGCGTTCGGAGTCGAGCGCGTCCTGCAGCAGCACGACGGCCGCGGCCTGATCCACGACGCCGCGCTGCTTCTTGGCTTTCATGCCGCTGGCACGCAGCCCATGCGTGGCGGCGACCGTGGTCAGCCGCTCGTCGAACAGCCGCACGGGCGTCGGCGCGAGCCGGACCGCGAGATCGGCGGCGAACTGGCGGGCCAGCCCCGCCGCCTGCCCCTCGCGGCCGGACAGCGAGGTGGGCAGCCCCACGATCACCTCGATCGCCTCGTGCTCCGCGACGATCGCGGCGATGCGGTCGAGGTCGCCCTTGCCTCGCCTGACGGTCTCGACCGGCGTGGCCAGAAACCCGGAAGGGTCACTGCGGGCCACGCCGATACGTACGGATCCGACGTCCACGCCGATCCGCGTGCCGAACCTCATATCAGCCGAGCTGATCCGCGACAGCCTGCTCGACCTGCTGCAGCGCCTCGCCGATCGCGTCCGGCCGTGTGCCGCCGCCCTGCGCGACGTCGTCCTTGCCGCCACCGCCACCCCCAAGAGCCTTGGCGGCGACGCCGACCAGCTTCCCGGCCTTGAGCCCGCGCTCGCGCCCCGCCTCGTTGACCGCAGCAACCACCACAGGTCGGTCGGAGGGGACGCCGGCGATCACGATGACCGCCGGCCGGTCCGCCGGGAACCTGCCACGCACATCCAGCGCGAGCTTACGCAGATCATCCGCACCGGTGCCATCAGGCGCGCGGTGTGTCACAACGGAGACTCCACCCAGGTCGCCCGCCTTGGCGGCGAGATCACCGGCCACCTGGAGCACCTGGGCGGAGCGGATCTTCTCCAGCTCCTTCTCCGCCGTGCGCAGCCGGGTGACGATGCCGTCGATGCGCTCGGGCAGCTCCTCGCGGCGCGCCTTGAGCTGCTCGGTGAGCTGCGCGACCAGCACGCTCTCGCGGGCCAGGAAGCGGAAGGCGTCGATGCCGACGAGCGCCTCGACGCGGCGCACGCCCGCGCCGACCGACTGCTCGCCCAGCACCTTGACCAGGCCGAGCTGGCCCGAGCTGTGGACGTGGGTGCCACCGCACAGCTCGCGCGAGTAGTCGCCGATCTCGACGACGCGGACCTCGTCACCGTACTTCTCGCCGAACATCGCCAGCGCGCCCATCGCCCTGGCCTCCGCCTGCGAGGTGTAGAAGGCGTTGACCTTGAGGTCGTTGATGAGCACGGCGTTGACCTCGTCCTCGACGTCGCGCAGCACGCTGGCCGGCACCGCGCCCGCCGCCGTGAAGTCGAAGCGGAAGCGGCCGGGCGAGTTCTCCGAGCCGGCCTGGGCCGCCGTCTCGCCGAGCGCGTTCTTGAAGCCGCGGTGGACGAGGTGGGTGGCGCTGTGGCTGCGCGAGATCGCGCGGCGGCGCTCGAGGTCGATCTCCGCCTGCGCGTCGTCGCCGACCTTGAGCTCACCACTGCGGATCTTGCCGCGGTGCACGACCAGGCCCGCGAGCGGCGTCTGCACGTCGACGATCTCGACCTCGGCGCCGCTGGTGCGGATCACGCCCTGGTCGGCGAGCTGGCCGCCGCCCTCGGCGTAGAACGGGGTGCGCCCGAGCACGACCTCCACGGTCGCGCCCGCACCGGCCGCCGGGACGGGCACGCCGTCGACAAGGATGCCGACCACGCTCGTGTCGGCCTCGGTCTGGTCGTAGCCGAGGAACTCGACCTTGCCCGCCTTCTCCAGCAGCTGCCCGAAGACGGAGATGTCGGCATTGCCGGTCTTCTTCGCCGCGGCGTCGGCCTTGGCGAGCTGCCGCTGCTCCTTCATGAGCCGGCGGAAGCCCTCCTCGTCGACCTTGAGCCCGTGCTCGGACGCCATCTCCAGCGTCAGGTCGATCGGGAAGCCGTAGGTGTCGTGCAACTTGAACGCCTGGTCGCCGGAGAGCGTGGTGCCGGACTTGCGCTTGGTCTCCTCGACGGCCACGTCGAAGATCGCGGTGCCGGTGCGCAGCGTGCCCAGGAACGACACCTCCTCGGCGTCGATGACCGCGTGGATCTGCGGCGCGTCGACCTTGAGCTCGGCGTACTGCTCGCCCATGACGTTGATGGCGACGTCGGTCAGCTCGTGCATGTAGCGGTCGTCGCCGGAGCCGAGCAGGCGCAGGTTGCGGATGCTCCTGCGCAGGATGCGGCGCAGGACGTAGCCCCGGCCCTCGTTGCTGGGCAGCACGCCGTCGGCCACCAGCATGGTGCCGGTGCGGACGTGGTCGGCGATCACGCGCAGGCTCACGTCGGCCCGCGGGTCGCGCCCGTAGCGGGTCTTGGTGAGCTCGGCCGCCTTGTCGAGGATCTTGTACGTGGTGTCGATCTCGTAGATGTTGTCGACGCCCTGCAGGATCGCGGCCATGCGCTCGAGGCCCATGCCGGTGTCGATGTTCTTCGCCGGCAGCTCGCCCGCCACGTCGAAGTCGACCTTGGTGCGGACCTGGCTGAGCTGGTACTGCATGAAGACGAGGTTCCACACCTCGAGGTAGCGGTCCTCGTCGGCGACGGGGCCGCCCTCCTTGCCGTATTCGGCGCCGCGGTCGTAGTAGATCTCCGAGCAGGGGCCGCCGGGGCCGGGCACGCCCATGTGCCAGTAGTTGTCCTCCAGGCCGCGCCGCTGGATGCGGTGCTCGGGCAGGCCGACGCGGTTGCGCCAGAGGTCGTAGGCCTCGTCGTCGTCCTGGTAGACGGTCGCCCACAGCTTGTCCTCCGGGAAGCCGAAGCCGCCGTCGGACTCGGAGCGGGTGAGCAGCTCCCACGCGAACGGGATCACTTCGGCCTTGAAGTAGTCACCGATGGAGAAGTTGCCCAGCATCTGGAAGAACGTGGCGTGCCGCGTGGTCTTGCCGACCTCGTCGATGTCGGGGGTGCGCACGCACTTCTGCGCGGTGGCCAGCCGGGACGCCGGAGGCTTGCGCTGCCCCAGGAAGTACGGCTTGAACGGCACCATACCGGCATTAACCAGGAGAAGCGTGGGGTCCTCAGCGATCAGGCTGGCCGAGGGCACTACCTTGTGCCCACGCTCCTCGAAGAAGCGCAGGAAGCGGCGGGCGATCTCTGCCGACTCCATGTTGGCCATCCTTTGCGTTAGTTGTTGTCTTCAGCGTTGCCGAGCCCGAAGCGGGCTCGCAACTCGGTTTCGCGCTCCGCGGCCTCGCCGAGCGCGTCGGAAGTAAAGTCTCTCACCTGCCGGAGCATCCCCGCGGCGCCGTTGGCCGTCCTGCGGGCGACGTGGTCGGGGTGGAGCGCCTGCAGCCTGCGCATCACCCAGAAGGTGAGGAACGCGCCCAGCGACAGGTAGAACAGCCGCCTGATCATCGCGCCTGCCCCTGACGCGTCCTCGGGACGGCCTTGCGGGGCCTGCGGGCCTCGATGGCTCGGCGGACGCCGTACGCGAGCGAGGACACCTTGATCAGCGGCCCCGTGAAGATGGTCTGCGTCACCGCGCTGAGCTTGGCCGCGTGACCGCTGACCTGCTTGACGTCCTTGGTGATGGCCTCGACGGCGATCAGCTGCCGGTTGGTCTCGTTGACCGTGACGCTCATGTCGTCGAGCAGCGGCGTCAGGCGGTCGTTCAGGTCGGAGACCGCCTTGGTGGTTTCGGTGAGCAGCCTGGCCAGCTTGATGAGCACCATGGCGAGCACGCAGACCAGGACTATCCAGCCGGTGGCCGCGATCAGGCCGGCGACCTCTCCAGCGGTAAGCATGCGCTCATCTCCCTCGTACGCTGGGCCGGAACGGCAAGACCTTATCGCGTTCGAGTGACAACCTTGGTGAGGACGCCGGCCTTGACCGTGCTGCCGCGTCGGCGTCCGGCGCTCACACGACCGCCCGCGTGCCGCCCCGATCCCGTGCGCCACCAGCCGTCCCCGGCCCGGGCCGTGTCCCAACGCCCGCGCACCCCAAACCTACGCCATCCCCCACCCTGCCACACACGCCTCCCCCAACGGCCCCCACGCTCCTGGACGTCCGGAACACCCCGGCCACCGGCTCCGACCCACCCACCGCACGACCTTTCGCCGCCCGCCACCGCACCGCACACGTTGCGCCGAACACCACCGCACCACAATCCGCCGAGACGGGGGTCAGGAGCCGCGGAGGAAGTCGCGGATCTTGGCCCAGCGGTCCGCGACCGGAGCCTCGGCGCCGTGGCGGGTCGGCTCGTAGTAGCGGCGATCCCGCACCTGCTCGGGCGCGTACTCCTGCCGCACCAGCCCATGGTCGAAGTCGTGCGGGTACTTGTAGCCGTCCCCGTGTCCCAGCTTGGCCGCCCCCGGGTAGTGGGCGTCGCGGAGGTGGCCGGGGACCTGGCCGATGAGGCCGCGGCGGACGTCGCCGATGGCCGCCCCGATGGCCTTGACCACGGCGTTGGACTTGGGGGCCATCGCGCAGTGGATGACCGCGTGCGCCAGGTTGATCTGCCCCTCCGGCAGCCCGATGAGCTGCACCGCCTGAGCCGCGGCCACCGCGGTCTGCAGGCAGGTGGGGTCGGCCATGCCGACGTCCTCGGAGGCGAAGATGACGATGCGGCGGGCGATGAAGCGGGGGTCCTCCCCGGCCTCGATCATGCGGGCCAGGTAGTGGAGGGCCGCGTCGGCGTCGGAGCCGCGCATCGACTTGATGAACGCGCTGATCACGTCGTAGTGCTGGTCGCCCTGCCGGTCATAGCGTACGGCCGCCTTGTCGACGGCCTTCTCCACCACCTCCACGGTGATGTCGTCGGCCAGCAGCGCGGCCGCCTCCAGGTACGTCAGCGACCTGCGCGCGTCGCCGCCCGCCAGGCGTACGAGATGCTCCAGGGCCTGGGGCGCGAGCGTGGCGCGCCCGCCGAGGCCGCGCGGGTCGGAGACGGCCCGCTCCAGCACGGCGCGGATGTCGTCCTCTGTCAGGGACTCCAGGGTGAGCAGCAGCGAGCGCGACAGCAGCGGTGAGATGACCGAGAAGAACGGGTTTTCGGTGGTCGCGCCGATGAAGGTGACCCAGCGGTTCTCGACGGCGGGCAGCAGCGCGTCCTGCTGGGCCTTGTTGAAGCGGTGCACCTCGTCCACGAACAGCACCGTCTGCCGTCCGCTCATGCCGAGCTCGCGCCGCGCGTTGTCGATGGCGGCGCGTACGTCCTTGACGCCCGCCGACACGGCGGAGACCTCGACGAAGCGGCGTTCGGTGACGTTGGAGACGACGTAGGCGAGCGTGGTCTTGCCGGTGCCGGGCGGCCCCCACAGGAACAGCGACATGGGAGCCTCGCTCTCGACCAGGCGCCGCAGCGGGGTGCCCGGGCCGAGCAGGTGCCGCTGACCGATCACCTCGTCGAGCGTGCGCGGTCGCATCCGCACCGCCAGGGGCTGCGGGGTGGCCTCTTCGGCCGCGGAATCGAACAGGCTATCCACATCATGAGATTACACGCGCGGACTACGCTCCCCAGACCGCTCGCGCGCCCGAGTCCCCTGCGCGGAAGACGTAGTAGCCCGCCACCGCGGCCAGCACCAGCGTCAGCGCCGACAGGGTCAGCGTCGTGGCCCGGCCGAACCGGTCGCGGCCGACCGAGTCGCGGGCCGGGCTGGTGGCGTACACGAGCAGCAGCGCGGCCACGGCCAGCCCCAGCACCGACAGCAGCAGCGGGTTGGCGAAGCTCTGGTGCGTGGTGATGCGGGACCCCAGCGCGCCGTCCGCCGTGGCGAAGCGGGCCGCCTTGAGGCTCTCGCCGCTCTCCTTGGCCGCGAAGACCGCCACCGGGGAGGCCAGGGAGAGCAGCACCACCGCCCACGCCGCGTACGCACGCCAGCGCGGGACGATCGCGTAGACGGCCGCCGCGGCCACCAGCAGCGGGGTCAGCACGACGGCGAAGTGAATGATCAGTGGATGCGCCGGCAGGCCGAGGATCTGGTCGAACATGAGGTGCTCCTTAGTTCTCATTTCAACTACGAATCTCAGCACCATATGGTTCGCGACCTCACATGTCGTCCTCTGCCGCTTTCACCACTTACGTCCGGCACATATCGAAGGCCGGTAGCATGCGCGGAGTTGTTTGGTCATGCACGGGCAAAGTGAGAGGACATAGCGGTGAGCGGCGACGACCGCCAGAACGAGGAAGACCGCCAGAGCGAGCTGGCGCGGGAGCACAAGGAGCGGCAGGCGAAGCGCGCCGCCGCCCAGACCACCAAGTCACGGCGGAACACCTTCATCGGCGCGGGCGTGGCCGTCGTCGTGGTCGCGGGCGGCATCTTCGCCGCGACCACGCTGGTCAACAGGGAACCCGGCAAGGCCTCGGCGGAGAGCAGCCCTTCCGCCTCCGCCTCCGCTTCCGCTTCCGCCTCCACGGAGCCGTCGGCCACGCCGACGGCCAAGACCGGCCCGGTCTCCTGCACCTACAAGCGGGAGACGGGGGTGCCGAACAAGTTCGTCGGCCTGCCGGGCAAGAAGCCCAACATGAAGCTGAAGAAGATGACGGTCGTCACCAACCGCGGCACCGTCGTCATCGATCTCATGACCGACGCCGCGCCGTGCTCGGTCAACTCGCTCAGCTTCCTGGCGAAGAAGAAGTTCTACGACAACATGAAGTGCCACCGCCTGGTCACGCCCGACGTGTCCGGCGTGCACCTGCTGCAGTGCGGCGACCCGCTGGCCAAGGCCGACGGCAAGAACCCGACCGACGGCCAGGGCACCGCGGGGTACGTCTACGGCGACGAGAACACCGACATCGCCCTGTCGAAGGGCGTGGTGTTCATGACCCAGGCGGGTGACGCGATGGGCCAGAACAACAGCCAGTTCGCCATCTCGCTGTCGGACGAGAACAGCCAGATCGGCTCGGGCTACAACGTGATCGGCGTGGTCAGCCAGGGCATGGACATGCTGCAGGGGCTGGCCACCAGCGGCAAGGACCTGCTCCTCAACGATGCCGACATCACCGGCGACGGCGGCACCACGGCGCCCAAGAACCCGGTGATCATCAAGAACATCACCTTCAAGTAGGGCGACAGCGAGAACGGCGGGCACCGGCTCCGGTGCCCGCCGTTCTCACATGCCTAGACCTCGGCCTTGGGCTTGGCGTCGACGCCCGCCTCCTTGCGCTGCTCGCCCGTGATCGGCGTGGGCGCGCCCGTGAGCGGGTCGAAGCCGGAGGCCGTCTTCGGGAACGCGATCACGTCACGGATCGAGTCGCCGCCGGACAGCAGCATGCAGATGCGGTCCCAGCCGTAGGCGATGCCGCCGTGCGGCGGGGGCCCGTACTTGAACGCCTCCAGCAGGAAGCCGAACTTGCTCTCCGCCTCCTCCTTGGAGATGCCCAGCACGTCGAAGACGCGCTGCTGCATCTCGGCCCGGTGGATACGGATCGAGCCGCCGCCGATCTCCATGCCGTTGCAGACCATGTCGTACGCGTACGCCAGCGCCTCGCCCGGGTGGTCCTGGAAGTTGTCGGCCCACTCCGGCTTCGGCCCGGTGAACGGGTGGTGCACGGCGGTCCAGCCGATCTCGCGGCCCACCTCGTCGTACACGGGCTCGAACATGGGGGCGTCGACGACCCACAGGAACGCCCACGCCGACTCGTCGATCAGGCCGCAGCGGCGGCCGATCTCCAGGCGGGCCGCCCCGAGCAGGTCGCGCGAGGAGTGCTTCGGGCCGGCCGCGAAGAAGATCGCGTCGCCCGGCTCGGCGCCGACCTTGGCCGCGAGCCCGGAGAGCTCCTCCTCGGTGAGGTTCTTGGCGACGGGGCCGCCCAGCGTGCCGTCCTCCTGGACGAGCACGTAGGCCAGGCCCTTGGCGCCGCGGCTGCGCGCCCAATCCTGCCAGCCGTCGAGCTCCTTGCGCGTCTGCGAGGCGCCGCCCGGCATGACCACGGCGCCGACGTACTCGGCCTGGAAGACGCGGAAGGGCGTGCCCGCGAAGTAGCCGGTCATCTCGACCAGCTCCTGGCCGAAGCGCAGGTCCGGCTTGTCGGAGCCGTAGCGGGCCATCGCGTCGGCGTACGTCATGCGCGGCAGCGGCGTCGACAGCTCGTAGCCGGCGATCTCCTTCCACAGCCGGCCGATCAGCTTCTCGCCGACCTCGATGACGTCCTCCTGGTCCACGAAGGACATCTCGACGTCGATCTGCGTGAACTCCGGCTGCCGGTCGGCCCGCAGGTCCTCGTCGCGGTAGCACTTGGCGAGCTGGTAGTAGCGTTCGAGGCCGGCGACCTGGAGGAGCTGCTTGAACAGCTGGGGCGACTGGGGCAGGGCGTACCAGTTGCCGGGCTGCAGGCGCACCGGGACCAGGAAGTCGCGCGCGCCCTCGGGCGTGGAGCGGGTCAGGGTCGGCGTCTCGACGTAGACGAAGCCCAGCTCGTGCATCACCTCGTTGGCGAGGTAGGTGGCCTTGGAGCGGGTGCGCATGGCGTTGGCCACCTGCTGGCGGCGGATGTCGAGGTAGCGGTACTTGAGGCGGGCCTCCTCCGAGACCCCCACGTTGCCCTCGATCGGGAAGGGCAGCGGCGCGGACTCGCTCAGCACCTCGACCTGCTCGGCCACGACCTCGATCGCGCCGGTGGGCAGGTCGGGGTTCTCGTTGCCCTCGGGGCGGACCCTGACCTGGCCGACGACCTTCACGCAGTATTCGGCGCGCAGGTCGTGGGCGTGGTCCTCCTCGCGGAAGACCACCTGCGCCGAGCCGGAGGCGTCGCGCAGGTCGATGAAGACCACGCCGCCGTGGTCACGGCGGCGGGCCACCCATCCTGCGAGCGTCACCTGCTGCCCGGTGTGCTCCTCGCGGAGCGACCCGGCCTTGTGCGTGCGGATCACTGCAGTTTCCCTTTCAAAAAGTCGACGACCTCGGCCAAGGGCACCTCGGTCTGCTCAGCGGTGGTCAGGTCCTTCACTTGCACGGCCTTGGCCGCCAGGTCACGCTCGCCCAGGATCAGGGCAAAACGGGCGCCGGAACGATCGGCCCCCTTCATCGCGCCCTTGAGCCCCTTGCCGCCGAAGGACATGTCGGCGGCGACACCGGCCGCGCGCAGCTCGCTCACGAGCCTGAACATGTCCCGCGCCGCCTCGTCGCCCAGCGCCACACCGTACACCTCGCAGCGGGCGGGGGTGTCGAGCACGACGCCCTCCCGCTCCAGGGCGATGACGGTGCGGTCGAGACCGAGCCCGAAGCCGATACCGGGCAGCGCCGGCCCGCCGATGGCCTCGGAGAGCCCGTCGTAGCGGCCGCCGCCGCCGATGCCGGACTGCGCGCCCAGCAGCGGGTGGTCGAACTCGAAGGTGGTGCGGGTGTAGTAGTCGAGCCCGCGCACCAGCCTGGGCGCGTCCTCCCACGGGATGTCCAGGTCGGCCAGGAGCTGCTTGACCCGGTCGTGGTAGGCCGTGCAGTCGGCGCAGAGGTGGTCGCCGATGAGCGGCGCGTCCTCGAGCTGGGCGCGCACCTCCGGGCGCCGGTCGTCGAGCACGCGCAACGGATTGATCTCGATGCGGGCCCTGGTGGCCTCGTCGAGGTCGAGCGCGCGCAGGAACTCCTGCAGCCGGGCTCGGTAGATCGGCCGGCACTCCTTGCAGCCCAGCGAGTTGAGCAGCAGCCGCACCTGGGTGAGGCCGAGCGCGGCGTACCACTGCGCGGCCAGCGCGATCGTCTCGGCGTCGACGGCCGGGTCCTCGCTGCCGATGGCCTCCAGGTCGAGCTGGTAGAACTGGCGGTAGCGGCCCTCCTGGGGCGCCTCCGCGCGGAACACCGGGCCGTCGGTCCAGACCTTGACCGGGAGCTGGCCGCGGTGCAGGCCGTACTCCAGGACCGCGCGCAGCACGCCGGCGGTGAACTCCGGGCGCAGCGTCAGCGACCGGCCGCCGCGGTCGGTGAAGGTGTACATCTCCTTGCTCACGACGTCGGTGGACTCGCCGACGCCACGGGCGAACAGCTGGGTGTCCTCGAAGACCGCGGTCTCCAGGTACGAGTATCCGGCCCGCCGGGCCGTCTCGGCGAAAGCTCCGCGAATCGCGTAGAACGTCGAGGCTTGCGGTGGAACGTACTCTTTGACACCTTTAGGTGCTTGGAAGCTCATTAGATCCCTCGTGTGGGACCGGACTGCGGCGCCGCTTCCTTCAAATATGGGTTGGTAGCGCGCTCGCGGCCGATCGTCGTCTGTGGTCCGTGGCCCGGCAGGACGACCGTATCGTCAGGCAGCGTCAGGCACTTGGCAGCCAGGCTGCGCAAAATGGTCGTGTAGTCACCGCCGGGCAGGTCGGTGCGGCCGATGGAGCCGGCGAACAGCAGGTCGCCCGAGAACATGATCTCGTCGCCGGGCAGCCGGAAGCTCACCGACCCCCTGGTATGGCCGGGCGTGTGGTCGACCACGAGCTCGAGGCCCGCCAGCTCCAGCACGGCCCCGTCGGACAGCTCGCGCACGTCGTCGGGCTCGCTCAGCGTCAGCCCGCCGAACATCGAGGCGCTCGTGCCCGACCAGCCGGCGGCCGGGTCGCTCAGCAGGTGGCGGTCGTCGGGGTGGATCCACGCGGGGACGTCACGCGCGCCGCAGACCGGGGCCACCGACCAGACGTGGTCGAGGTGGCCGTGGGTGAGCAGGACCGCGACCGGCTTGAGCCGGTGCTCGCGCAGCAGCTCGTCGACGCCCTCGGTCGCGTCCTGACCTGGATCGACGATCACGCATTCCTCGCCGGCCGCGGGCGCGACAACGTAACAATTGGTCTGGAAGGCCCCTGCGGGGAAGCCGGCGATGAGCATCTGCCTCAGGTGATCTCGTCGAAAAGCCAATGGGAATGTAACCGAAGGGTACCGGTGCGGGTCGCCGGGCTGCGAATCATTACCCGTTGGCCGATACGATTCGCCCACCTCAGTTGATTGACTATGGGAGGCAAAGCGGTGGCCACGGGGAAGGACCGGCAGAGGCAGCTCGCTCGTGAGCACTACGAGCGGCAGATGCATCGCCGGGTCGAACGCGAGCAGAAGGCCAAGCGCACGGCGATCATCGGCTCCTCGGTGGGCGTCGTGATCGTGATCGGCGGCATCGTCGCCGCGGTCGCGCTGCTGGGCGGCAACGACGCGGGGACCGACGCGGCCTCCTCGCCCACGGCGTCGGCCGCCGACACCGCCGCGCCGTCGGCCTCGGCCTCGGCTTCGGCCGCGGCGGGGCCCAAGCCGTACGACGCGGCGACGGGCACGTGCGACTACGTCAAGGACGCCGGAGGCGGGCAGGTCAAGGACGTCGGCATGCCGCCGGCCAAGGTCAAGACCACGCCGGCGACCAAGACGATGACGTTCAGGACCAACCAGGGCGACATCGTCGTCGAGCTGAACAACGCCAAGGCGCCCTGCACGACCAACTCGCTGGAGTTCCTGGCGAAGAAGAAGTACTACGACGGCAGCAAGTGCCACCGGCTCGGCAGCGCCCAGTTCCCGATGCTGCAGTGCGGCGACCCGTCGGCCAAGGCCGACGGCAAGAGCCAGGACGGCACCGGCGGCCCCGGCTACGTCATGGCCGAGGAGAACCTCCAGGGCGCCCAGTACAAGCGCGGCGTGATGGCCATGGCCAAAACGCAGGCGCCGGGCAGCACGGGCAGCCAGTTCTTCCTCGTTTTCGGAGACATCGGGCTCACGCCGGATTACACGCCGGTGGGTACGATCACCAAGGGGCTCGACATCCTGGACAAGGTGAACAAAGCAGGCGTCATCGGGGACGCCGGCGACGGGACGGGGGCGCCGAAGCAAACCGTCGAAATCAAAGACGTGACAATCGCCAGCAAGAGCTGACGTAATACAAACTAGGGACGAAGTAGTCCCGAAGGGTCTGATGGAAAGTGCGGGAGGACACGGTGAGCACCGACCCGTGGGGCCGGGTAGACGACGACGGCACCGTCTACGTGCGTACGGCTGAGGGAGAGCGGGCCGTCGGCTCCTGGCAGGCCGGTGAACCCGAAGAGGCACTGGCCTACTTCCATCGCAAGTACGACGAGCTGGCCGGTCAGGTGCAGCTGCTGGAACAGCGCGTCAAGGGCACCGACCTGGCTCCTGCCCAGGCCGAGGCGAACATCGCCAAGCTGCGTGAGGCCGTCGCCGACGCCCACGCCATCGGCGACCTCGACGCGCTGACGGCCCGGCTCGACGGCCTGACGGAGCTGGTCGCCCAGCGCCGCGAGGAGGTCAAGGCGGCCCGCGAGCACGCGCGCGCCGAGGCCAGGTCGGTCAAGGAGCGCATCGTCGCCGAGGCCGAGCGCATCGCGGACGAGACCACCCACTGGAAGTCGGGTGGCGAGCGGCTGCGCCAGCTCGTCGAGGAGTGGAAGGCCGCCGACCGCATCGACCGGGTCACCGAGGCCGCGCTGTGGAAGCGGCTCTCGGCGGCCCGTACGGCGTTCGCCAAGCGGCGCAAGACGTACTTCGCGGGGCTCGACGAGCAGCGCGAGGGCGTGCGGGCGGCCAAGGAGCGCATCGTCGCCGAGGCCGAGGCGCTGGCCGACTCGACCGACTGGGGCCAGACCGCGGCGATCTACCGCGAGCTGATGCAGCAGTGGAAGAGCGCCGGCCGGGCCTCGCGCGAGGCCGAGGACGAGCTGTGGGCCCGCTTCAAGGGCGCGCAGGACCAGTTCTTCCAGGCCCGTTCCGCCGTCTTCGCCGAGCGCGACGCCTCGCTGGCCGCCAACGCGGAGGTCAAGGAGGTGCTGCTGGCCGACGCCGAGAAGATCCTCCCGGTCACGGACGTGCGCACGGCCCGCTCGGCGCTGCGGAACATCCTGGAGCGCTGGGAGGCCGCCGGCCCGGTGCCGCGCGAGCAGCGCGACCGGCTCGAGGGCGGGCTGCGCAAGGTGGACGAGGCCGTGCGCAAGGCCGAGGACGCCGAGTGGAAGCGCTCCAACCCGGAGGCCAGGGCCCGTGCGCAGAGCACCGTCGACCAGCTGCGCACCTCGATCGATCAGCTGGAGAAGCGGCTGTCCAAGGCGCAGACGGCCGGTCGCGCCAAGGACATCAAGGAGACCGAGGAGGCGCTGATCGCCCGGCGCTCGTGGCTGGAGGAGGCCGAGCGCACGCTCGCCGAGTTCAGCTGATCCCGGTGGAGGCCCCTTCCGGTCTCCACCGGGCCACGCGACCGTGCGCGAGCGAGTGGCGGCGGTGCGTGAAATGGGGCGGCGGCGGAAGGGGCTGAGACCTAGGCTGGCGGGCATGGATCCCGTCAGCGCCGCACGTGCCCTCGTCGAGGAGATGTTCCCGGGGGCCCTGTACGCCTTCGTCGGCGGCAGCGCCCTCACCGAGCGCCGCACCAGCACCTCCGACCTCGACGTCGTCGTGGTGCTCGACGGCCTGCCCACCCCCTACCGCGAGTCGCTGCGGTGGCGCGAGTGGCCCGTGGAGCTGTTCGTGCACAGCGAGACCAGCCTGCGCGCCTACCTCGACAAGGACTTCGACCGGCGCCAGCCGAGCCTGGCCCGCATGTGCGCCGAGGGCGCGGTGCTGACCGACCGGACCAGCGGCCGGGCCAGCGACCTCCAGGCGGCGCTGAGCGAGCGCCTGACGGCCGGACCGGGCGGTCTGACCAGCTCACAGGCCGAACGGGCCAGATACGCCCTCTCCGACCTCCTGGACGACCTCTCGGGGGCCACGGACGCCGGCGAGCGGACGTTCATCCGGTGGCAGGTGGCGCAGGAGACCGCCAGGATGGCGCTCGGGCTGGGGCGCAGGTGGCAGGGGAGCGGCAAGTGGCTGCTGC
This sequence comes from Nonomuraea sp. NPDC003707, assembly GCF_053587055.1. Lineage (NCBI taxonomy): Bacteria > Bacillati > Actinomycetota > Actinomycetes > Streptosporangiales > Streptosporangiaceae > Nonomuraea > Nonomuraea sp. NPDC003707. The sequence goes on along the minus strand of NZ_JBSFNK010000007.1, from coordinate 402,768 downwards.
GCGAGCTGCGCGCCCACGACCCGGTGCTGGCGGAGGCGCTGCTCGGCGCCGTCGACGACTCGGCACGGCTGGCCGCCGTCGCCTCGGACGTCCTGGAACGCGCTGGAGGGCGTCTCTGGGAGGGTTACCGGGCCGAGGGTGACCCGTTCCACCAGCCGCTGCGTCACGTGCCCTCAGGGGAGCTCTCGGGCGAGACGGCGCAGAGCTCCGGCATGCGCAGGCTCGCGGCCATCAGCGGGGCCACGGCCGGGTCCGTCCGCCTCTGGATGGGCGAGACCCACGTCGCGCCCGCCACGCGCTCGTCCGACCACCACCACGGGGCCTCGGAGACGGCCATCTACGTGGTCAGCGGCACGCCGTCGTTCGTGTTCCTGGAGGACGGGCGGGAGGTGCGGCTGGACACCAAGCCCGGCGACTACATCTTCGTGCCGCCGTACGTGCCCCATCGCGAGGAGAATCCGGACCCGTCGCAGGAGGCCGTGGTCGTCATCGCCCGCAGCACCCAGGAGGCCATCGTCGTCAACCTCCCCGACCTCCGCCCCCGCTGACCCGCCGCCGGGGCCCGGCGCCCCGGAAGCGGTCAGTTGCCGGCGCCGCTGACGCGGTAGACGTCGAACACGCCCTGGATGCTGCGCACGGCCTTGAGCACGTGCCCCAGGTGCTTGGGATCGCCCATCTCGAACGTGAACTTGCTGATCGCCACCCGGTCCCGGGACGTCGTGACCGACGCGCTCAGGATGTTGACGTGCTGGTCGGAGAGCGTACGCGTGACGTCGGACAGCAGGCGCGGCCGGTCCAGCGCCTCCACCTGGATCGCGACCAGGAACACGCTGTCGTCGCTGGGCGACCAGCTGACCTCGACGAGCCGGTCGGGCTGCTCCTTGAGCTGCTGCACGTTGGTGCAGTCGCCGCGGTGCACCGACACCCCGTGCCCCCTCGTGACGAACCCGACGATCTCGTCACCGGGCACCGGGGTGCAGCACTTCGACAGGCGTACCCACACGTCGGCGTCGCCCGCCACGACCACGCCCGCGCCGCCACCGCGGGGGCGGCCGCGCAGCCGGGTGGGCAGCGAGGTCTCGGCGATGTCCTCCTCGGCGCTGTCGACGCCGCCGATCGAGGCCACCAGCTTCTGCACGACGGCCTGCGCCGCGATGTGCCCCTCCCCCACGGCCGCGTAGAGCGCGGAGACGTCGGGGTAGCGCAGGTCGCGGGCGAGCGCCAGCAGCGCCTCGCCGGACATCAGCCGCTGCAGCGGCAGGCCCTGCTTGCGCATGGCCCGCCCGATGGCCTCCTTGCCCGCCTCGATCGCGGTCTCGCGGCGCTCCTTGGAGAACCACTGCCGGATCTTGTTGCGGGCCCGGCCCGACTTGACGAACTTGAGCCAGTCGCGCGACGGCCCGGCGTCCGGCGACTTGGAGGTGAAGATCTCGACCGTGTCGCCGTTGCCGAGCCGCGACTCCAGCGGCACCAGCCGCCCGTTGACCCGGGCGCCGATGCAGCGGTGACCCACCTCGGTGTGCACGGCGTACGCGAAGTCGACCGGCGTGGCCCCCTCGGGCAGCGCGATGACCTGCCCCTTCGGGGTGAAGACGTAGACCTCGGACACCGACAGGTCGAACCGCAGCGACTCCAGGAACTCGCCCGGGTCGGAGGTCTCCTTCTGCCAGTCGAGGAGCTGGCGCAGCCAGGCCATGTCGCTGCCCGGCTTGACCTTGCCGGTGGGGCCGGGGCTGCCGACCTCTTCCTTGTACTTCCAGTGCGCGGCCACGCCGTACTCGGCCCGGTGGTGCATCGCGTGGGTGCGGATCTGCAGCTCCACCGGCTTGCCCTCGGGACCGATCACCGTGGTGTGCAGCGACTGGTACATGTTGAACTTGGGCATCGCGATGTAGTCCTTGAACCGCCCCGGCACCGGGTTCCACCGGGCGTGGATGGTGCCGAGCGCGGCGTAGCAGTCGCGCACGCTGTCGACGAGGACGCGGATGCCCACCAGGTCGTAGATGTCGTCGAAGGCCACGTCGCGGGCGATCATCTTCTGGTAGACCGAGTAGTAGTGCTTCGGCCGGCCCTTGACCACGGCGCGGATCTTGGCCTCGCGCAGGTCGCCGGAGACCTTCTCGATGACCTCCTGCAGGAACAGGTCGCGGCGCGGCGCCCGCTCCGACACCATGCGCGCGATCTCGTCGTAGCGCTTGGGGTAGAGCATGGCGAAGGCCAGGTCCTCGAGCTCCCACTTGATCGTGTTCATGCCCAGGCGGTGGGCCAGCGGGGCGAAGATCTCCAGCGTCTCGCGCGACTTCTGGTGGCGCTTGTGCTCGGGGAGGTAGCGCATGGTGCGCATGTTGTGGAGCCGGTCGGCGAGCTTGATGATCAGCACGCGGATGTCGCGCGACATGGCGACGACCATCTTGCGCACGGTCTCGGCCTGCGCGGCGTCGCCGAACTTCACCTTGTCCAGCTTGGTCACGCCGTCGACCAGGGACCCGATGGTGTCGCCGAAGTCGCCGCGCAGCTCGTCGAGGCTGTAGGCGGTGTCCTCCACCGTGTCGTGGAGCAGCGCGGCGCACAGGGTCTCGTCGTCGGTGCCGAGCTCGGCCAGGATCGTGGCCACGGCCAGCGGGTGGGTGATGTACGGGTCGCCGGACTTCCGCTTCTGGTCGCGGTGGTGGTAGGCGGCGACGTCGTACGCACGCTCGATCACGCGCAGGTCGGCCTTGGGGTGGGTGGCGCGGACCGTGCGGAACAACGGCTCCAGCACCGGATTCATGGCCCCACCCCCAAATCGCCGTCGACGCACCGCTGGAACGCCGGACGCCTCGGCGTTGCCGGAGTCGGTTACGTCGGGCACGACCACATCACGGGGCACACAGACTCCTCACGCAATGGCTCCTCACGTTCGAGTCCAGATCCCCCAGTGTATCCAGGCGGCGAACCTGGGCCGTCGCGGGTCGGGCTCAGACGATCACGAGGGAGTGCAGGTCCACTCCCGTCACCCGCTCACGTCCCTTGAGAAAGGCCAGTTCCATGAGCACGGCGATGCCGACGACCTCGGCGCCGGCCCTCTTCACCAACTCCACGGCAGCCCTCGCGGTGCCGCCCGTGGCCAGCACGTCGTCGACCACGAGAACGCGGTCGCCGGGCGTGAAGGCGTCACGGTGGACCTCGATGGTCGCGGAGCCGTACTCCAGATCGTAGGACTCTTCGAGGGTTTCGGCGGGCAGTTTCCCCTTCTTCCGTACCGGTACGAAACCCGCCCCCGCCCGGTACGCCACCGGAGCCGCGAGGATGAACCCGCGCGCCTCGATGCCCACGATCTTGTCCACCTGGTGAAGCCCGGCCAGTTCGTCCACCACGGCCGCCATGGCGACCGGGTCGCCCAGCAGCGGGGTGATGTCCTTGAACATCACGCCCGGCTTGGGGTAGTCGGGCACGTCCCTGATCCTGTCCAGGATCATCGTGCTCAGCTCGGTCATGGCGTCTCCTCGCAATCGTGCACCGGCGGTGTGCCGGGCTCCATCGGACCTCGAGAGGGTACTGCCGGAATCATCCGGCTGGGGAATCGCCTCCCTGATAGCGTTTCCTCGTGCCCCAGCAGGGCACCGGTCAGGGCTTGGCCGTCGCCGACTCCGGATACCTCTGCCGGGGAAAGCGAGAAGCCGCTTCCTCTCAGGAAGCGGAGGAGTCGCGATGGTGCATCCCGCGCACACAACGACGCCCCCATCCCGTGAAGGCTGAGGGCGTCGTACGTGTCTGTGCGCCGGTTATCCCTTGGCTACGGCCGCGCTTTTGGAACCCTTCGGCCCCTTGCCGCTTCCCGTCGAGGCCAGCCTCCTGGCGATGGCCTGGTACTTCGGCTCCCGCTCCTTCAACGTCACCAGCAGCGGCGTGGCGACGCACAGCGAGGAGTACGTACCGACGATCATGCCGACGAACAGCGCCAGCGACAGGTCCTTCAGCGTGCCCGCGCCGAGCAGCGTGGTGCCGATGAACAGGATCGCCGCCACCGGCAGGATCGCGACCAGCGAGGTGTTCAGCGACCGGATCAGCGTGTGGTTGAGCGCGTTGTTGGCCGCCATCGAGTACGTCATCTTCGACGTGTGCCCCAGCTTGGCCGTGACCTCCTTGATCATGTCGAACACCACGACCGCGTCGTAGAGCGAATAACCGAGGATGGTCAGGAAGCCCAGCAGCGTGGCCGGCGTGACCTCGAAGCCCGACCAGGCGTAGATGCCGGCCGTGATGACGAGGTCGTGGATGAGCGCGACGATCGCCGACATGGCCATCTTCGGCTCGAACGCCATCGACAGGTACAGGATGATCGCCAGCATGAACACGCCCAGGCCGATCCAGGCCTTCTGCGAGACCTCACCGCCCCAGGACGGGCCGATGGCCTGCACGCTGACCTGCCCGACCGGAGTGTTGAAGTCCTTGGCGATCTGGGACTGCACCTGCTCCCTGGTGTTCTCCGGGAGGCTCTCGGTGGTCACCCGCCAGCCGCCGGTGCCGGCCGACTGGACGATCGCCTGGTGCGCGCCCTGATCGAGGACGGCCTCGCGGACCTCCTGGACGGTGGCCTGCTCGGACTTGAACGAGAAGACCGTGCCGCCCCTGAACTCCACGCCCAGGTTGAGCCCGTTGATCAGCAGACCCGCGATCGAGATGAGCAGCAGAATGCCCGACAGGCTGTACCAGAGCCTCCATTGGCCGACGAAGTCGACATTGATCTCGCCGCGGTAGAGGCGACGCGCCAGTCCCATCTCAGGCCTCCTGCGGAGTGGTCGGGCGGCCGGACGAGCCGACCTCGCTCATGCGCTCGGCGTCGAGGCCGGACAGCGGGTGCCCCTTGGCGAAGAACTTCAGCCTCGCCAGCAGGGCGATGAACGGCTTCGTGAACAGGAACACCACCACGATGTCGATCAGCGTGGTCAGGCCCATCGCGAAGGCGAACCCGGCCACACCGCCCACCGCCAGGAAGTAGAGCACGATCGCGGCGATGAACATGACGGCGTCGGCGATCAGGATCGTGCGCCGGGCGCGGACCCAGGCCACCTCGACGGCCGCGCGGAGAGTCCGGTGGCCCTCCTTCATCTCGTCACGTATGCGTTCGAAGTAGACGATGAAGGAGTCGGCGGTGATGCCGATCGAGACCACGAGGCCGATGATGTGCGGCAACGAGAGCCGGAAGTTGGCGTTGTGGCCAAGCACGACCACCGCCGTGTAGGTCAGGATCGTGGCGACCACGAGGCTCAGCACCGCCACGATGCCGAGGCCGCGGTAGTAGAGCATCGAGTAGACCACGACGAGCACGAGGCCGATGAGGCCCGCGATCAGACCGCCCTGCAGCTGGTCCTGGCCCAGCGTCGAGGAGACCGTGTCGACCGAGCTGCGGTTGAACTTCAGCGGCAGCGCGCCGTACTTGAGCTGGTCGGCCAGCGCGGTGGCGCTGAGCTGGTCGAACCCGCCGGTGATCTCGGCCCGGCCGCCGGGGATCGGGCTGATGATGTTGGGGGCGGTGATGACGACGCCGTCGAGCACGACCGCGACCTTGTTGCGCGGCTCCTGGGAGTTGTAGGCGGCCGTGGTGAGCTTGCTCCACTCGGCCGCGCCCTTGCTCTTGAAGTCGAGCTGGACGACCCACTCGACGGTGCCCTGCCGGACGCCCGCCGAAGCCGTGTCGATGTCGGTGCCGACGACCTTGGCGACGTCGAGGACGTACTTGTAGCTGCCGTCGGTCTCGCAGCCGGCGAACTGCTTCTTCGGGTCGTCCTGGACGCCCTGGCCGCGGTTGGCCGGGTTGGCGCAGTCAAGCTTGTTGAACTGGGCCAGCACCGCCGGGTCGATGCCCTGGGTGTTGACGCCGGCGTTGGGGTTCTGCGCGGGCGGCGTGCTGGGCTGGCCGGACGGGGCCGCCGTCGGGCTGGCCTTGGCGTCCTGGCCCTTCTTCTGCTGCTTCTGAGGGTTGTCCGTGGCGGCCGGCTGCTGGGGGTTGTCCGTGGCGGCCGGCTGCCCCGACGCGGCGGGCGTCGGCGCGGTCAGCGCGGACGACAACGCCTTGCCCGTCGGGGACGCGCTGGGCTGGGGCGTGGAGACCGCGGGCGAGCCGGACTTGTCCGACCTGGGGGTGGTGGACTTGTCAGACTTGGGAGTGGCGGACTGGCTCGCCGAAGCCGACGGGTTCGGCGTCGGCGCGTTGGTGGCCAGGTTCTGCGGAACCTGCGTGGCCTCCATGGCCAGCACCTGGCGGAAACGCAGCTCCGCGGTGGTGGCGACCAGCTTGATGGCCTCGCTCTGTCCGACGCCCGGGATCGAGATGATGATGTTGCTGCCGGACCTGGCGACCTCCGCGTCGGAGATGCCGTTGCCGTTGACTCGATCGCGGATGATGTTGACTGCGCGATCGAGAATCTCATCCGGCGGTGCCGTGTTGTTCTGGGTCACCGGGGACAGAGTCACCGTCGTGCCGCCGGCGAGGTCGAGACCCAGCTTGGGCGTGAACGCCTTCTGCAGGAACATCGTCCCGCCCAGGGCGAGGATGAGCGCCAGCAGCACCAGGAGCGTTCGCCCCGGTCGGCTGTGGCGGCTGGTCGGTCGGGCCACTGGTCGTCAGTTCTTTCAGATAGAGGTTTGTCGCAGAGCTTAGTCAGGACTGCTTGGTGCTGGAGTCCTGGTCATCGTTGCGATCCACGGTGGCCTCGGACTCCTTCTTGCCCTCCTCACCCGGTGCGGCGTCGTCGTCGGAGGACTCGTCCGCCGCGGGAGCGTCCCCGGGCGTGACCACACGGCCGATCGCGGCCTTCACCCAGCGGGTCTCGATCCCCGGTGCGATCTCGAGGACCACGTCCTCATTGTCCACCGTCACCACGGTGCCGAACAGCCCGGTCGTGGTCATGACCCGGGCGCCCGGAGCCAGGGAGTTCTGCATTTGGATCGCCTCTTGCTGACGCTTGCGCTGAGGGCGGATCAGCAGGAAGTAGAACACCACCACCAGCAGAATCAGCGGCAGGATGCTACCGAGTTGTCCCATGTCCATAAGGGGCGACCTTCCATTGTCGTACAAGAAGTTGACACCGGCCTCGCGCCGGAAATTCCGTGCGTTGCGTCGGGGCCGCGCCGCTCAGCCCGTCAGCCTACACAGCCAGCCAAGCCACGGAGTGTAGGCCGTTGTTGCGAAACGCGGCAACGAGGCAGCGTTTCGGCGCGCGGGGAAGTTCCCATTTTGAAACGGTTGCAACCGTTCTGTGATCAGCCGTCTGAGTCGAATACCGCTGCTCCGAACGCGTCGGGGGGCGGGGTCATGCCGAGATGACTCCAGGCGGCCGCCGTCGCGACCCGGCCGCGCGGGGTCCTGGCCAGCAGGCCCTGGCGTACGAGGAACGGCTCGGCCACCACTTCGACGGTCTCCGGCTCCTCCCCTACGGCCACGGCCAGCGTCGACAGGCCGACCGGGCCGCCACCGAACTTCTTCAGCAGCACGTCCAGGACCGCCCTGTCGAGCCGGTCGAGCCCTTCGGCGTCGACTTCGTACAGGTTGAGGGCCGCCGCCGCTATTTCCCGGTTTATCACCCCGTCGGCCCTTACGTCCGCGAAATCCCGCACTCGCCTGAGCAGCCGGTTCGCGATACGGGGCGTCCCCCGGGACCGCCTGGCGATCTCGTGCGCCCCGTCCCCGGGCAGGACCACGCCGAGCAGCCTGGCCGACCGGTAGAGCACCTGCTCGAGCTCGCCGACCTCGTAGAAGTCCATGTGCGCGGTGAACCCGAACCGGTCGCGCAGCGGCGCGGGCAGCAGCCCGGCGCGGGTGGTGGCGCCGACGAGCGTGAACGGCGCGATGTCGAGCGGGATGGCCGTGGCTCCCGGGCCCTTGCCGACGACGATGTCGACCCTGAAGTCCTCCATGGCGAGATAGAGCATCTCTTCGGCGGGCCTGGCCATCCGGTGGATCTCGTCGATGAACAGCACCTCGCCCTCGGCGAGCGTGGACAGGATGGCGGCCAGGTCGCCGGCCCGCTCCAGCGCAGGGCCGGAGGTGATCCTCAGCGGCGCGTTGAGCTCAGCGGCGATGATCATGGACAGCGTGGTCTTGCCGAGCCCGGGCGACCCGCTCATCAGCACGTGGTCGGGCGGCCGCTGCCTGCGCAGGGCGCTCTCGAGCACGAGGGAGAGCTGCTCGCGCACCCGGCCCTGGCCGATGAACTCGCCGAGCCGCTTGGGCCGCAGCGCCGCCTCGATCTGCAGCTCGTCGCCACCGGCCTCGGACGACACCAACTCCCGCTCAAACCCCACCCCCACACCCCCTCACACCGGCTCCATCGCCAACACCCCACGAACCCCTCACACCGACCCCCGCCCACCGCATCGCCGTCGGGGCGCCGAGGCCTCGCAACGTCGCCAGGCGTGCGCCCGGACAGCGCGACGTCGCCCGGGGTTCCGCCGGGCGGCGCGACGGCGCCAAGCCGGAGCCCGGACGGCGCGACGGCGCCGCGACGGGCGCTCCCGGCGCGCGGGCGGAGCCCACCGCGCCGCGACGGCGGGACGTGGTGCGGTGGCGGCCGGCGCAACGCGGTCGGCGCCCGGCCGGGCCACGGTGCCGGGCCTGCGACTCGCTCGTCACGGCGAGCAGCCCGTGAGCCTTCACGACCGGCCATGACAGAGGGAAACCGGCGTCGGCGCGTGCGGTTACCTTGGCCCCGCCGTAAAAACCGGGCTTGAGCGCGGCACGAGCGGTCACGTCGGCGCGAAAGAGCGCGGCGCGCGGACGGACGGGGCGGCGGGTCATCGGACGCTCAGGGATTGCAGGGCGGCCTTCAAAAGCGCGGCGACCTGGGGACGGCGTCCGGCGGCGAGGTCGGCGTCGGCGACCGGCTCCACGACGGCGACGGCCTCGTCGGCGTCCTTGCTGGAGTAGCCCAGCCCCACCAGCCCCGAGTGGACCTGATCGCGCCACGCCGCCACGCGCCGCTCCCCGTTGAGCGCGGCGTTGACCGCCTCCTCCGGCGTGCCGAGCCGGTCCTTCAGCTCCAGCACGATCCGCTGCGCCCCCTTCTGCCCGATCCCCGGGACCTGCGTGAGCGCCTTGAGGTCCGCACTGGCCACGGCGACGCGCAGCGCGTTGGGCATGTGGACGGCGAGCATCGCCAGCGCCAGCTTGGGCCCGACCCCGCTGGCCGTCTGCAGCAGCTCGAACACGGCTCGCTCGTCGTCCGTGGCGAACCCGTAGAGGGTGAGTGACTCCTCCCGCACCACCAGCGACGTGGCCAGGCGCGCTTCCTCCCCGATCCGCAGCGTGGCGAGCGTGCCCGGAGTGCAGTGGGTGAGGATGCCGACGCCACCGACCTCGATCACGGCTCCGTCGGGAGCGATCGCGGCCACCTTGCCCGACACCGACGCGATCACAGCCCACCATCCTTCCACGCCGCCGGGGCCCGCACACCACCGGCGAAGGTCACAGCCCGACATCCTCCCGCATGATCACGGACGACACGCCGCGGGCGCGCGGACCGGCCGCGCGGCGCGCCATCCCCCAAGCCGCCAGAGCCCTCAAAGCCCTCAGAGCCGCCAGAGCTCCCGAAGCCGCCCCCGAAGCGGATGATCACGACCTGGGGTCCTTCCGGGTGGCCTTGGCGAGGGCGGCGGCCAGGCGGTGCTGGGCGCCGCCGCGCCACACGTGGCAGATCGCCAGGGCCAGCGCGTCGGCCGCGTCGGCGGGCTTGGGCATCTCGCTCAGGCGCAGCAGCCGGGTGACCATGGCGCCGATCTGCTTCTTGTCGGCGGTGCCGCTGCCGGTGATGGCCGCCTTGACCTCGGACGGCGTGTGCAGCGCCACGGGAAGCCCGCGCCTGGCCGCGCACAGCACGGCGATCCCGGCCGCCTGCGCGGTGCCCATGACGGTGCGTACGTTGTGCTGGCTGAAGACGCGCTCGACCGCCACCGCGTCGGGCCGTACGTCGTCGAGCCACTGCTCGATGCCGGCCTCGATGCCGACGAGCCGCGCGCCGAGCTCCTCGTCGGCCCCGGTGCGCACCACCCCGACGGCCACGAGCGTCAGCGGCGCGCCCGGCCGCCCCTCGACAGCGCCCAGGCCGCACCGGGTCAGCCCCGGATCGACGCCCATCACCCGCACCGGCCCGCCCTCCCGTCGCCGAACACCTGTTCGGCACGAGACTTTACCCCGGCGGGGGCGCCCACGCACCGGTAATCGCCCGTACGCCGGGGAAGGGAGCCGCGGGCGCGCCTCCGATCAGAAGTAGTCCAGCATGTACGGCCTGGCGGCGAACGCCGCGTCGAGCGCCTCGTCGTACCGGTCGTCACCGGACATCAGCCCGCTCAACCGCAACGTCGCCGTCGGCACCCCCGCGTACAACGCCGAGAACCCGTTCACCGAGAGCCTGACCCCGGACTCCTCGACGGGCGTCACCGCACCGGACCCACCCGAGACCTCCAGCCGCCACGACCCCCCACCACCCAGCGGATCGTCCACGGTCACCACGGCCTCGCAGCTCACGAACGCCGGATAACCCCGCCGCTCCACCGCGGCGGCCACGTCCAGCACCCTGAACATCCACCGCGCCTGCCGCACCTCCTCGTTGGACCGCTCCCGCAGCATCCACAGCACCGGGTCGTCCGGAGCCACGGCGGCCACGACATGGCGCGCGATCGACGACGCGCTGCCCACCAGCGACCACAACGCCCGCGCGGTCTCCCCCGAGCCGGCGACCAGGCTCTCCACCTGCATGTCGTCGCCCCGCCACCGGTAGACGACGAAACCGTCCTCGGCCAGGTAGAGGAAGTCGTCCTTGTTCTCCAGCCACAGGGCCCAGGTGCCCTCGTCCCAGGAGATGGGGCCGCTGGCGCGGGTGGCCGAGTGGACGCGGTGCAGCAGGGAGACGACCTCGCCCGCGTCGTCCGGGCCCATCCTGCGCAGCTTGACCTGCCCGGACGGCCGGATCTGGCGCAGCGCCTCGGCCGGGAGCCGCACCTTGTACTGGCCTCCGGCGTGCTCGTACCCGATCGAGCGGTAGATCGGCGTGGTGGCCGGAAAGAGCGCGGAGACCGCGTCGCCGAGGGAGGCGGCCCGTTCCACGACGGCCCGCATGAGCAGGCTGCCGACACCACGGCCACGGTCCTCGGGATTGACGGTGACGCCGGCGACGCCCGCCATCGGCTGCGGCCTGCCGTGCCACCACTGCGTGAACCGGCGCAGCCGCGCGGCCCCGGCGAGCCTGGAGCCGTCGAACGCGCCCAGATAGCGGCCCTCGCCGAGCGCCGGGAGCACCGCCCGGCGCCACTTCTCGTTGTCGCCGGGGGGCAGCGGCCCGAAAGAGCGCCTGCGCAGGTCAAGAACGTCGTCGAGGTCTTCAGCGATCAGGTTGCGAATCTCCACGAGGACCCAACCTATGGCGGGCCGCGCCGCCGGTCCACTTTGGGCGGCGGGGTGCCGCGCCTACGCGGCGGCGGTGCGCGCCCGCGAGCCGTTCGTGGTGATGGCGAGCCTGTCGAGGTAGAGCAGCTGGGCGGCCACGACGGCGACCAGCGCGACGGCGACGACGAGCAGCGGCGTGGCGGCGCCGACGTCGGGCTTCGTGGCGGCGAAGGAGCCGAGCTGGGCCATCTGCGCCACCGGCGCGGTGAACAACGCCGGCTTCTGGGCGACCAGCAGCGGCCAGAGCAGGTCCTGGGCATTCATCAGGGCGACGGCCCCGGCGAGGATGCCCGCCATGGGGAGCGACGGGAGGAACACGCCGCCGAAGAAGTCCTTGTCGGTGCGCTCGGCCAGCCCCTTGCACAGGAGCGTGAGCACGAGCAGGGCCGGGACGCTGACGAGAAGGGGTGGGACGAGGGCCAGGAAGGAGTCGATGAGGCCCATGTTGCGCATGTTCTGCCAGTTGGCGACGCCGAGGGGCCCGGTGCCGACGAACAGCCACGGCGCGAACACCAGCAGCAGCCACTCGCTCCCGCGCCCCAGCGGGCGCAGGCCGCCGATCCCGAGCGCGGCCAGGTAGGCGACGCCCACCGAGACGACCGCTCCGCCGATCGCCGGCACCCACGTGTTCACCTGGGAACGCAGGGAGCCCGCCTCCGAGGTGGGCGAGGCGAGCACGCCGTCGATCCACGGCCAGGCGCACACGAGCGCGGCGGCGAGGAAGACCACCAGCGCCACGATCCCGACGGCCATGCCGACGGTCCCGGCACCACGTCCAGCGGCCGCGCCCGGCGCCACCACAGGAGCAGCCGCAGGGCCCGCCCCCGGCGCGATCGGCCCTGCCGCAGGGGCGGTCGGCACTCCCGCAGGGGCCGCAGGTGAGGTCGGCACGGCCGCTCCCGGCTCAGGCGCGGTACGCGGGGTCAGCGTGACGCTCAGCCGAGAGGCCGCCACGACGACCGTCGCGACGATGCCCAGCACGCCGAGGATCACCCCCGTGAGGGTCGCAACGGACGCGCCAGGGCCGAACTCGGCCATCCGGAAGGCGGAGTCGTACTCCAGCCCTGCGAGCGTCTCTGTGGAGCGCTCAGGGCCGCCCCGGGTGAGCACGAGGCCGAAGGAGAACGTCTGGAGCCCCACCGCGACCGTGGCGATCGCGACGAGCACCCCCACCACGAGCATCGCGGGCCCCACACCACCGCGAGACCCGCCGGAGAAGCCCTGCGGGACGGAGCCGGCGCGCAGGGCGGGCAGGAACGCCATGACCGCCAGCGCGCACACCACCCCGAACGTGCCGGCCGCGACGATCAGCCGGAGCGTTCCAGGCGCGGTCGCGGGATCGCGCAACCCTTCGGCCAGCCCCGCCAGACCCGGCGCGTCCGGCGCCAGCCCGCGCATCCAGGCCGCCGCCACCCCCACCGGCGAGAACGTGACGATCGCCAGCGACAGCGCGATCCGCCCGGCCCTCCGCGGCCACGTGCCCGCCCGGTCGAGCGCCACCGCCAGCAGCGGCGCCACCACCACGGCCACCAGCAACGGCATCGCGACCAGCGACAGCGTGAACCACGCCGCCCGCCAGAACTCGCCGTCGCCCAGCAGCCTGCCGTAGTTGGCGAACCCCACGTACGTGCTCTCGCGCAGGACGCCGCCCCTCTGCAGGCTGAGCCAGATCGTCTGAGCCGTGGGCAGCACGAGCGAGATCAGCGTGCCGAGCAACGCGGGCACGGCCAGCAGCCAGCCGAGCGCCGGAGAGGGGGCCTGTGGAGGGGTGGGGGAAGTCACGTCGCCCGACCCTACGCTGCCCCGTCCCTTCTCGCACCCGAAGAAAGCCCCGGAACCCACCCGCGCCGAAGAAAGCCCCGGAGCTCTTCTCACGCTCCGGAGGAAGCCCCGGAGCGCCGCACGAGGGCGGGCACGCATGAGTAAGGGCCCGGCGTGGCCGAGCCCTTACGTCGTGCGACTGCTAGTCCAGCGCCGCCAGCACGTCGTCCGACACGTCGAAGTTGGCGAAGACGTTCTGGACGTCGTCGCTGTCCTCCAGCGCGTCGATGAGGCGGAACACCTTCTTGGCGCCCTCCTCGTCGAGCGGCACGCTCATCGTCGGCAGGAAGCTCGACTCGGCCGAGTCGTAGTCGAGCCCGGCCTCCTGCAGCGCCTTGCGGACCGGCACCAGGTCACCGGCCTCGGAGACGACCTCGAACGACTCGCCCAGGTCGTTGACCTCCTCGGCGCCCGCGTCGAGGACGGCCATGAGCACGGTGTCCTCGTCGAGCCCGTCCTGCTTGGGCACGATCACGACGCCCTTGCGGTTGAACATGTAGGAGACGGACCCGGGGTCGGCCAGCGAGCCGCCGTTGCGGGTCAGCGCGACGCGGACCTCGGAGGCGGCGCGGTTGCGGTTGTCGGTGAGGCACTCGATGAGCACCGCGACGCCGCCGGGCGCGTAACCCTCGTACATGATGGTCTGCCAGTCGGCGCCACCGGCTTCGAGGCCGCCGCCGCGCTTGCGGGCGCGCTCGATGTTGTCGTTGGGCACGGAGTTCTTCTTCGCCTTGAAGATGGCGTCGAAGAGCGTGGGGTTGGCGTCCGGGTCGGGGCCACCGGTCCGTGCCGCCACCTCGATGTTCTTGATGAGCTTCGCGAACAGCTTGCCGCGCTTGGCGTCGAGCGCGGCCTTCTTGTGCTTCGTCGTCGCCCATTTGGAGTGGCCGGACATTACCTAGAGCTCCCTCACCATGTCTACGAAGTAACGGTGCACGCGCGCGTCCCCGGTCAGCTCGGGGTGGAACGACGTCGCGAGCAACGGCCCTTGACGGACCGCGACGATCCTATCCCCAGGCTCGCACCTGCCCAGCACTTCGACGTCGCCGCCGATGGATTCGACCCAGGGAGCGCGGATGAACACCGCGTGCACCCGCTCCCCCGCGAAGTCCAGGTCGGACTCGAAGGAGTCGACCTGGCGGCCGAACGCGTTGCGCCTGACCACCATGTCGATGCCGCCGACCGTCTGCTGTCCGGCGGCGCCGTCCTCGATCCTGTCGGCCAGCATGATCATGCCGGCGCAGGACCCGTAGGCGGGCATGCCTTCCTTGATCCGCATCCGCAGCGGCTCCAGCATGTCGAAGGTCTCGGCGAGCTTCCACATGGTGGTCGACTCCCCACCGGGGATGACCAGGCCGTCGACCGCGTCCAGCTCGGCCGGTCGGCGCACGGCGGTGGCCGACGCTCCTGCCTCCTGAAGCATGCGCGCATGCTCGCGCACGTCTCCCTGGAGAGCGAGTACACCGATCGTGGGCACAGTCGATCCTTCCGTCTGGGTGCGGGTTCCGACAATTCAACACCAGGATGGCCTGGGATCTTCCTATAGGGCCACTTTGACGTGGACGGGCTTGTGGTCGGACAGCGTCACGTCCCGCCCGACGCGGCAGCCCCGCACCGTGCCTTTGGGCGCGAACAGGTAATCGAGTTTTTTACCCTCCCTGGTCCACCGGCCGGTGCGCGGCGCGCCGCGCTGGTCGCATTCCTGGTACGCGCGGTAGAGCGGAGCGACGGCCCGGCGGCCGGCGGCGCTGCCGTATCCGCTGTCCGGGGGCGCCACGTTGAGGTCTCCGCCGAGGATCGTGCGGTGTCCCGGCTCGGCCGCGATCTCGAGCAGCCGCCTGATCTGCCTGGTCCGGTAGGGGGCGCCCGGTTGGCGGTCGTCGTCGGCCCGGCCCGAGGACAGGTGGGTGCCGCAGACGCGCACCTTCCTGGCGGGGACGGTGGCGCAGAGGACGGCGCGCGTGACGTACCAGGGCGGGGCGGGCAGCGGGTGGGCCTCGAAGGTGGCGGCGTCGCCCGCCACGGCGACCGCGATGCTCTGCGCGCCGCGCGGGCGGCCGAGGCGGTCGGGGTGGCAGGCGTACGGGGTGCCGTCGTGGGAGGTCAGGCCCCATGAGCCGATGGTCCAGTTCCGTCCGGTGCGCTGTTCCAGCCAGAGTTCGAGCGTGCCGGCCGCGCCCGTGCAGAACTCCTGAAGGAAGATCACGTCAGGAGGGCCGTTCTTGATCGCGTACCCGCCGATGCTCTGCGCCAGTTCGAGCGCGCCCGCGCGGTAGAGGGGGCACGCCGAGTTGGTGCCCGCGCAGACGTTCCAGGTCATCACGGACAGCTCGGCCCTCGGGGACGCCGTGAGCAATCCGGCCACGAGTAACAGGACAGGTCCCACCATGTCAGGAAATTATCAACCAGCGGGAGCCACGGCGTCCTGGAGCGTGTGGTCGGCGTCCACCCGGCTCAGGACGCGCAGGTGGTGGCGCCGGAGGTAGAGGATGGCCATGCCGACGAGGCAGCAGGCGGCGCCCAGCGCGTACGGGACGGCGACGCCGATCTCCTCCCCCAGCTTGGTCGCGATGAACGGGGCCAGCGCGCCGCCCATCCAGCGCACGAAGTTGTAGCCCGCGGAGGCGACGGGCCTGGGCGCGTCGGAGACCTCCATGGCCGACTCGGTGAAGACGGTGTTGTTGAGGCCGATGGGGATGCCGGACAGCACGGTGAACAGGATGATCCCGACGTGCCCGGACAGCGCGATGCCGATCTGGAACACGGCCAGCAGCGCCAGCGCCAGGTGCAGCACGTTCACCGAGCCGATCTTGCGCTGCAGCGGCGGCGCGCCGAACACCGAGGCCAGCGCCACGCAGACGCCCCACCCGAAGAAGACGGCGCCGATGCCGTACGGCGACATGTGCAGGATGAACGGGGTGAAGGCCAGCACGGTGAAGAACGCGAAGTTGTAGAAGAGCGCGGTGAAGGCCGTGGTGGACAGGCCGCCGTGGGCGAGCGCCTTGATCGGGGCGGCGAGGCTGGTCCTGGCCGCTGGCCTGGGAGTGGCCTTGAGCAGGGTGACGATCAGGACGAAGCCGACGGCCATGAGGGTGGCGGTGCCGAAGAACGGAGCCCGCCAGTTCCAGTCGCCGAGCAGGGCGCCCACCAGCGGGCCGGCGGAGATGCCCAGGCCGAGCGCGGCCTCGTACAGGATGATCGCGGCCTCGGCGCCGCCGCTGGCCGCGCCCACGATGACGGCCAGCGCGGTGGCCACGAACAGCGCGTTGCCCAGGCCCCAGCCCGCGCGGAAGCCGACGAGCTCGCCGACGCTGGTGGAGGTGCCGGCGAGCGCGGCGAAGACGATGACGAGCGCGAGCCCGGCCAGCAGCGTCCGCTTGCCGCCGATGCGGCTGGAGACCCAGCCGGTGATCAGCATCGCCACCGCCGTCACCAGGAAGTAGCTGGTGAACAGCAGCGACACCTGGCTGGGGGTGGCCTTCAGGCCTTGGGCGATGGAGGGGAGGATGGGGTCCACGAGGCCGATGCCCATGAAGGCCACGACCGCGGCGAACGCGGTGGCCCAGACGGACGTGGGCTGGCGAAGAATTCCGCCGCCGGATTGCATGGGGCTCCTTTACCGGGGGTTGCGGCTTTACCGGGCTTTACCGGGGGTTGCGGCCGAGCTTGGCCAGGACGGGCAGCGCGGCCGCCAGCGTGGCGCGCTCGTCGTCGGTGAGCGCGGCCAGCTCCTGGCTGAGGTGGGCGATCCTGGCCCGCCGCACGGCGAGCAGCCGGTCGCGGCCCTCACCGGTCAGCTCGACCGTCCTGACGCGGGCGTCGGCCGGGTCGGAGCCGCGCGCCACCAGCCCGGCGTCCTCCAGGCGGTTGATCTGCACGGTCATGGTGGGCAGCTGGACGGCGTGCTCCTCGGCCAGCTCGGTCATGCGGCGGGGGCCGGGTTCGAGCGAGCCGAGCACGGCGTACTGCTGGCTGGTGACGGGTTGGCCGGCAACGGTGCGCCTGAGCAGGAGGACCAGGTGGCGCAGCACCGTGGAGACCTGCTCGGCCAGGCGGGTGGGGTCGTCCCTCATGCTTAGCCCAACTAACTTAGCCTGGCTAATATTCCGCCGAAAGAAAAGCGGCACCCCGGGCCGGGGTGCCGCTCTCCGGAACGATCGTCAGGGACGCTCGGTCTCCAGGCGGACCGTCTCCTCCACGGTCAGCTGCTGCTGGGCGCGCAGCGTCGGGTCGAGCGGCCGCAGGTACGTCTGCTGCACCCCCGGCACCCGGTCCTCCACGACGAACGTGGCCCGCGTGTAGACCTCGGCCCCCGGGGTCTGCACCTTCGGCACCACCCTGAAGTCCGCGGTCATCTGGTCCCGCTCGATCTTCGTCAGCACGTAGCCGCGCTGGTTGTTGTAGAACTTCAGGTGCGGGTTGATCGCCAGGAACGGGTGCGTGGACGGGTCGGAGTCCGCCCCGTTGCCGCCCGTCGAGATCGAGGTGGCCACCAGCTCGGAGCCCACCGACGGCCCGGTCGGGTCGTCGTAGTTCAGCTTGAGGTCGCTGGCCCAGTGGGCGTGCACGTCGCCGGTCAGCACGACGGCGTTGCGCACCTTGGCGTCCACCCAGCCCTGGGTGATGCGCTGCCGGGAGGCGACGTAGCCGTCCCAGGCGTCCTGGCTGGTGATCTTGGCGGGGCCGGCGTTGTTGTCGCGCTGGGCGAAGAAGACCTGCTGGCCGATGATGTCCCACTGCGCGCGGGAGTGGTGGAAGCCGTCCAGCAGCCAGGACTCCTGCTCGTTCCCCGTGATCGAGCGCGCCGGGTCCACGGCGGCCGGGCAGTCGCGGTAGCCGTCGCCGCAGCCCTGGTCGTCGCGGTACTGGCGGGTGTCGAGCATGTGGAACATGGCCATCCGCCCCCACCGGATCCGCCGGTAGAGCTGCATGTCGATGCCGCGCGGGATGGAGGTGCGGCGCAGCGGCATGTTCTCGTAGTAGGCGCGGAAGGCGGCCTCGCGCCTGGCCAGGAAGTTCGGCTGGGGGACCTCGGGCTTCTCGGGGATCTCGTCGGCCCAGTTGTTGTCGACCTCGTGGTCGTCCCACACCACCAGCCACGGCGCGGCGGCGTGCGCGGCCTGCAGGTCGGGGTCGGCCTTGTACTGGGCGTGGCGCTGGCGGTAGTTGGCCAGGGTCTCGGTCTCGGGGCCCTCGTGGTCGCGGACGTTGCCGCCGGGGATGGTGTAGGTGTCCTTGGTGTACTCGTACTGGTAGTCGCCCAGGTGCAGGACGAGGTCCGGGTTGTCCTCGGCCAGCCTGCGGTACGAGGTGAAGTAGCCGTGCTCGTACTGGGCGCACGAGACGAACGCCATGGCCAGCGAGCTCCCGTACGAGAGCGGGTGCGGCGCGGTGCGGGCACGCCCGACCGGCGAGACGTACTTGCCGACGCGGAAGCGGTACCAGTACTCGCGGTCGGAGCCCAGCCGGTCGACCTCGACGTGCACGCTGTGGCCCCACTCGGGCGTGGCCACGCTCACGCCGGAGCGGACGACGCGGCGGCAGTTCTCGTCGGCGTACACCTGCCACTGCACCGGGAACGGCCGCTGCGGCATGCCGCCGAACCCGTCCTCGGCCAGCGGCTCCTGGGCGAGCCTGGTCCACAGGACGAAGCCCTCGTGGTCCGGGTCGCCGGAGGCGACGCCGAGCGTGAAGGGGTCGGTACGCAGCTCGCGCGAAGCCGCTGCGACGTCGGGATCGGTGCCGGGATCGGCGAAGGCGGCGGTCGCGGGGATGGTCACGGCGGCGCCCGCCGCTAACCCTGTGACCAGAAAGTGCCGGCGGTTCAGCTTGGACACGAGACGCTCCTGTGACGATCAAGGGTGAGGGGGACGCCAGGTAGCTTTACTGAAGATCATGACTACTTGGTGAACGCCACACAACACCAAAAAGGCGACATCCTTCGCGGATGCCGCCTCATCTGGCGATTTTCATCGTCACGCTGTGGTGCGCCCCCGCCTGCCGTACGTGATCATGTCACACGGGCAGGCAAGGCGAGCTGCAACGACGCGCCGCCTACCAGCCGCGCTCGGCCAGGCGGTGCGGCTGCGGGATCTCGTCGACGTTGATGCCGACCATGGCCTCGCCCAGGCCGCGCGAGACCTTGGCGATGACGTCGGGGTCGTCGTAGAAGGTGGTGGCCTTGACGATGGCCGCGGCGCGCTTGGCCGGGTCGCCCGACTTGAAGATGCCCGAGCCCACGAACACGCCCTCGGCGCCGAGCTGCATCATCATCGCCGCGTCGGCCGGGGTGGCGATGCCGCCCGCGGTGAACAGCACGACCGGCAGCTTGCCGGTCTTGGCGACCTCGACGACCAGCTCGTACGGGGCCTGCAGCTCCTTGGCCGCGACGTAGAGCTCGTCCTCGGGCAGCGAGGTGAGGCGCTTGATCTCGGCGCGGATCGTGCGCATGTGGGTGACGGCGTTGGAGACGTCGCCGGTGCCGGCCTCACCCTTGGAGCGGATCATGGCCGCGCCCTCGGTGATGCGGCGCATGGCCTCGCCCAGGTTGGTGGCCCCGCACACGAACGGCACGGTGAACTGCCACTTGTCGATGTGGTTGGCGTAGTCGGCGGGGGTCAGCACCTCCGACTCGTCCACGTAGTCGACGCCGAGCGCCTGCAGGACCCTGGCCTCGACGAAGTGGCCGATGCGGGCCTTGGCCATCACGGGGATCGACACGGCCGCGATGATGCCGTCGATCATGTCGGGGTCGCTCATCCTGGACACCCCGCCCTGGGCGCGGATGTCGGCGGGCACACGCTCGAGGGCCATGACGGCCACCGCGCCGGCGTCTTCGGCGATCTTGGCCTGCTCGGGGGTGACGACGTCCATGATGACGCCGCCCTTGAGCATCTCGGCCATGCCACGCTTGACACGGGCGGTTCCGGTGACGGGGGTGCTTTCAGGCGTGCTGGTCGACACGGTCATCCTCACGGCTCTCACGGCTTCGGTAAGTTATCAACCCCATGGTAGGTCCTGAAGGACCCCTCCCCCGACATGCCAAGATGTCAGGATTTATCGCCATACTTGGACAGATAGGCGCTAGGGGATGACGGGTTTGCGGCTGGCGAGCGCCACCCAGACCTGGCCGGGCGCGAAGTTCATCGGGTCGCCGCTCTCCGTGGTGAACGTCGTACCGGTGTCCTCGGATTCCCGCTCCCAGTTCGCCTTGTACGCCTTGCCGTCGCGCAGCACGATCGCCTTGCCCTTGCCCGTGGTGTGCACGAGCGGCGTGTAGCTCTGGTTCTTGTCGTGGAACTCCGAGCGCTCGGTCTTGGTGTACTGGATGACCACCGTGGGCGCGCCGAGCTGGCCGCCCTCCGCCGCCATGTCCTTCTTGCCGTCCTGCCAGATCAGCCACTGCTTCTTCTCCTCCGACCAGGCGAAGGTGAAGCGCGCCGCGGGCCACTTGACGCTGTACGACTTCTTGTCCACGCCGCCCTCGGCCGGGGCGTCGCCGAAGGTGAAGCCGATGTCCTTGGCCTTGCTCGCCTTGGGGGCCTTGCCGAGGAGGTCCTTGGTGTTGGCGAAGAGGTTGTAGGGGGCGAAGCGGCCCGGCTGGCGGAAGTACGCGCCGGGGTTGCGCGTGTCGCCGACGTCGAACAGCGACGCCTTGGCCACGAACGGCAGCATCTTGGTCTGCACGCCCGAGTAGGCGAAGGCCGGCTTGCCGAACTGCGGCGTGATGTGCAGGTCGGAGATGCGGGCGCTGCGGACGGGGCCCACCTTCGCCGGCACCTTTGAGGAGAAGATCGCCATGAGCCGGGTCAGGCCGGCCTCGACCTGCTCGATGTAGACGATGTCCGCGCTCTTGAGGCCGAGCTGCGGCTTGCCCGCCGCGGTGTTCTCGATCTTCACCGCGAGCACCGGCTTCAGGCCGTCGTACGGCTTGCCCGTGAACGGGTGGCCCTCGGGCGCCTCGGTGGGCTCCTCGCTGGGCGCGGCCGTGGCGGCCTGGGGCGCCTTACCCGGGGCGGGCGCCTCCGAGGAGGAGCAGGCCGCGACAGGCAGCAGCACCGCCGCTCCGGCCAGTGTGACCGTGATCATCCGGGGTAGCCGCACGTGAACACTCCTCGCTTCAGCCCGAAAACGGGATGAAGCTTACTGGCTTCCACAAATGAGGTCATTCAGTTGCCATAGCCGCCGGCGGATTGTCATCGATTTCGAAGAATTGCGGATATTCGGTATGGCCCGCCAGGCGGAGGGTTCTGGCCAGCCAGCGCCGCTGCGCCGCCCGCGTGACCGCAACCGCATTGTTGTAGAAGCGGCGCGAGTAGACGACCTTGGCCACCGCCGAGTCGAGCTCGTCCAGCAGATCGCCACCGCCGGGCGGCTCCGCCAGCTTCTCCCTGAACCGCTCCTGGTCCACGACCGCGCGCAGGGTGCGCGACAGGTCGCTCTCGGCGTGCTCGCGCTCCTCCGGGCCCGCGCTCCTGGCCTCGTGCGCCGCGGCGGCCAGCACCAGGGAGGTCGCGGGGTCGAGCAGGCGCGAGCCGGCCAGCTCCAGCACCACCGCCCTGCGCCGCATCAGCGCGGCGTCCAGCGACTCCTGGGCCAGCTCCAGCCGGATGTGCAGGCGGTCGAGCCGGCCCGCGCGCCAGGAGATGTAGACGGCCGTGAGCACCACGACGAGGCCCACGACCAGCACGATGATGGTGGATGTCACAGATCTTCCTCCACGCGCCCCGCCCCGCTCGTGGCGACCGTCTCGTAGACGCGTACGACGTCCCGCGCGACCGTCGACCAGTCGTACTTCCGCACCGCCACCAGCGCCTCGGCGGCCAGCTTGGCCCGCCGCTCGGGCGCGTCGAGCAGCGCGCCGGCCTCGCGCGCCAGCGAGCCGGCGTCGCCGTTGGCGAACAGCGCGCCCGCCTGCCCCTCGCCCAGCACCCTGCGGAAGGCCGGGATGTCGCTGCCCAGCACCGTCGCCCCGGACGCCATGGCCTCGGCCAGCACGATGCCGAAGCTCTCCCCGCGCGTGTTGGGCGCGCAGAACACGTCGACCGAGTGGTAGGCGCGGATCTTGTCGGCCTCGCTCACCATGCCCAGCACGGTCACCCGGTCGTGGAACTCCTTCGGCACCCGCTCGTAGACGTCCTTGGCGTCGCCGGGCCCGGCCAGGAGCAGCTTCAGGCCCGGCCGCTCGGCCGCGAGGGTCCTGAACGCGTCGAGCAGGATCGGCAGGCCCTTGCGCTCCTCGTCCATCCGGCCGAGGAAGCCGATCGTGGCGCCGTCGGGCCCCCAGCCGTCGAGCGGCTCGGCGTCGGTGTAGCGGGAGACGGTGACGCCGTTGGGGATCAGCACGGCGTCGCCGCCGAACTGCTCGACCAGGCTCTTGCGGGCCGCGTCGGAGACCGCGATGCGGCCCATCAGCTTCTCCAGCGCGCTGCGCAGCAACGGCTCGGCCACCGCGATGGCCCGCGAGCGCGTGAACGACGCGTGGAACGTGGCCACGATCGGCCCCCTGGCCGCCCAGCAGGCCAGCACGCCCAGGCTCGGGATCAGCGGCTCGTGGATGTGCAGCACGTCGAACCCGCCCGTACGCACCCACCGCCGCACGCGCGCGGCCGACAGGAAGCCGAACGACATCCTGGCCACCGACCCGTTGTACGGCACCGGCACCGCCCGGCCCGCGCCCGTCACGTACGGGGGCAGCTCGTCGTCGTCGGCCGCCGGCGCGATCACCGACACCTCGTGCCCCTGCGCGATCAGCGCCTGGGCCAGGTCGTCGATGTGCTGCTTGACCCCGCCCGGCATGTCCCACGAGTAGGGGCAGACGATGCCGATCCTCATCGCGCGAGGTCTTCCAGCCAGAGCCGCTGCAACATGTGCCAGTCCTCCGGGTGCTCGGAGATGCCCTTCTCGAACACGTCGGTCAGCCCCTGCGCCACCGCCGCGACCTTCTCCTGCCGGGTGCCCTCGGCCGGGACCGGGACCTCCTCGTGGATGTGGATGCCCCAGTCGTCGCCCACGTTGTAGAGGATGGCCGGGAGCAGCGCGGCCCCCGTCTGCACGGCCAGCAGCGGCGGCCCGGCGGGGACCTTGGTGGTCGCGCCGAAGAAGCGCACCTCGATGCCGCCCTTGGTCAGGTCGCGCTCGGCGGGCAGGCACACGACGCCGCCCTTGCGCACGCGGGTGGCCAGCGTGCCGAAGTTGTGCCCGTCGCCACCGGTCAGCGGCAGCACCTCCATGCCGAGGCCTTCGCGGAAGGCCACGTACCGGCGGAACAGCGACTCCGGCTTGAGCCGCTCCGCCACGGTCGTGAAGGGGTGGCCCACGCCCACCAGCCACGCCCCCGCCTGGTCCCAGTTGCCCATGTGGGGCAGCGCCAGCACCACGCCCCGCCCGGCCGCCACGTTGGCGTGGACGTGCTCGGCCCCGATGGTGTGGCTGCGCCGCACGATCTCCTCGACGCTCATCGACGGCAGCCGGAAGATCTCGTGGAAGTAGCGGAAGTACGAGCGCATGCCGGCCCTGCTGAGCTCGCGCATCTCGCGGCTGCCCGCGTCGAGCCCGGTCACCCTGGCCAGGTTGGACTCCAGGCGGCGCACGGACTTACCCCGCCTGCTCCAGATCCGGTCGGCCAGGAAGCGGAAGACCGCGGCCGTCGGGCGCTCGGGCAGCAGCGGCACGAGCTTCCAGCCCGCCGCGAACCCCGCGGCCACGACACGATCACCGAAGGACGCCTTGTCGCTCATCTCTCCCTCGTCTGCCGGTGGACGGCCACCACGCGCTGCCCCACGGTGAACACGCTGGCCGCGGCGAGCAGCCACATGCCCACGGGAAGAATGTACGGAACGCCGAGCCCCGCGAAACAGGCCGCGACGAGCGCGACGACCAGCCGCTCGGGCCGCTCGGCCAGCCCCACGTCGGCCGTGAGCCCGAGCCCCTCCGCCCTGGCCTTGGCGTACGACACCAGGGAGCCCGCGATCAGGCACACCAGCGTCACGGCCGCCATGAGCGTGTCGTGCTTGGAGATGAAGTAGAGGATCAGCCCGGCGAAGATGGCCGCGTCGGCCACCCTGTCGAACGTCGAGTCGAGGAACGCGCCCCAGGTGGAGCCGCCCTTCCCGCCGAGCCTCGCCACCACGCCGTCGAGCAGGTCGAACAGCACGAAGACGGTGATCGCGAGAGCGCCCCAGGTCAGCTGACCCAGGGGGAAGAAGAGCAGGGCGGACACGACCGTGCCGAGGGTGCCGATCGCCGTGACGGCGTTCGGGCCGATCCCGCGGCCGACGAGGGCCCTGCCCAGCGGGGTGAGTATCCGGGTCATGGCCGGGCGCAGGAGTTTGAGCATCGCGGTCCGATCGTAGGCCATGGAACGCCTGACAACTTTCTTTGCCCCACCCCCCTTGTGATATCCGCCACAGGGGTATTTGGTGAACACACCGCGTCCATGCGGTTTCCAGACACCCTCCGCTTGGGCGCGGTCGTTGGAACATCCGGCGACGTGGGAGGCTGTTGTGGCAGAGAAGAACACCGGTGGCACAGCGGGAGCCGCGGGCAGGGCACCCACGGCCGACAGGGCGGATGCGATACGTAATGTCGTGCTGGTCGGCCACTCAGGAGCGGGTAAGACGACCCTCGCCGAGCAGCTGCTGGCCGCGACCGGCACCGTCCAGCGCGCCGGCCGGGTGGAGGACGGCAACACGGTCAGCGACTTCGACGAGGTGGAGGTCCGTCAGCAGCGGTCGGTCAACCTCGCAGTGGCGCCGCTGGTGCACAACGGCATCAAGATCAATCTTCTCGACACCCCCGGTTACGCCGATTTCGTGGGCGACCTGCGCGCGGGGCTGCGCGCGGCGGACGCCGCGCTGTTCGTGGTCTCCGCCTCCGAGGGGATCGACGGCCTCACCCAGATGCTGTGGGAGGAGTGCGCCCAGGTCGGCATGCCGCGGGCGGTGGTAATCACCAAGATCGACCACCAGCGGGCCGACTTCGACGAGGTCCTCGTGACGTGCCAGGACGTCTTCGGCGACGGCGTCGCGCCCCTTTACCTGCCTGTCATCACCAACGGCCACGTGAACGGCCTGATCGGGCTGCTGTCGCAGAAGTTCTACAACTACGCCACGGGCACCCGCACGGAGAAGGAGCCCGGGCCGGACTACGCGGCGCAGATCGAGGAGCGCCGTGGCGAGCTGATCGAGGGGATCATCCAGGAGAGCGAAGACGAATCGCTCATGGAGCGCTATCTCGAAGGCGAGCCCATCGACACCAAGGTCCTGGTGGAGGACCTGGAGAAGGCCGTCGCGCGCGGCAGCTTCTACCCGGTGCTGTGCAGCGGGCTCGGCGTCGGTGCGCCGGAGATCCTCGAGATCATGACCCAGGGCTTCCCCTCGCCCCTCGAACACCCGCTGCCCGAGATCACCGACCTGTCGGGCAAGCCGGTCAAGAACATCGCCTGCGACCCCGACGGCCCGCTCGTGGCCGAGGTCGTCAAGACCACCAGCGACCCGTACGTGGGCCGCATCAGCCTCGTACGCGTCTTCTCGGGCACGTTGCGCCCCGACATGACCGTGCACGTGTCCGGGCACGGCCTGGCCGACCGCGGGCACGAGGACCACGACGTGGACGAGCGCATCGGCACCCTGACCTGCCCGCTGGGCAAGCAGCAGCGTCCCGCGGCCAAGGGCGTCGCGGGCGACATCATCGCGGTCGCCAAGCTGTCGCGGGCCGAGACCGGCGACACCCTGTCCGAGGTCGAGCAGCCGCTCCTGATGACCGCCTGGGCCATGCCCGACCCGCTCCTGCCGGTGGCGATCAGGGCCAAGTCGAAGGCCGACGAGGACAAGCTGTCGCAGGCCCTGGCCCGGCTGGTGGCCGAGGACCCGACCCTGCGGCTGGAGAACAACGCCGAGACCAGGCAGCTCGTCCTGTGGTGCATGGGCGAGGCGCACACCGACGTGCTGCTCGACCGCCTGGCCAAGCGCCACGGCGTCGAGGTCGAGCGGGTCGACCTGCGGGTGCCGCTGCGCGAGACGTTCGGCGGCAAGTGCCAGGCGATGGGCCGCAACGTCAAGCAGACCGGCGGCCACGGCCAGTACGCGATCTGCCACCTCGAGGTCGAGCCGCTGCCGTCGGGCGGCGGGTTCGAGTTCGTGGACAAGATCGTGGGCGGCGTCGTGCCGCGGCAGTTCATCCCGTCGGTGGAGAAGGGCGTGCGGGCCCAGATGGAGCGGGGCGTCGTGGCCGGCTACCCGATGGTGGACGTGCGCGTCACCCTGTACGACGGCAAGGCGCACTCGGTCGACTCCTCCGACATGGCCTTCCAGATCGCCGGCCAGCTCGCGCTGAAGGAGGCGGCCGCGAAGGTGCCGACGCTGCTGCTGGAGCCGGTGGACGAGCTGTCGGTGCTCGTCGCCGACGACTACGTGGGGTCAGTGATGTCCGACCTGTCGTCGCGGCGCGGGCGGGTGCTCGGCACGGAGCCCGTCGGCACGGGACGTACGCTGGTCAAGGCCGAGGTGCCCGAGCTGGAGATCACCCGGTACGCCATCGACCTGAGATCCATGTCGCACGGCACCGGGACGTTCCAGCGGGCCTTCCTGCGCTACGAACCCCTTCCGCCGAACCTCGCGAGCAAAGTGGCCGTCACCGCGGACTGAGCCCTGGACGAGGCTGGACGGAGCCGGGAGGGCTTTGCTCCCTCCCGGCCCAGCCGTTTACTTTTGTCACAGAAGCATCACGAGTCGATTTCTTTTTTTCGTACCGAGCATGCCGGAGCAACTGCCACACTGGGTGGCATTATGCGAACTGGACGCCCACTCCTAGCCGCTGCTGCTCTCGCGGTCGTCACCACCTCCGCCGCCTACGTCTTCGGCCCGGGGGCCGGGGAGAGCCCAGCAGCGACCAAGAAGAAGACGGCCGTCGCCGCCGCACCCGACGCATCCGCCGCGGCCTGCAAGGCCGACGCGAGCTATCCCAAGCGCGAGCTGCGCGGGGTGTGGATCGCCACCACCCAGAACATCGACTGGCCCTCCAAGACCGGGCTCTCGCCCGACCGGCAGCGCGCCGAGTACGTCAAGATCCTCGACGGCGCCGCCAAGCGCAACCTCAACGCGGTCTTCGTCCAGGTCCGGCCCGCCTCCGACGCGCTGTACAAGTCGTCGCTGGAGCCCTGGACCCAATATCTGACGGGCACGGCCGGCAAGGACCCCGGCTGGGATCCGCTGCCGTTCCTCATCGACGAGGCGCACAAGCGCGGCATGGAGTTCCACGCCTGGTTCAACCCGTACCGCGCCTCCTACGGCGACAGCACCGCCAAGCTGCCCGCCGGCCATCCGGCGCGCAAGCACCCCGACTGGACGATCAAGTACGGCGGCCGCCTCTACTACAACCCCGGCCTGCCCGCCGTCCGCGACCACGTGACCAAGGTCATCACGGACGTGGTGTCCCGGTACGACATCGACGGGGTGCACTTCGACGACTACTTCTACCCGTATCCGGCGGCGGGGCAGAAGTTCGACGACGCGGCGGCGTTCGCGAAGTACGGCGACGGCAAGAAGCTCGCCGCCTGGCGGCGCGACAACGTCAACACGCTCGTCGCCCAGGTGGACAAGGCCGTCCACGACGCCAAGGGGTACGTCAAGTTCGGGATCAGCCCCTTCGGCATCTGGCGCAACAAGTCGAACGACCCGACCGGCTCGGACACTTCGGGCATGTCCGCGTACGACTCGATTTATGCGGACGCGCGCGCCTGGATCAAGTCGGGCACCGTCGACTACGTGCTCCCGCAGCTCTACTGGCCGCGCGGCCACAAGCTGGCCGACTACGACACGCTGGCGGCCTGGTGGTCCGACGAGGTCAAGGGCACGGACGTGCAGCTGTACATCGGCCAGGGGCTCTACCGGGTGGGCGCCAAGGACGACCGGGCCTGGACGAAGCCCGGCGAGCTGGCCGCCGAGGTGGGCGTCAACCGGGATCACAAGCCGGTCAAGGGCGAGGTCTACTTCAGCGCCAAGAACTTCCTGGACAACCCTCTCGGGTCCGTGGACCGCGTCGCCAAGAACCACTACTCCCGCCCCGCCCTGCTGCCCTTGATCAAGGAACGCGGCGGCTCCGCCCCTCCCGCCCCCGCCGGGCTCAAGGCCAACGGCACCCAGCTGTCCTGGAAGCCGTCCCAGGGGGCGCGGACGTACGCGGTGTACCAGGTGCCGAAGTCCGGCAAGGACTGCCACGGCACGGACGCCCGCAACCTGGTCGCCGTCGTGACGAGCCCGTCGTTCACGGCCGCGCCGGACGGGACCTACGCGGTCACGGCCGTGGACCGGCTCGGCCACGAAAGCAAGACCACCAAGGTCAAGACCCCGGCCCCCTGACGCCGCCACCCACCCGGCCCCGCCCCACGCGGGGCCGCACCACACCGGGCCCGCGCCGCCCTGGTCCCGCACCACGCGGAGAGCACGCCACATCGGCCCCGCACCACGCCCGAACCCGCACGCCGTCGAGTGCGCGCCACACCAGGGACGTGCCACACCGGATGCGCGTCACGCCGGGTACGCCCTCAACACCGCGTCCCCGGCAGCCGCCCAAACCGCGCCGCGACGGCGAGACGTCGTACGGCGGAGCCCGGCGCAACGCGCACGGCGCCCAGCCAGGCCACCAAAACCGCCCAGAGCGGGAAAAGCTCCCCCGAATGAAACGGCGCACGTGATACATGCACCGCATGAGAGGGTAGTCGGGTCCGGTGGCGCCGGAACATGACCTTGCTCTACCGTGCCACGGAATCATTCGATCACGGAAGGTCATCGGGATGAGGCGCACGCTGGCCGTGCTGGCCGTGCTGGTCGGGCAGGTCCTGCTCGGCCAGGGACTGTTCACCGGCCCGGCCCAGGCCACGAAGGACGCGAGCGCGGGCCGGGTCGCGCTCATCGGCGTGTCCGGCCTGCACTGGAACGACATCACCCAGGCGGACTCCCCCAACCTGTGGGAGCTGGCCAGATCCAGCGCGATCGGCTCGCTGTCCATTCGTACCGTCGGCGGGGTGACCTGCCCCTACGACGGCTGGCTGACCGTGTCGGCGGGCACCAGGTCGGCGGCCGGGTACAGCTGCGGCGCGCCCCCCATGCCCGAGCAGCAGGGCGCGGGCGCGGTCATCCCCGACTACCGCTACCTCCTCGACGTGGCCGGGCAGCGCAACGCCGGCACGCTGGGCGAGTCGCTCAAGGCCGCCGGGCAGTGCTCGATCGCCATCGGCCCCGGCGCCGCACTGGGCCTGGCCGACCGGCAGGGCGCGGTCCAGGAGTACCACTCCTCCCCGCTCCAGGTCCGCACGCCCGATCTCGAACGGTGCCGGATGATCGCCATGGACGTGGACGACCTCGTCCGTCCCTACCTGGCCGGCGGCAAGCTGCCCAAGGTGCCCGACCAGCTCAGCGCCGCCGAGCGGCGTGACGCGCTGCGGATGGCCGACGCCAAGGCGGGCGCGCTGCTGTCGGTCCTGCCCGCCGACACGACGGTGCTGCTCGCGGGCCTGTCCGACCACGGCTCCGTACCCCACCTGCGGGTGGCCGCGCTGCGCGAGCCCGGCGCGCAGGGCCACCTGCTCGGCGCGGCCTCCACCCGGCGCGAGGACATCTCGATCCTGCCCGACCTGACCTCCACGATCCTGACCAAGCTCGGGGTGCCGGTCCCGAGCACCGTGATAGGCGTCCCGCTGCAGGTCGGCGGGCCGGGCGCGACGTTCGAACAGCTCCAGCGGGCCGACGCCACCGCGCAGGCCATCCGCTCGATCAAGGGCATCTACTTCACGGTCGTGGCCGTGCTGCAGGTGCTGTTCTACGTGGTCGCGTTCCTGCTGCTGCGCCGCCGCAAGGGCCTGGCACCGGTACGTTTCGCGGCCGTCGCCCTCGCCTCCCTGCCCGTCTCCAGCTACCTGGTCAACCTGCTGCCCTGGTCGAGCCTGCCGCAGCTGGTGGCCGGGGTGCTCGGGTGGGCGGCGGTCGTCACGGCGGTGGCGTTCGCGGGGCCGTGGCGGCGATGGCCGCTGGGCCCGCTGGCGGTGGTGGCCGGGATCACCGCGCTCACGCTGGCGGGCGACCTGCTGACCGGTACGACGTTGCAGCTCAACAGCATCATGGGCTACAGCGCGGACGTCGGGGCCCGCTACTACGGCCTGGGGAACATCCCGTTCGCGCTCCTGGCCACCGGCACCCTGCTGGCCACCACGGTGATCGCGCACCGGTGGCCGGGCAAGGTGGGGCTGGCCGCGATCGTGCTGCTGGGGACGTTCGCGATGGTGCTCGGCGGCTCCGGGATGGGCAGTGACTTCGGCGGCGTGATCGCGTTCGTGCCGGGCATCGCGGTGACCGCGCTGCTGCTGGCGGGCAAGCGGGTCTCGCTGGTGAAGCTGGGCGCGTTCCTGGTGGCCGGCGGGTTGATCGTGATGACGTTCGCCTGGCTCAACTACCTGAAGCCGGCGGACGAGCAGACGCACCTGGGCAGGTTCGTGGGGCAGGTGCTGAGCGGCGAGGCGTTCGACGTCATCCTGCGCAAGTTGCAGGCCATGCTGGCCACCCTGCTCAGCCCCAACCTCATGCCGATCGTGATCGCGGCCGCCGCGTTCCTCGTCTACGCGATCCTGCGGCCCGAACAGGCGTCGGCCGGGGTGGTGCCCGCCGCGTTCGAGCACTCCCCCGCGCTGCGCGCCGGGCTGATCGGCACGCTCGTGAGCGGCGTGGTCGGGATGCTCGTCAACGACTCGGGCGCGGCCGTGCTGTCCATGGCCCTGGCGCTGGCCGTACCTCTGCTGCTGGCCACCGGCATCGGCGCGCTCCGGCGCGACCGCGAGCCGGTCACCGGCCCCGTGTCGTCGGACTTAGCGACCGCGACGAAGTAACGCGGCACCGGACGGAGTAGCCCGCCTCCCGGAAGCGGCCACGAACGTCCGGACAGCGGGCGCTGCCCCAGAGCGGGTCAGTCCCAGGCGTCGGCGAGCAGTTGGCGGGTGTCGCGGAGCAGCTGGGGCAGGACCTTGGTCTGGCCCACGACCGGCATGAAGTTCGTGTCGCCACCCCACCTGGGCACCACGTGCTGGTGCAGGTGGGCGGCGATGCCGGCGCCGGCGACGTGGCCGAGGTTCATGCCGACGTTGAAACCCTGCGCGCCGCTGGCCTTGCGCAGCGCGCGCAGCGACTTCTGCGTGAACTCCCCCAGCTCGACCAGCTCGGCCGGCACCAGCTCGTCGTAGTCGGACACGTGCCGGTAGGGGACCACCATCAGGTGGCCGGAGTTGTACGGGTACAGGTTGAGCACGGCGTAGACCGTCTCGCCCCGGGCGACGATCAGGCCGTCCTCGTCGCTCATCTTGGGGATCGCGTCGAACGGGCACCCGTCATCGGGGCCGCTGCCCGTCGGTTTGTTCTCGCCCTTGATGTAGGCCATGCGATGCGGGGTCCACAGACGCTCGAAGTTGTCGGGGGACCCTGCCCCTGCCTGATCGTGCATACCTAGCAGCATAGGACCACGGACAAACGGCCCGCTCTTCCGGCACAATCCCAAGCATCGCCTACAGGAGGCCGCGATGAGTGACGCTTTAGCCGAGCACGACTTAGCCGAGCACGACTCCCTGCCGACCGTCCACTCCACCCCGTCCGCCGACACCCCGTCCGCCGACACCCCCGACCCGGCCACGGCCCCCGCTCCTGACCCGGTCGAAGACGTGAGCTCCGCACCCACCGGCGTGCAGCCCTCGGAGGCGCCCTCCTTCGGCGCCGTCGTCAAGGGCCGGATCAAGGTCGCCGACGAGGTGGTCGAGAAGGTCGCCGCTCTGGCGGCTCTCGAGGTGACCGGGGTCGCCGACCTGGGCGGCGACCTGGCGCGGGCCTTCGAGTCCGTACGCGACCGCATCGGCATCGGCTCCCGCCGCGCCAACCAGGGGGTCAGCGCGCAGATCCAGGACCGTACGGTGGCCGTGAGCGTGACCATCGTGGTGGAGTACGGGCACGTGGTGCTGGAGGTGGCTTCCGAGGTCAAGACGAACGTGGCCAGGAGCGTCAGCCACATGCTCGGGATGCGGGTCGCGGAGGTCAACGTGACGGTCGACGACGTCCGCCTCCCGGGCGAGCCCCGCCGCCCCCTTCGCGACACCCCCGACGACGACACCCACCCCTCCCCTCTCTAACACCCCTCCACCCCCTTCTCCCTCCGACGCCCTTGAGCCCGTCAGCCTCCCTCGGGCTGATCGGGCGTTCCTGAGCAGCGGCCTTCGCGGCGATCGGGCGTTCCTGAGCAGCGGCCCTCACGCCGATCGGACGCGCCCCGCCGATACCCCTCCGGACGGCCCGGTGGCCGGGGCGCGTCCAGCTACGCCTCAGGCGGCGGCGTCCTCGTCTGGGGCGGGTGCCGTCCGAGCGGCCATCCATGAGGTGCTCAGGCGCCCGAAGGCCACGATCCCCGGGCTTCGAGGGACGGCCGGGGCACCGCGTGAAGCCAACGCCCGCGCAGGCGCGCCTTTAGGGTGTGGGCCATGACCGAGCAACTGGAGCCCATGCCCGACGACTGGCAGCGCGCCCTCGCCATCGTGGCGCACCCCGACGACCTCGAGTACGGCTGTGCCGCCGCCGTCGCCACCTGGACCGACCAGGGCCGCGAGGTCGCGTACCTGATCGTCTCCAGGGGCGAGGCGGGCATCGACACGCTCGCCCCGGCCGAGGCCGGGCCGGTGCGGGAGCGGGAGGAGCGGGCCAGCGCGGCCGTCGTCGGGGTGACGAGCGTGGAGTTCCTCGACCACGCCGACGGGGTGATCGAGTACGGCACCGCGCTCAGGAAGGACATCGCCGCCGCCATCCGCAGGCACCGCCCCGAGCTGGTGATCACCCTGAACCCGGACGACACCTGGGGCGGAACGTACTGGAACACTCCCGACCACCGGGCCGTAGGCCGCGCCGTCCTGGACGCCGCCGGGGACGCGGGAAATAGGTGGATATTTCCGGATACGGAGGCAGAGCCCTGGAACGGCGTCCGCTGGGTCGCCGTCGCGGGCACCGACTCCCCCACCCACGCCGTGGACGTCACCGACGGCCTGGAGCGCGGCGTGCGCTCGCTCGTCGAGCACCGCGCCTACATCGAGGCGCTCACCGACCAGGACCCCGAGTCGTACGCCCGCGACCTCATCGAAGGCTTCGCCCACCAGGCGGCCGAGCGCTTCGGCGGCCGCCCCGCCATCACCTTCCGCCTGTTCACCCGATGACCCCCGGGCCGGAGGCCGGACGACGAAAAACGGCGGAGCCGTGAGACTCCGCCGTTCTCGTCATCGCGTCAGACCTGGACGCGCCGCTCCACGGCGTTGACGATCTCCGCCACGGCCTCCTCGATCGGGACGCCGTTCTTCTGCTCGCCGTTCCGGTAGCGGAACGACACCGCGCCGTTGGCGATGTCGTCGTCACCGGCCAGCAGCATGAAGGGCACCTTGGCCTTCTGCGCGTTGCGGATCTTCTTCTGCATCCGGTCGTCGGAGGCGTCGACCTCGATCCGGATGCCGCGCTCGCGCAGCTTCTTGGCGACGTCCTGCAGGTACGACACGTGCGCGTCGGCGATCGGGATGCCCGTCACCTGCACCGGCGAGAGCCAGGGGGGGAAGGCGCCCGCGTAGTGCTCGGTGAGCACGCCGAGGAAGCGCTCGACGGAGCCGAACAGCGCCCGGTGGATCATGACCGGAGTCTGCCGGCTGCCGTCGGCCGCCTGGTATTCGAGGCCGAAGCGCTTGGGTTGGTTGAGGTCGAGCTGGATGGTGGACAGCTGCCAGGTGCGCCCGATCGCGTCCTTGGCCTGAACGGAGATCTTCGGGCCGTAGAAGGCCGCGCCGCCCGGGTCGTCGACCAGGTCCAGCCCCGACTCGGTGGCCACCTGGCGCAGCGCCTCGGTCGCCTCGTCCCACTCGGCGAGCTCGCCGATGAACTTGTCGGACTCGTCGCGGGTCGACAGCTCCAGGTAGAACTCCGGCAGGCCGAAGTCGCGCAGCACGCTGAGCACGAACCTCAGCAGCGACTTGATCTCATCGGCCATCTGCTCCCGGGTGGTGTAGATGTGCGCGTCGTCCTGCGTCATGCCGCGCACCCGGGTCAGGCCGTGGACCACGCCCGACTTCTCGTAGCGGTAGACCGAGCCGAACTCGCACAGCCGCAGCGGCAGCTCGCGGTAGGACCGCCCGCGCGCCCGGAAGATCAGGTTGTGCATCGGGCAGTTCATCGGCTTGACCCGGTATTCGATACCCTCCAGCTCGAACGCCGGGAACATGTCGTCGGCATACCACGGCAGATGCCCCGAGGTCTCGAACAGCGACGACTTGGTGATGTGCGGCGTGTTGACGAACTCGTAGCCCGCCTCCGCCTGCCGCCGGCGCATGTAGTCTTCCATCTCCTTGCGGATGATCCCGCCCTTGGGATGGAAGATCGGCAGGCCGCTGCCCAGCTCCGGCGGGAAGCTGAACAGGTCGAGCTCGACACCCAGCTTGCGGTGGTCGCGCTTCTCGGCCTCCTCCAGCAGCTTGAGGTAGTCGTCCTGCTTCTCGCGGGACTCCCAGGCGGTGCCGTAGATGCGCTGGAGCTGCGGGTTCTTCTCGCTGCCGCGCCAGTAGGCGCCGCCCGAGCGCATGAGCTTGAACGCCGGGATCGACCGGGTGGACGGCACGTGCGGGCCGCGGCACAGGTCCTTCCACTGCAGCTCGCCGGTCTTGGGGTCGAGGTTGTCGTAGATGGTGAGCTGCCCGGCCCCCACCTCGACCGACTCCTCGTCGGCGGCGCCGCCCTTGAGCCCGATCAACTCCAGCTTGTACGGCTCCGCCGCCAACTCCTCGCGCGCCTCGTCGTCGGAGACGGGCCGGCGGGAGAACAGCTGCCCCTGCTTGACGATCTCCCGCATGCGCTTCTCGATGCGCTTGAGATCGTCGGGGTGAAAGGCCTGGGCGACGTCGAAGTCGTAGTAGAACCCGTTGTCCACGGGCGGCCCGATGCCCAGCTTGGCCTCGGGGAACAGCTCCTGCACCGCCTGCGCCATGACGTGGGCGGTGGAGTGACGGACGATGGCCCGGCCGTCCTCGCTGGAGACCTCGACCGGCTCGACCGCGTCACCCTCGGACAGCGGGTGCGCCAGGTCACGGAGCTCGCCGTTGACCCGGGCCGCGATGACCGAGCGGCCGTCGGCCTCGAGGGCCTCTCCGGCCGTCGTGCCGGCCGCGACCACACGCTCGGCTCCGGCGAGGGTGATGCGTAGCTCGGCTGACACGGTGACTCCCTTGGATCGCGCCCCGGCGCTCGACACCGGAGCTGCTTCGATGGTGAACACCGATGCTATCGCGGGTGAAACCCCATGTTTGTCAGCTCCTGCCGGGTCCCGTGGAACACGTTGCGGTCTAGCGGGCTGTGGACGTACTGATGAACGGCCCAGTCGCGCCAGGGTGACGGCACCGCGGGCTCCCCGCGCGGCTTGTCGGGGGCGGCGATCCATAACGGGTACTCGCCCAGGCCCGCGCAGTGTCCGCCACGCGCGAACGCCCGGAAGGTGTGGACGAACGGCCGCGCGCCGCCGTGCCGCTCGACGTGGTGGCACCAGCGGCGCGCGTGGCGGGCGACCTGCTCGGGGCGCAGGCCGTCATCGTTCTCCAGGTCGAGGGCCACCAGGTCGCCGGCGCGTAACCCGCCCGCCGCGTCGATCGCGGCCAGGAAGTGGCGCGCCTGCTCGATCGGGTCGCCCCCGGGCCTGGCGCAGTGGTACGCGCCGCGGACGATCCGGCTCTCGCGCATGTCGGTCCAGTTGCGTTCGAACAGCTTGTCGGTGAAGTCGCCGCCCTCGGTGGCCTTGGCGAACGCGAAGGTCACCCCGTCCGCCGCGTGGCCGGCCCAGTCGACGGGCCCCTGCCAGTCGGACACATCAACGCCATGCAGCAAGCGATCTTCACCCCGCCGGAGAATTATGGAGATGTCTTGGGGTCAGCCCTTCGCCGCGCCGATCAGCAGCGCCCGCGTGCGTTCCTTGCTCGCGAACACCGAGCCCACGAAGTCGGTCACACCGGCTTCCCGCAGCACGTCGAGCTTGGCCAGCACCGCGTCCTCGTCGCCCACGATGGCGACGTCTCCCGGAGTGGCCGCGCCTTCCCTGTCGAGCATCGCACGATATGAGGGGAGGTGTCCGTAGACAGCGAAGATCTCGTTCGCGCGAGCGACGGCGGCGGCGGGGTCGTCGGTGACGCAGATCGGCAGCGCGCAGACGATCCTGGGCGCCTCGCGGCCCGCCTCGGCGGCGGCCGTGGTGATGGTGGGCGCCACGTGCTGGGCGACCGTCTTGGGGCCCGTCATCCACAGGACGGTGCCGTCGGCCACGGTGCCGGCCAGCTTGAGCATGCGCGGGCCGAGCGCGGCGACGAGCACCGGGAAGCCGCCGCCGGGCGTGGTGAGCCGCAGGTCGGCCTTGAGCGTCTCGCCCTCGTACTTGACGTGCTCGCCCCGGCTGAGCGGGAGCAGGATGTCCAGGTATTCCGACATGTGCCGGTACGGGCGCTCGAAGCTGTGGCCGTACATGCCCTCGATGACCATCTGGTGCGACAGACCGATGCCGAGCGCGAGGCGCCCGCCGAGCGCGGCGTTGGTGGTCATGGCCTGCTGGGCCAGCACGGCCGGGTGGCGCGGATAGGTCGGGACGACGGCGGTGCCGAGCTCGATGCCGGGCACCTGGCCCCCGGCGGCGGCCAGGGCGGTGAGGGCGTCGAGGCCGAAGATGTTGGAGAGCCAGGCCGAGGTGAAGCCGTCCTGCGCCGCCTGGGTGATCTGGGCGCGCAACCCGCCGATCGGGTCGTCTCCTTTGGGCTCTGACAGGTAATAACCGAATCGCATAGGAACCGAACTCCGTTCTAGTAATCGACGGAACTGTACCTTCCCACACCCGGCCGCGCCCATCCTCCGGCCGGAGGCGGATTTGTAAAGTGGCCTACATGACGCACGAACGCGCAGGACAGCCAGCCCAGCCCGCCGACCTCGTGGCCGTCGACAGGCTCGTGACCTCCTATTACGCGCTGCATCCCGATCCCGGCGACCCGGGGCAGCGGGTGGCGTTCGGCACGTCTGGGCACCGGGGGTCGTCGCTGAGGACGGCGTTCAACGAGGACCACATCCTGGCCACCACGCAGGCCATCTGCGAATACCGGCGGATGCAGGGCACCGACGGGCCGCTGTTCCTCGGCGTCGACACGCACGCGCTGTCGGAGCCCGCGCGGGTGTCCGCGCTGGAGGTCCTGGTCGCCAACGGGGTCCAGGTGCTGATCGACTCCCGCGACGGCTACACGCCGACCCCGTCCGTCTCGCACGCCATCCTGCGGCACAACCACGGCCGCACCACCGGACTGGCCGACGGCATCGTGATCACGCCGTCGCACAACCCGCCGGGCGACGGCGGGTTCAAGTACAACCCGCCGCACGGGGGTCCCGCCGACACCGACGCGACCACGTGGATCCAGGACCGCGCCAACCGGCTGCTGGCCGCCGGGCTGGAGAGCGTGCTGCGGGTCTCGTACACGAAGGCTCTGGAGGCGGCGGGGCGTTACGACTTCCTCGGGATGTACATGGACGACCTGCCGTCCGTCGTGGACCTGGACGCGATCCGGGCGGCCGGGGTGCGCATAGGGGCCGATCCGCTGGGCGGGGCGAGCGTGGCGTACTGGGGGGAGATCGCGGAGCGGCACCGGCTCGACCTGACCGTGGTCAATCCGCTGGTGGATCCGACGTGGCGGTTCATGACGCTGGACTGGGACGGGAAGATCCGGATGGACTGCTCGTCGCCGTACGCGATGGCCTCTCTCATCGCCAATCGCGATAAGTACGACATTTCCACCGGAAACGATGCCGACGCAGACCGGCACGGCGTCGTCACCCCCGACGGCGGCCTGCTCAACCCCAACCACTACCTCGCCGTCGCCGTCTCCTACCTCTACACGCACCGCGACGGCTGGCCCGCGGCCGCCGGGGTGGGCAAGACGATGGTCAGCAGCGGGATCATCGACCGCGTCGTGGAGTCCATGGGGCGGCGGCTGTACGAGGTGCCGGTCGGGTTCAAGTGGTTCGTCCCAGGCCTGCTGGACGGGTCGCTGGGGTTCGGGGGCGAGGAGAGCGCGGGAGCGTCGTTCCTGCGGCGCGACGGGTCCGTCTGGTCCACGGACAAGGACGGGATCATCCTGGCGCTGCTGGCCTCCGAGATCCAGGCCGTCACCGGCAAGTCGCCGAGCGCGCACTACCGGGGGCTGGTCGAGCGGTTCGGGGAGCCCGCGTACGCCCGGGTCGACGCCCCCGCCACGCGCGAGGAGAAGGCGGTGCTCGCGAAGCTCTCGGCCGCGCAGGTGAAGGCGTCGTCGCTGGCGGGCGAGCCGATCACCGCCGTCCAGACCACGGCGCCCGGCAACGGGGCCGAGCTCGGCGGGGTGAAGGTCTCGACGGAGAGCGCCTGGTTCGCGGCCCGGCCGTCGGGGACGGAGGACGTCTACAAGATCTACGCCGAGTCCTTCCGCGGCCCCGACCACCTGGCCAAGGTGCAGGAGGAGGCCCGCTCCCTGGTCTCCGACGCCCTCGGCTGACCGCGCGGGCGTCCGGACGGGCGGCCCGGCCTCCAGGCGGCCCGGCCTCCGGGCGATCCGGCCTCCAGGCGGGCGGGCGGGATCAGCGGCCGGTGGCCAGCTCGGGGGCGGTGTCGGTGGTCATTCCGGTACGGCCGAGGTCGGCGCGGCGGCCGGCGGCCACCCCGTCCCGGTAGCCCGTGCCGCTCGTCCTGGGCACGCTCACCCGGATGTCCGGATAGTGGGCGGACACCGCCCGTTCCACCTCGGCCCGGCGGTCGGCCAGGACGAGCGCGGCGCCCGTACTGGCCTGCTCCGCCTGTGCCTCGGCCACGCACAGCAGCCGGTACACCTCGTCCGTGAACCCCAGCAGCCACGACCGCCGGTACGCCCGCACGGCGGTCACGCCGTCGGGCACCCGCACCCGCGCCAGCCCGCTCGCCATCTGCAGCAGCAACGACGTGGCCAGCAGGTCGGCCCGCTCCAGATCGGCCGCGAACCCGAACACGTGCACCCGCTGCCCACCCTCGCCCCGCCCGATGAGCAGGGGGCGGCAGCGCACGGCCTGCGCGACCAGACTGACCAGCCGGGCCTTCTCCCTGGCCCAGGGGTTGGGCAGGGAGACGACCCGGTCGCCGGGCGTCTGCCGGGTGCCCGCCGGGGGGAGCGAGTCGATGCCGTGCTTGGCCATCAACGCCGACGCGGCCGCCATGAACGTCGCCCGCTCGTGCTCGTTGTCGGTGCGTTCGGCCTTGGCCAGGAGTTTCCTGACGCGCTCGAGCGTGCGCTCCCGCAAACGTGCTCCCCCTACAACTTGGTGGTCAGCACCCGCCCGTCGTCCGCGATGGCGGGGAAGGCACCCGTGTCGACGATGCCGTGCTGCTGGAACAGCGCCTCTATGAGGGCGTGCGCCCGCGGCTCGAGCTTCCACAGGGCACGATACTCGCGCGCCGTGGCCAGCGAGATGCCGATCTCCTGGGCGATGTCCACCGAACGCGGCACGATGCCCTTGGCGATCTGGCGGTCCCAGAACGCGCGGGCCTGGCGCATCAGCGCGGCCCGCTGGGCGGTGTCGACGACCTGCGGGGTGGTGTCGAGCACCTCGATGTCCTCGTCCTCCTCCTCGACGAGCTCGGCCAGCGCGGGCGGCAGCGCCGGGCGGGCGGGCACCGGCTGCTGCTCGGGCTCGGGCTCCCACGGCACGCGGGGGGCGGCGTCGATGAGGGCGGTGGTGTTGTAGAGGGCGGCGATCTGGGCCAGCAGCGCCTCCTGGCGGGCCTGGTTCACCGCCAGGCCGGTGTGCTCGACGGCCTGGTCCATGGCCTTGTCGAGCTTGGCCAGCGCCACGCGCATCTTGCGCTCGGAGGCCCCGTTGTCGCGCAGCGCCTTGGCCCGCTTGGCGGCCAGCGCGACCCTGGTCAGCCGGCGGTGGGCGTCGACCTCGCTCGCCGTACGGTCGCTGACCTCGGCCAGCCCGACCCGGACCAGCAGTCGCTCGGGCGTCAGACGCCAGTTGATGCGGCCGGTGCCACGGATGCGGTGCCGCTCGATGGCCATGCCGCGCTCCCAGAGCCAGGCGGCGACCAGCGGCGCGGCGAGCCTGAACACCGCCTCGGGCAGGCTGCGCGCGTCCATGCTGGACAGTACGGCGGTCAGGCAGGTCAGCGCCCACACGGCGATGCCGTCGATGCCGGCGGAGAAGTTCTCGCGCATGTTGCGGCGGGCCCGCACCGCGCTCGTGATGATCGCGACCTCGATGAACGCGAACAGCAGCAGCCGCAGCGGCCCGTCCAGGCCGAGCACGTCGCCGGAGAAGCGCCACATGCCCTGCGCGGACACGCCGGTGGCGATGGAGGCGGCGACGATGGTCAGCACGTCCTCGATGGGACGGGCGGCGACGTACCGGGAGACCAGCCAGGCGGTGGCCCGCCAGGCGATCCTCAGCACCAGGAACGCCAGCGCCAGCCCGGCCAGGCTCAGCAACGCGATGACGGCGGTGGCGAGCGGCTTCTCGGTGACGAAGGCTGCTATTTCCTCAAATGTCGGCATCTGTCACTATCCGTGGGGGCTCAAACTCCGGCTCTATGCGACGAGATCATCGCAGAATGTCGCCATCTTGTACGCCAAACGCCATCTGCCGCCCCATTTTGCCCCTGTTTCACTGCAGTTCCGACAACTTCCCCCACACCCGGCCGGGCGTGTCGCCCCGGCGGGTTTCCCTCCGGATGGCGCGGTCCAACGGCGCCACAACACGCGGAGCGTAACTACACCCCGCCCAAGCGCCCCGGAACGCACGCGGCGTGAGGGGACCGAGGGCGCGCACGGGCGAGCGGCATGCGGGCCGGAGCGGGACGGCGCTCGGCGCACGGCGTTGAAAGGCGCGCAACGGCGCAAGTGGCGCACCGGACCGGAGCGGCGTGCGGAGCGGAAGCGGCGTTTCGAGCGGGGGCGTTCCCAGCGGGGGTGACGTTGGGGTTAGAGGCGTGGAGTGGGGGTGGCCGCAGGGCGGGGGTGGGCGCACAATGGGCCGCGAGGAGGGGATTGTGAGCAAGCGATCACGCAGACGCCGCGCTCTTCCCAGCGGCGCACCCGCCTGGATGCCCGGATACGGGCCCGGCGAGCCGCACTGGCCCGGCGAGAGGGATTTCCCGTTCGACGACCCGTCGGAGGGTGGCGAGGGTGGAGTGCGTGAGCCGCGCAAGCCCAAGCCCGCTCCGCCGGCGTTGTCGGCGGAGGCCCCGTTGCCCGAGCAGCTCCTGTACGCCCGCGACCGGACCGAGCCGCCGCCCGGTGAGGTGACCGGGGTTCTGGCTGGTCAGGATGCGTAGGACGGTCCTGTGAGGGAGGCGGTGGGGGCCGCGAGGGGGAGGGGAAATTCGTCCTTTCGGAGGGCAACATCCGCCGTCCCGGGTGGGACCATCTATGGAGGGATTTATCCCAAGATGGCGTGATGTATCCCAGCAGGACGGATATCGATGTCAGACAATGAGTTCCCCCTCGTCCAGTTCATGCGCGAAGGCTTCGACCCCGTGGGCGAGCTCGGACGGATCCGGGCCGAGCATCCGGTCTTCCCCATGGAGATCCCCGGCAGCCAGACCGTCTACCTCGTCACCCGCTGGGAGGACGTACGCGGCGTCCTGAGCGACCACGAACGCTTCAGCAACGACTTCGCCGGGGTGATCGGCCTGGGCTCCAACCAGGAGGACCCGGGCGGCCTGGGGTTCCGCGACCCGCCCGAGCACACGCGGCTGCGCAAGTACCTGACGCCCGAGTTCACCATGCACCGCCTGCGCAGGCTGGAGCCGCGCATCGAGGCGATGGTCGAGGAGCACCTGGACCGCATCGAGGCCAAGGGCTCCCCCGTGGACCTGGTGGAGGAGTTCGCGCTGCCGATCCCGTCGCTGGTGGTGTGCGAGCTGCTGGGCGTCCCGTACGAGGAACGCGCCGACTTCGTGAAGATCAGCAAGGACCGGTTCGACTTCACGGCCGGGCCGGAGGCGTCGCTGCAGGCGATCAACGACGCCATGGCCTATCTGACCGACCTGGTCGCCCGGGAGCGGCAGAACCCCGGCGAGGGGCTGCTCGGCCAGCTGCTGCGCGAGCACGGTGACGAGCTCGACGACCGTACGCTCGCCAGCATGGCCGACGGGCTGCTGACCGGCGGGCACGACACCAGCACCAGCATGCTCGCCCTGGGCACCCTGTGGCTGTTGCGGAACCCCGAGGAGGCCGCCAAGGTCCGCGAGGTCGACGGCTACATCAACGACGTCGTCGAAGAGCTGCTGCGCTACATGACGGTCGTGCAGGTGGCCTTCCCCCGGTTCGCCCGCGACGATCTGGAGCTCCACGGCGTACAGATCAAGAAGGGCGAGATGGTGCTCTGCTCGCTCACCGGCGCCAACCGCGACCCCGCCCTGGGCGAGGACATGGACCACGTGCGGCCCGGCAGGGAGACGGCGGGCTCGCACATGGCGTTCGGCCACGGCATCCACCGCTGCATCGGCGCGCCGCTGGCGCAGATGGAGATGCGCATCGCCTTCCCCGCGCTGCTGCGCCGCTTCCCGGGGCTGCACCTCGCGGGCGAGGTGCCGTTCAGGGAACTCGCCATCGTGTACGGCGTCAAAGAGCTACCCGTCGCCTGGTAGAGCGGTTACGTTCGCAATGTGAACGAGCCTGTCATCGATCTGACCACGATCAGCGCCGTCCTGTTCGACACCGACGGCGTGGTCACCGACACTGCTCGGGGGCACGCGGCCGCCTGGAAGCACGTCTTCGACGCGTTTCTGCGCGGCCACTCGACACCGTTCGACATCCGGGACGACTATCTGCGTTACGTGGACGGCCGCCCGCGACTCGACGGCATCCGCACCTTCCTCGAGGCACGCGGCATCACGGTGCCCGAGGGTTCGCCCGACGACGAGCCCGGCGCGGCCACCGTGCACGGGCTCGGCCTGGCCAAGGACCAGATCTTCATGGCCCAGGTGGAGAAGTACGGGGTGGCCGCGTTCCCGTCCACGGTCTCGCTCCTGCACGAGCTGCGGCAGCGGGGCGCGCGTACGGCGGCCGTCTCCGCCAGCCTGCACGGTCGCAAGCTGGTCACGTCGGCCGGTGTGCTGCACCTGTTCGACCTGGTGGTGGACGGCAACGACGCGGCCCTGATGAACCTGCCCGGCAAGCCCGACCCCGCCCTCTTCCTGGAGGCGGCGCGCCGGCTGGCGCTGCCCGCCGTCAGAGCCGCGGTGGTGGACGCGGCGCTGCCCGGGGTGGAGGCGGGCGAGAAGGGCGGGTTCGGGCTGGTCGTCGCGGTCG
The DNA here is from genome assembly GCF_053587055.1 of Nonomuraea sp. NPDC003707. Taxonomy (NCBI): domain Bacteria; kingdom Bacillati; phylum Actinomycetota; class Actinomycetes; order Streptosporangiales; family Streptosporangiaceae; genus Nonomuraea; species Nonomuraea sp. NPDC003707. The sequence goes on along the minus strand of NZ_JBSFNK010000007.1, from coordinate 359,140 downwards.
CCAGGGACGGGGCCGAGGCGGCGGAGCTGCGCGCGGCGGGGGCCGAGGTCGTGGTGTCCGACCTGGGCGAGCTGGCGGTCCGCGGCCGGGTCCCGCCCACGATGGCGTGACCCAGGCCAGGTGATCCCGCCCCGGGCCTGGGGATCCCGTCCCGACGGCGTGAGCGCGGGTCGGGGGGAGCGGCTCTACCCTTGACGGCGTGACCGTTCTCATCGACCCGCCCAACTGGCCCGGGCCGCGCGGCCTGATGTGGTCGCATCTGGTCAGCGACCGCTCGCTGGAGGAGTTGCACGACTTCGCCTCGCGGCTGGGGGTGCCGGAGCGGGCCTTCGACCGGGATCACTACGACGTGCCGGAGACCGTGCACGCCCGGGCGGTGGAGCTGGGGGCCGAGGCAGTCACGTCGCGCGAGCTGCTCCTGCGGCTGATCGAGTCCGGCCTGCGCCGCCGCAAGCGCCGCTGACCCGGCGCCCGTCAACAGCCGCAAACTCCGCTGATACGAATCCCACGACGACCCGTCGCCAGTGCCCCAAGCGCCGCCGGTCGGGCCCCTGCTACGACGCGTCGTGGCCCGGCGTGAGCGAGGCCAGCTCGCGTGTCATGTTCGACCGTGCCCGCTCCTCCCACAGCTCGCGGGCGCGTTCGGTCCGGTAGAGGCGCGGTACGGCCAGCAGGCGGCGCAGCACCTCGGCCCGTCCCGCTCTGAACAGGTCGTCGGGCACGTGGGCGTACTCCTGCCGGATCCGCCCCGCGTAGTCGTCGTATCCGGGCAGCCCGAGCACGGCCAGGTCGGCGTCGCACAGGACGGCGCCGTCGCGGTCCCCGTCGGCCAGCGTGTCGTGGGCGGCGGTGAGGCGTACCAGCCTGATCACTTCGGCGACCCGTGCGGCGGGCACCCCGCACCTGGGCAGCCTGGACTGCGCGAGCTGGGCGCTGCGCTCCTCGTCCAGGCCCGGCCGCCCGTCGTAGACGGCGTCGTGGAACCAGGCGGCCAGGCGCACGGCGGGCAGGTCGTCCGCCGTGGCCGCGAGCTGGGCGATCCCGGCGAGCACGGCGGCCAGGTGGTCGAGGGTGTGGTAGCGGCGGTGCGGCTCGGACCAGCGGGCGATCAGCTCGGCCCCCGTGGCGAGGGACGCGGGCGAGTCCCCCACGAGCACCGCCCAGTCCAGTCCCAGCGCCGCCGGGTCCCCCTCCGGCACCGCCCGGTCCCGCCCAGAGGCCGCCGAGTCCCCGGTGGGAGCCGCCGGGCCCTCCGCGGGAGCCGTCGAGTCGTCGATCACGCTGTCACCGTACCTTTTGGTAACGTCCAAGACATCGACGGGAACGCGAAGGAACCCCGGCGCCTGCCCCGGTGGCGGGAGCTGCGGGCCGTCGTGCCCGGCCGCCCGCGGCTGTCCAGGGCGCGCCGGGTGGCCGACGCCGCCGACATCGCCGATCTCCGGCTGCTCGCCAGGAAACGCGCCCCGCACATGGTGTTCGACTACGTGGACGGCGCGGCCGAGGGCGAGCTGTCGATGGCCAGGGCGGTGGAGGCGTTCCGGCGGGTGGAGTTCAGCCCGCGGGTCCTGCGCGACGTGTCGCGGGCCCCGACCGCGGTCGAGATCCTGGGCAGGCGGGTCGCGATGCCGGTCGTGCTCGGCCCCACCGGGTTCACCCGGATGATGCACCGTGAGGGCGAGCGGGCCGTGGCCAGGGCGGCCGAGCGCGCGGGCGTCCCCTACACGCTGTCCACCATGGGCACCACGACGGCCGCCGATGTGGCCGCCGCCGCGCCCGGCGGGTGGAACTGGTTCCAGCTGTACGTGGTCCGCGACCGCGCGCGCAACCTGGAGACGCTCGCCCTGGCCCGCGAGGCGGGCATGGACGTGCTGGTCGTGACCGTCGACGTGCCGGTGGCGGGGGCGCGGCTGCGCGACGTGCGGCACGGCCTGACGGTCCCGCCGTCCCTGCGCTGGCGCAGCGCGCTGCAGGCGCTGCGGCACCCGGCGTGGTGGTTCGACTTCCTCACCAGCGAGCCGCTGAGGTTCGCCACCATCGAGGGCGCCCCCGACGACCTGCCCGGGCTCACGAACCTGATGTTCGACCCCTCGGTGACCATGGACGACCTGGAGTGGATCCGCTCGGCGTGGCAGGGACGGCTGCTGGTCAAGGGCGTGCAGCGGGTGGACGACGCCAAGGACCTGACCGCCCTCGGGGTGGACGGCCTGGTGGTGTCCAACCACGGCGGGCGGCAGCTCGACCGCGCCGCCACGCCGCTGGAGCTGCTGCCCCAGGTCGTGGCCGCCGTGGGCGATCGCACGGAGGTGTTCCTGGACGGAGGCGTCCGCAACGGGGCCGACGTCGCCGCCGCGGTCGCGCTCGGCGCGCGGGCCTGCTTCATCGGCCGGGCCTACCTGTACGGCCTGATGGCGGGCGGCGAGGCCGGGGTGCGGCGGGCGCTGGACCTGCTGCGCGCGGAGCTCGTACGCACCCTTCAGCTGCTCGGCGCCGGCGGGATCGACGGACTCACCCCCGACATGGTGCACATCAGGGCTTGATCGAAGCCCTAGGCGATGGTGCTGACGGCCCCTTGGAACGCCGCCCCCTGGAAGAACGGCTCCAGCACCAGCGTCGCCGCGCCCAGCGCCACGGCGTCGGGGCCGAGCCGGCCCAGCACGATCGTCTCCGGCTGGAACGGCTGGGCCTGCGTGTTGACCGCGGTCGCCGCCCTGATCTCCGCCAGCATCCGCCCGCCCAGCATGAGCCCCGCCCAGCCGCCGATGACGATGCGCTCGGGGTTGAACAGGTGGACCAGGCTCGACAGGCCCACGCCCAGCAGTTCGACGCTCTCGGCGATGACCGGGGAGCCCTCGTCGAGCAGCCGGGCCAGCGCGGCCTCCTCGTCGGCGGAGTCGGCCACGACGCCCCCGCGGTCGAGGATCGCCTCGGCCCCCAGGTACGCCTCCAGGCAGCCACGCGCCCCGCACCGGCAGGCCCGCCCGCCCGCGACCAGCTTCAGGTGCCCGACCTCGCCGGCGGCCTTGCCCGCGCCCCGGTAGATCTGCCCGTCGGTCACGACCGTGCCCCCGACGCCCGAGCCCATCAGCACGATGATCGCGTCACGGGTGCCCTTCCCCGACCCGAACCAGAGCTCGGCCTGCCCCATGGTCTTGGCGCCGTTGTCGACGAACAGCGGCAGCGCCGTGCCCGCGCGTAGGAGCGCTCCCAATGGCACCGCCTCCCAGCCGAACGTCTTGGCCCGCACCAGCGCGTCCGGCCCCGGCTCGACGATGCCGGGCACGCCGACGCCGACGCCGAGCACCCGTTCGGCCGGCACCTCGCTCTCGGCGATCACCGTGTCGACGCCGGCCAGGATGTGCCGGGCGACCAGTTCGGGGTCGTGCCGGGCCGAGCGGACCGCGTAGTGGGCCCTGGCGAGCTTGGTCATCTCCAGGTCGAACAGCTCGACGCTGACCTGCGTCTCCCCCACGTCCACGCCGACGGCGTACCCGTAGGCGGGGTTGACCCTGAGCACCACGCGGGGCCGGCCGCCGTCGGAGTCGACCTGGCCGGCCTCGACGACGACGTTCTCGGAGAGCAGGTCGCCGGTCATGGTGCTGACCGTGGCCGGGCTCAGCCCGGTCGCGGCCGACAGATCGTTGCGGGTGGCCGGGCCGCCGAAGTAGAGCGCGCGCAGGAGCATCGCCCGGTTCCCCCTGCGAAGATCCCGTACGGTCCTGCGCCCTGACGTGCCCATCCTCGTCCCCGCCTCTCCCGCGATCGCCTCGCCATGGTAGTTCACCAGCCGAAATCGCTATGAACCCGCTGTTACCGAAGCGTTTCCGGTCTGCTCCTGACTTTTTTCAAGGCTTAGATTATGGTCTGGCCATCCCCCCGATGAGGAGATGACTATGAGCCGAGGACTCGTGCGAGGCCCCATCGCGATGGCACTCGCGGCGGCGCTCGCGACCGGGCTGGCCGCCTGCGGCAGCGGCGGCGGCAGCGGCAGCGCGGACAAGACGCTGACGTTCTGGATGTACCAGGACCGCACCCCGCAGGCCGGACAGGTCATCGAGAAGGTCCGCAAGGACTTCGAGAAGGCCAACCCCGGCGTCACGGTGAAGCTCGTCAAGATCCCCAAGGACGACTACAACACCAAGCTCGGCAGCGCCGTGGCCAGCAAGAGCGCGCCGGACGCGGGCATACTCGACCAGCCCCTGGTCTCCAAGTACGCCCTGGACGGCACGATCAAGGAGACCCCCGCCGGCCTGATCGACGAGGCCGGCTTCTACAAGGGCGCGCTCGACACCAACCGCGCGAACGGCAAGCTCTACGGCCTCCCGCAGGACCAGACCACGGTCGCGCTCTTCTACAACAAGAAGCTGGTCCCGACCCCGCCCAAGACCTGGGACGAGCTGAAGCAGACGGCCGCCCGGGTGCACGCCGCCGACGCCAAGGTGGCCGGCATGAACGTCCCCAAGGGCGACGGGTACGGCGCCTGGATCCTCCCCGGCGTCGTGCACGGCGCGGGCGGCCAGATGGTGGACGACGCGGGCAAGAAGGTGCTGTTCGACCAGCCGCCCGCGGTGGAGGCGCTGCAGCTCTGGGTGGACCTGGTGAAGTCGTCGCCGCGCCAGATCACCGACTCGGACAAACCCTTCGAGAACGGCCTGGCCGCCATGACGATCTCCGGACCCTGGGACGTGCCGACGATCCACGAGCAGTTCCCCGACCTCGACTTCGGCGTGGCGCCGCTGCCGTACAAGACCGAGCCGGCCGGCAACATCGGCGGCGAGGACTCCGTCGTCTTCTCCTCCAGCAAGAACGCCGACCTGGCGTGGAAGTGGCTGGCCTTCCTGGCGAACGAGACCAACAACGGCGCGGTCGCGGACGCGTTCGGCGGCTTCCCCGTGAACCTCAAGGCGCAGGTGGTCGCGGGCGGCCCCGAGCAGGCGGCCTTCCTCGAGCAGCTCAAGGTGGCGCACGCCCGGCCCGCGGTGCCGCAGTGGATCCAGGTCAACGACGAGATCATCGCCCCGGCGATCGAGTCGGCGCTGACCGGCAAGGTCACCGCGCAGCAGGCCCTGACCGAGGCGGCGGGCAAGACGCGTTCCCTGCTCGGCTGGAACGGCTGACGTGGCGGCACCCGCACTGGCGGAAGCGCAGGTGGCGACCAGATCGCGGCGGCGGCCGTCGGCCCGCCGCCGCGACCGGCTCATCGGCTGGCTCCTGGTCACCCCCGCGCTCGCCTATTTCCTGATATTCCTGCTTTATCCGGCACTGTCGGCGCTCTACTACAGCTTCACGGACTGGAACCTGCGCTCCGACGCCGCCTGGGTCGGCCTGGCGAACTACGCCGACCTGCTCTTCGACGACGTGAAATTCCCGCACTTCTGGAAGTCGGTCGGCGTCACGCTGCAGTACACGCTCATCGCCGTCCCGCTGACCCTGGTCTCCGCGCTGGCGCAGGCGCTGCTGCTGAACGCGATCCGGCGCGGGGCGAACCTGTTCAGGCTGCTGCTGTTCCTGCCGGTCGTCACGGCCGAGGCGGCGGTCGGCGCGATCTGGCGCTGGCTCTACGACCCCCAGTACGGCCTGATCAACGCCGTGCTCGGCCTGTTCGGCATCCCGGGGCAGAACTGGCTCAACACCCCCGAGCTGGTCATCCCGGCGCTGGCGTTCATCGCGGCCTGGCAGTGCGGCATCTCGATGATCATCTATCTGGCCGGCCTGAAGGGCATCCCCGGCGCGATCACGGAGGCCGCGGTCATCGACGGGGCCGGCCCCTGGCAGCGGTTCTGGCGGGTGACCTTCCCGATGCTCCGGCCCACCACGTTCTACCTGCTGGTGACGGGGGTGATCGCGGCGCTGCAGGTGTTCGGCCTGGTGTACGTGATCTTCTCCGGCAACGGGCGCAGCGTCACCGGCGGCCCCGAGCAGTCGGGCCTGACGTACGTGCTCCACCTCTACCTGTTCGCCTTCCGCTACGACGCCATGGGGGCGGCCTGCGCGATGTCGTTCATCCTGCTCGTCTTCATCATGATCGTGACCGCGCTGCAGTTCAGGTTCGTCAAGCAGGAGGCGGCATGAGGAAGGCCCCCTTTTACGTGGCGCTGGTGCTGCTGGCGGCCGTGTCGGTGGTGCCGTTCCTGTGGATGCTGGCCACCTCGGTCAAGCACGGGCAGGACATCTACAGCAAGGTGCCCAACCTGCTGCCGCTCGACAAGAAGACCGGCGAGTGGGCGGCGACGCTGGACAACTACGACTACGTGCTGGACGTCGGCGGGCTCGGGAACGCGTTCGTCAACAGCGTCTGGGTGTGCGCGATCCTGGTGCCGGCCAAGCTGCTGGTGGACGCGCTGGCCGCGTACGCGTTCGCGCGGATCCCGTTCCCGGGCCGCGACCGGCTGTTCGTGATCATGCTGGGCGGCATGATGGTGCCCGCGATCACGCTGCTGGTGCCGCGCATCCACGTCACGCAGGCGCTCGGCATGTTCGACTCCGGATGGGGGCTCATCGTCCCGAACATCGCCTCCGTCCTGGACATCTTCCTGCTGCGGCAGTTCTTCCTGTCGATCCCGGCCGAGCTTGAGGAGGCCGCGCTCATCGACGGCGCGGGCCGCATGCAGATCTTCTGGCGGATCGTGCTGCCGCTGTCGAAGCCGGTGCTGGCGGTCGTGACCATCACCAGCTTCCTGTTCCACTGGAACGACCTGGTCTGGCCGCTGGTCGTCACCAACGACCCCGAGCTGTACACGCTGCCGCTGGCGTTGCAGCAGCTCGTCGCCAGCCCCGACGGCGGGCGGGCGTACTACATCATGGCCGGCGCCACGCTCGCCGTCCTGCCGGTGATCGCCGTGCTGATCGTCTTCCAGCGCCGCATCCTGCAGGGCATCGCGTTCACCGGTCTCAAAGCCTGAGGAGGAAGAGAGTGCTCATCGACGGCCGGGTGCTGGTCACCGCCGACTACCCCTACTACCGCGACGACCCGGCCGTCTGGGCCGACCGGCTGCGGGCCGTGCGGGACGAGCTCGGGATCGAGGTGGTCACCTGCTACCTGCCCTGGCGGCACCACCAGCCGGAGCCGGGCCTGGCCCCCGACTTCACCGGGGCCACCCACCCGGCCAGGGACGTCGTCGGCTTCCTCGCGCTCTGCGCGGAGCTGGGGCTGCGGGTGATCGCCAAGCCGGGCCCGTTCATCCATGCCGAGGTGGGCTACGGCGGGCTGCCCGACTGGGTCGACCCGGACGCCGACCCGTCGATCGAGCCGCTGCTCGACGCCGAGGGGAAACCGTCCCGCTGGTCGGACGGCTCCGTCTCCCGGCCGCTGCCCGCGCCGCTCGGCGCCGCGTTCCTGACCAGGGCCACGCAGTGGCTGTCGGCCGTGGGCAAGGAGGTGCTGGCCGGCGCGGCTCCGGTGATCGCGCTGCAGATCGCGAACGAGGGCATCTACACCAGCGGGGCGCTGCCGCTGACCGCCTACGACTACAGCCCGTCGGGGCTGGCGTTCTACCGGGACCGGCTGCGGTCCTGGTACGGGACGCCGGAGGCGTACAACGCGGCGCACGCGACGGCGCACGCGGACTGGGCCGAGGTCGAGCCCCCGCCCAGGGCCGGCGGGCTGCTCGCGCGGGCCGACTGGGGCCGCTTCCACGCCGAGTACCTGGCCGAGGTCTACCGCGTCTGGGCCCAGGCCGTCGGCTCCGGCCTGCCCGTCTTCGTGAACCTGAACCCGCCGACCGTCCCCGAGCTGGACGACTGGCTGGCCAGGGTCAGGCCGCGGCTGTGGGGCGGCATCTCGTACGGCTTCACCAACTGGATGGGCGTGGTGTCGGCCGACCGCGACGCCCAGGCCCGCTACGTGATCGCCGCCAAGCTCGCCCCCGGCCCGAACCTGGAGGAGAACTGGGGCTTCTCCCGCCTCTACGACCCCGCCTACATCGACGGCGCGACCAGCTTCCACCAGTCGCTGCTGGCCATGGCGGCGGGCGCGACCGGGTTCAACGTCTACACCGGGGTCTCCACCTCGGGCTGGGCGCCGGAGCTCGACGCGGCGCACGAAGGGCCGTACCCGGACTGCGCGCCGATCGACGCCGACGGCTCGCCCACCGGCAAGGCTCCGGTGGTGCGGGCGCTGGCGGACTTCTTCGCCGCGCACGGGGCGGAGTTCCTGGAGTGCGCGGGCACGGCGCGCGACGCGTTCGGCCTCTACCTGCCGTACGCCGGGATCGCGGCACTTTCGGGTGCCGGCGGACCGGGTTGCGGACGGGCGCTGCGGGCCTTCCACGAGCGGATGCGCGAGCGCGGCCTGGACTACGCGCTGGTCGACCTGGAGGACACGACGGCCGGGGAGCTGGGCGCGTACCGGTCCGTGACCGTGCCAGGCGGCCCGTTCATGCACCGGAGCGTGCAGCGGCTGCTCGCCGACTACGCCGCCGCCGGCGGCCGGGTGCTGGTGGACGGGCCCGCCCCCGCGCTGGACGAGAACCTCGCGCCGTGCGCCCTGCTCACGCCGTCGGCGCCGCCCCCGGACGTGGACGCGGGCGAAGACGGCTCCCTCGTCTTGTACGGCGCCGCCGACGCCTTCCTGCGCAGCCATCCGGACCGGGACGTCCACTACCTGATCGTGCTCGTCCAGGCCGGCAACCGGGGCCCGATCGGGGTGCGGACGCCGTACGGGACCGTCGAGATCGCCGCCGCGGACGGCGGCGCGGCCGTGCTGCGGCTGACCGGCGGCGGGCTGGGCGATCTGGTGGTGAAGGGCGTCAACGGCTACCTGTCGTCCGCGGTCGCGGCGCGCGTGTCCCTCAACGGTGAGAGCGTCGTCACGGCGGGCCCCGGCGACCTGATCATGATCGCCGGAGTCTGACCAATGCCCGGCATTTATTGACAGAACGGACAGGTATTTCGCCGCCTCGGCTGCCGCTCTGCTCCTTCACACGGGGACGACGTTCCCACCGGAAAGGAGAACGGAATGGCAACCGGAGAATTCCAGGTGATGAAAGTACCGGCCGAGCAACTCGCCGGCGTTCTCCACGGCCAGGTTGTCGATCCCGGCGCGCAACCCACGAACGTCGTGCACCGTAACGAGGGCTGGACCGTGGACGTGAGCTGGGAGGTCGCCGGCGAGCTCATCGACTGGCTGGCGGGCCGCTGGAACTTGGAGATCATCGCCGACCTGCTGGGCGGCGGTGAGACCAGGCACCCCTCACCCCCTGTCGAACTGACCTTCACGCCTGGCTCGGGCAGATACACCGCTTCCGTCCCGATGCGGGGTCAGCTCTCCCCCGGCACGTATGACCTGGTGGTCAACCTCACCACCACGACCGCCGCCGGCACCGCGGGGGCGCTCGGCGGGTTCGTGGTGATCAGCAAGATTGTGGTCAAGGAATGAGGGCCGCCGTCCCGGGCGGTCCGCCCGGGGCGGCCGTGGACGGAGCCGCCATGTCTCTGGTGCTCAACCCCGTGTGGTGGGATCAAGGCCGGCCTGGTCCCGTGGCGATGGGCGCGCTGATCGCCACCGACCGCCTGCTGTCCTACGTGACGAACGAGGAGACGGTCTTCACCCTGGCCCGCGCCGACATCCGGGCGAGCTGGCGGCCCCTGCGCGTCGACCTCACCTGCGCCGGACGCCGCTTCCGGCTGCGCTTCCTGCCGCCGGGGGCCTTGATGCGGCCGACCGGCGTCCTGCAAGCCCGCCGTAAGTCACGCGCCCTACGCTCCTGGCTGGCGGCCACGGGGGAAAGACCGGCCGCCTGACGTATCTGACGCCGCTGGAGACGCTCTTATCTCCTCGAGGCGAACTAACGGGAGACCCCATGTCCGACACTCCGATGACCGCGGACGACGTGCTGCGCATCGCCGCTTACAAGGACCGGAGCCCGGCACTCGAAGCGATGGTCATCGCCTACAGCTACCACCGCGTCGCCGGGGACCTCGCCCAGCACCTGGGCAAGGACGCGAACAACTGGTACTGCTACGCCACCTGGACCTCCAAGGCCGTCGGAGAGAGCCTCGACCTCAGCCCCGACTCCCCGTTCATCCTGGACTTCGGTCGCAAGATGCGGGTGCCCCACCGGTTCAGGAGGGTGTTCAGGGCGGTCCTGCTCACCCTGCTCGGGCCCAGCTACCAGCTCGGGCTCGCGCTCGCCAACCGGGCCATCTTCCTGGAGACCGCCAGCCTCGCGGTCAACCTGTGGAACGATTCGCCCGACCGTTTCCTCAGGGTCAGCCCGGAGTCGGATCTGACGCCGAGCCCGCCGGCGTTCCTGACGGACCTGCTGGCCGAGGCCGACCCCCGCTACCTGAAGGACGCCGCGCAGCTCCTGGTCGAGGCCAAGCAGACCGCCGACCCCGAGGCGCGCGCCGAGCTGATGTTCGGCGCCTGCGTGGCGCTGTCCGCCTACGAGCAGGCCCGCGCGCAGAAGGCCCTCGAGCTGGTGCTCTACCGGCCGGTCCGGTGGCTGACGCGGGTGTCGTGGCGGTCGCTGCGCTCGCTGGTGACCCGGCGCCGCTTCCCGAGGTTCCGCCTGTACGCCGCGCGGCACGAGGACCAGCCGTGGCTGACGCGCTGGCTGGAGGGGAAGTGGTCCTCGCTCTACACCCGCCACCTGTTCGCCGTGCAGACGCCGCTCAGCGACATCAAGGTGGGCCGGGCGCTGACCGCGCCGGAGGGCGTGGACATGGAGCAGGTCTGGGCGCCGATCCAGAACGAGAAGGTCCGCAAGCTGGCCGAGGAGTTCATCACGGCCGACCAGGAGGCGTCCACGGCCGGGGTGGCCGACTGGGTGTCCTACCGCGACCGCATGCGCTTCATCGTCAGCTACTTCCGCGTCTACCAGCACGTGGGCGCGCTCTACGACCTGCCCTTCGCCAAGGACGTCGCCGACGGCCTCGCCCGGGAGATGGAGCACGGGCTGGTGCCGCAGGCCGTCAACATGATGCTCGCCCGGGGCGGGCGCAAGGTCTACGAGTATCCGGCGGAGAGCGACCCGGACGCGTTCGAGATGGCGCACTTCGACTTCGAGCCGTTCCTGGAGGCGATCCAGCTCGACCCGTCGGCGAAGTGAGTCAGTCGAGGAAGTCCCTGGTGATCTCGCGGGCTTGCAGGAGCCCGCGGAGCTTCGCGAACGTGCGGGCTCGGGTGGGCCCGATGCTCCCGACCGGCCTGCCCAGCCTGCGCGCCACGTCCACGTAGTGCGGCTCGGAGGTTTCCGTGAGCGCTCTGAACAGGACCCGCTGCGCTGCCGGCAGCTCCTCGACGAGCTCGTCGAGCGTGCCGGCCAGCCAGATCCTGGCCAGCTCCCTGTCCACGTCGTCCGTGCTGCCCAGCGTGTCGAGGTCAGGGGTGCAGATCTCCTTCGTCCGCTTGGTGAGCTTCAGGCACTCGCGGAAGGCGATGGTGGCCAGCCAGCCCGCCATGCGCTGGCCGTCCTCCACGCTCCTGAGGTTCTGCCAGGCCAGCAGCCAGGTCGTCTGGAGCACGTCCTGGGCGTCCTCGTGGCTGAGCCTGAACCGGCGGACGCGGGCCTTGAGCATGGGGCTGAACTCTTCGATCAGCCGCTCCCACGCCATGGCGTCGCCGTCCTGGGCGGCCGAGACGAGGGTGGCGGTATCGGGTCTTTCGATGGTGTCCAGGTACATGTCGATCTCCCTGCCGGGCCGGGCACTCGGGGGGTCGCCATTACCGCCCGGCATCCCAACGGTGCGCCGAGTGATCGCCAGGGGCTGTCTCGCGCGTGACAGTCACGATGTGTTCCTCATCACAATCGGGACATCCAGGACCGTCGGCTGTTCGTGCGTGGGATGCGGCTTAAAGTTCTTGCATGAGCGGGTTCCCGAGCGATGTCCAGCCGGTGGCCTCCGTGCTGGCGGAGATCCCGCTGTTCCGCGTACTCGGAGAGAGCGGCATCGAGAGCACGGCGCGGGCCGGGATGGCGAGGCGTTACCGGGCCGGCCAGATCATCATCCACCAGGGGGATCCGGGAGAGTCCCTCTACGTGGTGCTGGACGGCCTGGTGAAGGTGGTGTTCACGACCGAGCACGGCGACGAGATCGTGCTCAACATGCTGAGCCGCGGCGACACCTTCGGCGAGCTGGCGCTGCTGGACAACTCACCGCGCTCGGCGTCGATCGTGACGGTCCGTCCCGCCTGGGTGTTCGCGCTGCCCAGGGCACGGCTCCTGGAGCTGATGCGGGAGCATCCGGGGCTGGCCGACGAGTTCCTGCGCATGCTCGGCCACATGGTGCGCAGGCTCACCGACCAGGCGGCCGACCTGGCCTTCCTCGACCTGGGCGGGCGGCTGGCCAAGCTGCTGCTGCAACTGGCCGACAAGCACGGCCACGACGACGGGGTGGTGGACCTGCCCGGGTTGACCCAGTCCGACCTCGCCGCGCTCATCGGCGCGTCGCGGCCGGCGGTCAACCGGGCGCTGCAGTCCCTCGTGGCGAGAAACCTCATCGCCGTCAAAGGCCGGGCGATCACGCTGCTGGACGTCGCCGCCCTGCGGAAACGGGGCGGCCTCTGACCGAAATCTGGAGTACGGGGTAGATGAACGATCACGAACGCTGGCCTGAAGAGAGATTCCGCCAGCTGCGACAGCAGGCGGACCCGGACATCGACAAGGTCGTGGCCGAGTACCTGGACGCCCAGCCTGCGGGAAGCGGGCCCCTGGAGCTGGTGAAGGCGGTGATCCAGGAGCTGGCGGCGGCCAAGCGGGAGGCCAGGGCGCCGTCGGGCGAGCCGCCCGCCTCCGCGATCTTCGCGGCCATCGACTTCGCCGCGGAGCTGCCCGACTGGGGCGACGACCGCGAACTGCTGGCCAGGGGGCAGGCCGTCTTCGCCGACTACGGGCTCTACCAGTCGGCCGCGCTCTTCTGCAAGTGCCTGCCCATGGCGTACGTGGAGGTGTCCAGCGCGAAGGTGCTGGCCAACGTGTCCCGGCTGGCCACGCACAGCCTCACCCGCCGGGTGGCCGAGACCGGGCAGATGCTGGTCGACGTGATGGGCCTGAAGGCCACCAACAGCCTGGAGCCCGGCCGCCCCGGGCACACCACGGCGCTCGGCCTGCGGATCCTGCACTCCTTCGTCCGTGCCCTGGTCAACGAGCGTTTCGCCGACCACTGGGACACCGCGCGGTTCGGCCCCCCGGTCAACCAGGAGCTCCTGCTGGCCACCATCTTCGACTTCTCTGTGGTGACATGGGAGGCTCTGGAGAGTATGGGCGTGACGCTCTCCGCGGAGCAGCGTGCGGCCCACCTCTACACGTGGAGCGTGTTCGGCCATCTCATGGGCGTGGAGGCCTGCCGTGACCGGCCTCTCACGCTCGAGGACGTCGAGCCGGTCAGCGAGCGCCTGGGCCGCCTGTACGAGTCCAGCGACGAGGGCCGCCGGCTGATGGCCAGGCTGCTGGAGGAGATGGAGGAGTTCATGCACCTGGGGTGGCGCAAGCTGCCGCGCAGCCTGGTGCACTGGGTCTTCCGCGACGCCAAGTACGGCGCCGACCGGGTGCCCGAGCTGCTGGGCGTGCCCAAGCCCGCGTGGTGGTTCACCGCGCTGTTCGCGGCCGGCCAGGCGGCGAACCGGCACGCGGCGCTGGCCGGGCCGGTGGACGGCGTCGTCCGCTGGCTGGTGCGCAGGCTCGGGCGGCAGATCGTGGTCGCCCTGATCGACCGCCACTCCGACGGGCAGGCGGCCTTCCGGATCCCCGGGGACCTGGCCGGCGCCTGGCGGATCAAGCAGTCGCGCTCCGCCGTGAAGACGCGCGAGCTCCGCCGCACGGTCCGCCGGAAGGTGCGCGCGCCCGCGCGGAGACTGAAGGAGCGGCCCACATGACCGCTCCCCACCCGCCCGGCACGCTGACCACGGCGACCATCCTGTTCACCGACGTGGTCAGCTCCACCGCCATGCGCATCAGGCTGGGCGAGGAACGCGCCAACGTGGTCTTCCGCCGCCTCTACCAGCTGCTGCGCTCGGTGGTGACGGCCAGCGGCTCGACGTTCACCAAGAGCCTGGGCGACGGGCTGATGGCCGTCTTCGACTCGGCCACGGCCGGGCTCGACGCGGTCATCGCGGTGCAGCAGGCGGTGGCCGACGAGAACGAGCGCGCCCCGGACAAGATCTCCATCAGGGCCGCGCTCGCCGCCGGCGACGTGTGCTGGGGTCACGACGACGTCAGCGGGCTGCCGACCGTCGAGGCGGCCCGGCTGGTCGCCATCGCGGAGGGCGGCCAGGTGCTCTGCACCGACCTGGTGCGGCGGCTGGCGCAGGGGCGCAGCCGGCACGAGTTCAAGGACCTGGGGCGGCTGCCGGGCAAGGGGCTGCGCGAGCCGCTGCACACGTACGAGCTGCACTGGCAGAGCGCCGACCACCACCAGGTCGCCGGGCTGGCCCCCTGGCTGGAGGACGGTCACGTGCTGCCGTTCGTCGGCCGGGACGAGCAGTTGCGGACGCTCGACGGGGAGCTGGCGGCGGCCGAGTTCGGCAGCGGGCTGGTGATCCTCCAGGGCGACTCGGGGGTCGGCAAGACCCGGCTGGCCTCGGAGGTGGCCCGGCGGGCGCTCAAGCGGCAGTTCACGGTGCTGGCCGGGCGGTGCACGGATCCGGCGCGGCGGGCGTACGAGCCGATCGCCGGGGCGGTGGAGCGGCTGGCCCGCACCTCGCCCGCGCTGCTGCTGCGCGCCGGGGTCGACCAGCAGTGCGGCCAGCTCGTCCGCCTGGCGCCCTCGCTGGCCGCTCCCCCGCTGTCGCTGGAGGTGCCGCCGGCCACCGAGCCCGTGTCCGAGCGCTACCAGCTGATGGCGGCGGCCCGCACGCTGATCGAGCGCCTGACCACCGTGCGGCCGGTGCTGCTGGTGATCGACGACCTGCAGTGGGCGACGCTGGAGTCGCTGCAGATGCTCAACGCCCTCATGTGGGACGCCGAGGCGCTGCCGCTGCTGGTCCTGGCCACCTCGCGGCCCCTGCCTGTCGGCTCGCCGGCCGGGTCGGCCCTGCCGGAGCTGCACAAGCTGACGGCCGACAGCCGCACGATCGAGGTGCCCTCCTTCGGGCTGGACGAGGTCTCCCACGCGCTGGCGGAGGTGCGCGGCGGCGGTGACTCCGAGCTGCTGCACCGGATCACCGGCGGCAACGCGTTCCTGGTCAGCGAGGTGGTCAGGGAGCTGGCCGCGGGCAAGGAGCTCGACGGGCTGACCGTGCCCGACTCGGTGACGCGGATGGTCATGGCCCGGCTGTCGCAGCTCCACCCGGACGCCAGAGACCTCGTCAACCTGCTGGCCGTCGGCGAGCGCATGGAGTCGGCCGAGCTGCGGGCGGGGCTGGGGCTCGACGAGGCCCGGTTCGTGGCCGCGGTGGAGGAGGCCATGGGCGCCGGCCTGGTGACCATGTCGGATGGCGGGTCCTGCCGGTTCTCCCACGAGCTGACCAGGACCGCCCTCTACGCCAAGCTGTCCGCGCCGCGGGCGGGGCTGCTGCACGGCAAGGTCGCCGACGCGCTGTGCCGGACCGACCCGCGCGCCATGGAGACCCGGCCGTACGTCGTGGCCACCCACCTGCTGGCCGCCGCCGGGCACGGCCGCGACCCGGTCCGGGTCAGCGCGGCGGCGGACGCGGCCGTGCACGCGGCGCAGCACGCGCTGGCCGGGCTGGCGCACCGCGAGGCGGTCACCTGGTACCAGCGGGTGCTCGACCTGCTGGCGGACTTCCCCGGCGCCACGCTGGAGCGGCGCGCGGAGCTGCTGGTCGAGTGCGGCCGGGCCATGTGGCTGGCCGGCGACCCCGACGCCAGGCAGACCCTCGTACAGGCGGCCGACCTGGCCAGGCAGTGCGAGCGCTCCGACCTGATCGTGATCGCGGCGCTGGGCGGCGACCGGGGCTTCTCCACCATCTCGGCGGCGCCCGACCAGCAGCGCATCGCGCTGCTGACCGAGGCGCGCAGGCTGGTCGACTCCACCGACCTGAGCACCCGGGCGCTGCTGGCGGCCCAGCTCGCCTCGGAACTCATCTGGGCGCCCGACGGCGAGCGGCGCTTCGCGCTGAGCGACGAGGCCGTGGCCCTGGCCCGCAAGTCGGGCGATCCGCGCACGCTCGCCAGCGTGCTGGGACAGCGCAGCCTGACGATCATCCCCGCCGACCCGCTGCACCAGCGCCACCGCGACGGCGACGAGATGCTGGAGGCGGCCCGCCGCACGGGCGACGACCTGGCGCTGTTCCACGCGTACGTGCAGCGCACTCCCCCGGTGCTCGACGGCGGCGACGTGACCAGGGCCGCGATGCTGCTCGGCGAGGCGGACGAGCTGGCGCGCCGGCTGGCCCAGCCGCACCTCAACTGGCTGATCGGCTACTCCAGGGCCGGCCTGACGCTGATGCAGGGCGACCTGGCGCAGGCCGAGTCGGAGGCGCAGGCGGCTCTGCGGCTGGGCTCGGAGATCGGCCGCCGCCTGGAGGCCGTGGCCATCTACTCGTCGCAGATCGCCGAGATCCGGCGGCTGCAGGGGCGGCTGTGGGAGCTGCGCGACCGCTATCGCCGTGCCGCCCAGGCGCCGCGCGTCGACCCGGTGCACGCGATCCTGCGGTATCTGTGCGAGATGGCCGACGAGGAGGCCGCGCCCCTGCTCGACCGCATCCTGGCCGACGGCGGCGCCACGCCGCCCCGCAACATGGCCCACCGGCCCGCCCTGGACAACCTCGCCGTGGCCGCCTCCCGCCTGGGGCGGGCGGAGCTGGCCGAGCAGCTGTACGGCTCGCTGGCCGCCGACGGGCAGACGTTCGGCCACGGCGCGGTGGCCCACCACTGCGGGCACCACTACCTGGCGCACCTGTGCATCGCGACGGGCTCACCGCAGCGGGCGGCCGAGCACTTCGAGGCCGCGGCCGAGATGCACGAGCGGCGGGGGGTGCCGCTCATGCTGGCGGAGTCGCTGCTCGACTGGGCCGACCTGCTGGACGGTGGCGAGGTGAGCGGGCCGAAGCCGGCCGACCTGCGCAAGTGGTGCGCCTCGCTGCTGCCCGGCCGCGGCGCGATCCTGCTGGAGCGGCGGCTGTCCTGACCTGGCTTTACTCGGCCGAGGGGGTCAGCGCAGGTAGGAGGCGCCGTTGAGGTCGAGCACGGCGCCGCTGGCCCACTCGGCGGCCGGGGAGGCCAGGTAGACGACGGCCGCCGCGATCTCCTCCGGCCGCGCCACCCGCCCGAACGGGCTCTGCGCCCGGATCGCGTCTCCCCCGGGCCCCGTGAGGTACTCGGTCGTCATGTCCGTCTCGACGAAGCCGGGCGCCACGGCCGCCACCGCGATCCCGCGCGGGGCGAGCGAGATGGCCAGCGACTGGCTCAGCGCGTTCAGCCCCGCCTTGCTCGCCCCGTAGGCGGGGCCGTCCGGCTCGCCGCGGAAGGCGCCGCGCGAGGAGACGTTGATCACGCGGCCGCCGGCGGGCATGTGCTGGACGGCGCACCAGATGACGTTGGCCGTCCCCACCAGATTGATGTCGAGCGTGCGCCGCCAGGCGCTCTGCCACTCCTCGTACGACAGCTCCGTCAGGGGGTGGTGGAAGTAGGTGGCGGCGTTGTTGACCAGCACGTCGATGCCGCCCAGGGCATCGGCCGCCGCGTCCACCATGCCGCGCACCGCCTCGGGATCGGCCAGGTCGCCCCGCACGATCGTGTGCCCCTGGCCGGGCAGCTCCGCCAGCAGGTCCTGCGCCTCCTTCGCGGAGTCCCGGTGATGGATCGCGACCCGGTCGCCCTGCGCGGCGAAGGCCGCCGCGACCGCCCGCCCGATACCCCTCGACGCACCTGTGACAAGAACTCCACGCCCGCTCATGTCGCCGCACGCTAGCAGGTGTCCGCTCAGAGGCGGCGTTCGGGCTCGCGGGCCGGTGGCGCCCACAGGGGCGGGGCGGCGGCCGGGCCGGCGGGCAGGCTGACGGTGAAGGTGGCGCCGGCGCCCGGGCGGCCGTCCGCGGTGATGGTGCCGTGGTGGCCCTCCACCACCTCCCGTACGAGTGCCAGCCCCAGCCCGAAGCCGCCCCCCACGAACCGGGCGAAGAGGCGTTCGGTGTGCGCCGGGTCGAAGCCCACCCCGTCGTCGCGCACGGTCAGCCGTTCCAGGTCGCGGTCCCGGGACAGGATCACCCAGATGTGGCCGCCCGCGCGCGTGTGGCCCAGCGCGTTGTCCAGCAGGGCCGAGACCACGCGGCGCAGCGCGGACTCCACGCCGCGCACCACGTGATCGCCCGGCCCCTCGCACCGGACCTCGATCGTCACTCCCTTGGCCGCCGCGCGGGCGCCCTCGGCCACGGCCAGCTCGGAGGCCAGCATCGCGAGGTCGACGGGCGCGAACGGGCGGCGCGCCTGCTGGAACCTGGCCGACTGGAGCAGGTCCTCGACCACCTCGCCCAGCTGCCTGGTGCCGGTCACGAGCTGGTCCACCTCGTCGATGAGCAGGATCGGGTCCGTGCCGCCCCGCAGCCGGCGGGACAGGAGCTGGGCGCGGGTGTGCAGGCGGGTCAGCGGGCTGCGCAGCTCGTGGCTGACGTCGGCGGCGAAGCGGCGCTGGCGCGCCAGGGCCTCGCCGAGCGGCGCGATGGCGCGGCGGGAGATGACCTGGCCCACCAGCAGCGCGGCCAGCAGGCCGCCGATCTCCGCGCCGCCGAGCGTGCGCAGCAGGCGCTGCCGTTCGGCTTCCTGGTAGCGCAGGTCCAGCGCCGCCTGGAAGGTGTCGACGCCGCGCCGCTGGGTGCGGATGAGGTACGCGTGCCCGTCCACCCGGACCTCCTCGACCCTGGGCGGCAGCCCGGCGGCGACCTGGTCCATGGGCGCGCGTACCGGAAGCGCCTGCGGCGCGCCCGGGGAGCTCTCCACCGTGCCGTCGGGCCGCAGCAGGTAGAGCCAGACGCAGGGGGGAGGGTGGGCGATGGGGGCGCGCTGCACGGCGGCGGTCAGGTCGCGCCGGGCGGAGTCGGCCTGCTGGTGCAGCATGACGCAGTAGACCAGCACCCCGGCCAGGGCCAGGACCAGGGAGATCGCGCCGGCCACCTGCGCGGTGAGGCGCCGGCGGGCCCGCTTCAGCAGCCGCCGCTCGAGCTCCGATCCCCGCCCCGGCGGGCTCATAACTCACCCAGGCGGTAGCCCACGCCCCGCACGGTGTACACGACCCCGGATCCCAGCTTGTTGCGCAGGTAGTAGACGTACGTGTCCACGATCGATTCCTTCTTGGCGCCGTCGAAGACCCGCTGCCGGAGCGACGTGCGGGTGTGCACCTGCCGCGGGCGCGCCGCCAGGGCGCTGAGCAGCCGGCACTCCTGCCCCGACAGCTCGATCTGCTCCCCGCTCGGCAGCCGGACGATGTGCGACTCGGAGTCCAGCCAGCCCGCGCCGAGCGGCAGCAGCGTGGCCTGGTCGAGGTTCCTGCGGTGCAGGGCCCGCACCCTGGCCAGCAGCTCGTCGATCTCGAACGGCTTGACCAGGTAATCCTCCGCGCCCGCGTCCAGCCCGGCGACCCGGTCGGCGACCGAGCCGAAGGCGGTCAGCACCAGCACGGGGGTGGTGACCGCCTGCCGTCGCAGCCGCCGCATGAGGTCGATGCCGTCGAGCGACGGCAGGCCGCGATCGATGATCAGCACGTCGTACGAGCGGCTCAGCCCCAGATGCAGCCCGCGCTGCCCCTCCAGAGCCAGATCGACCGTGTACCCCTCCTCGGTGAACAGGTCGACGAGCATGCGCCCCAGTTCGCGGTCATCCTCGATGACCAGCAGCCGACGGGCTGTACCCGGTGTTCCAGCCACCAGACCACGGTTACACCACGCCCAGGAGGATTACCAGGTCCACTCGGGCATTGGTTGATCGAGAACCAGGCGCACCACGGTTCACCTGCGCGATCACGATGGATTGGTCCTGACCAGCTCCGAAACTTCCGCAACCTTGGTCCGGGTCTCGAGGCGCTCGGGCAGCGCCAGCTTGTAGAGGGGCAGCGCGCCGGCCGTGGTGAGGATGGCCACGAGCACCAGCATCGCGAAGAGCTCCTGGTTGATCATGCCCTGGGCCAGGCCGATGTTGATGAAGATGAGGATCATCAGGCCGCGGGCGTTCATGAGCGCCCCCACCGCGTACGACTCCCGCCAGCCGAACCCCATCCCCCGCATCGCCAGCGCGCACCCGAAGTACTTGCCGGCGAACCCGGCGAGCAGGATCAGCCCGAACGCCAGCAGCATGGCGCCGCCCGCGATGCCCCCGAGGTGGGTGTTCAGCCCCGAGAAGGTGAAGAACGTGGGCAGCAGCAGCGTCGAGACGATCTCCATCATCCGGCCGTGCAGCGCCTCGCGGAACTTGGGGTCGCGGGGCATGGCCAGGCCGGCGAGGAAGCCGCCGAAGACCGAGTAGACGCCGATCCAGTCCGTCAGCCAGCCGGCCGTCAGCGGCACGAGGATGACGACGTACATGCCGGTGGCGCCGAGGTGGCCGGTGCGGGCCACGGTCGCGCCCAGGGGGCGCAGCAGGGGGGCGACGACCTTGAGCATCACGACGGCGAACACCGCGGTCAGGCCGATGGTGGGCAGCGCGTCGCCGGCGCCGGTGCCGAGGTGCATGGCCGACAGGACGGCCAAGATGCACCAGGCCAGGGCGTCGTCGATGGAGGCGGCGATGAGGGTGAGCCGGCCGACCGGGGCATTCTCCAGGCCGCGCTCGTACAGGATCCTGGCCAGCATGGGGAACGCGGTCAGCGACAGCGCCCCGCCGACGAACAGGGCGAACTGGAAGGGGCTGACGTCCGGCAGCGAGAGCAGGTCGTACAGGAGGAGGCCCGCGCCGAAGCCGAGCAGCAGCGAGGGGACGATCCCCGAGACGGCCAGCGCGGACGCCTTGCGGACCTCGCCGGGCGTGCGCCCGCTGTGGTCGAGCCCCGCCCCGACCAGGAACATGTAGAGCGTCAGGCCGATGGTGCTCAGCACGTACAGGACCGGCCTGACGTCCTTCGGGAACAGGGCCGCCTGCGCGTCGGGGAAGAGCCAGCCGAAGAACGTCGGCCCCAGGAGCACGCCGGCGACCATCTCGCCGAGCACGCGCGGCTGCATCACCATTTGCGCCAGCCGGCCGCAGATCGCCGCGACGATCAGGATCACGACGAGGGCGGGCAGGACCTTGAGTATGAGGGCGAGGTTCGGATCGGGAGACGTGACGTGGGCCAGTACGGTCATGTTCGGTTCTCCGCTGGGTGATCGAAGTGGATCTCGCAGAGCCGTTGCCGGCGGGCGTCCCAGACCATGTACGTGCCGAGGACGAGTTGCACGAGGCTGCGCCAGACGTCCTCCCAGCGGTCGCGGACCCGCATGAGGACGAGCGCGGCGCGGGGCGGGGACGCGTGCGGCGGGGTGAGCAGGCACGGCCCCCGGTTCGGCAGGGACCGGGTGTGGGCGGCCGAGGAGTGCAGGGCGTGGCGGTGCAGGATCTCCCGCGCCGCGACCCGCATCGCGATCGGCGCCAGCCGCCAGGCCGGGCAGGGTCGGTTGGCGGCGACGCCGAACGGGATGTGGTTGAGCTCTTTGACGGGCCGGTCGAAGCGGCCCGGGTCGAAGCGATCCGGGTCGGCGAACCCGGCGCGGTGGAACTCGGGATAGTCGAAGCAGAGCACCGACCCGGCCGGGATCGCGGTGCGCTCGCCGAGCGGGATCTCGCCGGTGGTGACGCGGTGGGCGATGCCGAAGAGCGGGTAGAGCCGCAGCGTCTCGGAGATCACCTGGTCGAGGTAGCGGTCGTCCCCCGTGCGGGCCCGCTCCTGCACGCCGGGATGCTGCGCGAGGACCATCAGCAGGTGGGCCATGGCCTCCGACAGCTGGACGACGGCGGTGTTGAAGAAGGCGCCCTGGAGGTAGAACGCCTGCTCCTGGGGTGACAGGCCGACGGGGAGCGGGATCCGCACGCGTGACAGGCGGCCGAGCAGGTAGCGGGTCAGGCGGTGGCGGCGTTCCATGTGCCGCAGGCCGGTGCACTTGAGCGAGGTGACCACGTCGTTCGCGTTGCCCACGATCAGGTCGCGGGCCTCGCGCGGGCACGGCTCGGCGAACACCAGCTCGTAGGAGAACTCGGCCCACAGCGGCATCGTCAGGTCGCGCAGCCGCACCGGCCCCCGCGCGTCCGCCAGCGTACGGGCGGCGCAGCGGCGCGTGAGCTCCTCGGCCTCGTCGCGCGGCACGGCGAGCAGCCCGCGCGTCGCCTTGGCCACCGCGTCGTACCGCTCGCCCGCCTCCAGGTGCTCCTGGTGCATCTCGGGGCCGGGCGACAGCCAGTACCAGAACAGGTCCGACAGCGCGGCGCCCCGGCTGCGCCCGCCGGCGGCCGGGTGCGAGTAGACCTCCCTGAAGCGGTCGACGCCCACGAGGTCTCCGGGGACGGGGATGCCCTCGTCCCCGTTGATCCGGTTGAAGACGCGTACGCGCAGCGCCACGACCCTCGCCGGCAGCCACCACGGCAGGCTCGCCACAAACGCCAGGGCCAGGATGATCAGCCCAATGATCAGCCCAATGATCAGCATGGCCGCCGCACCATGCCCGGGTCGAGGTCGCCGATCGACGCGCAGCCGCACAGCGTGAGCGCGTGCTCGACCTCCGCGCGCAACCGGCCGAGCACGCGGGCCACTCCCCGCTCGCCGTCCGCGGCCAGCCCCCAGATCACCGGGCGGCCGACGGCGACCGCCGCGGCGCCGAGCGCCAGCGCCTTCAGCACGTCCGTGCCGCGCCGGATCCCGCCGTCCAGCAGCACGGGCACGCCCCCGCCGACGGCCGCGGCGATGTCCGGCAGCAGGTCGATCGAGGCGGGTACGGTGTCGAGCTGCCGCCCGCCGTGGTTCGAGACCATGATCGCCGAGACGCCTCGGTCGAGCGCGATCCGGGCGTCGCCGGGATGCGTGACGCCCTTGACCACGATCGGCAGCGCGGTCATCTCCCGGAGCCGGTCGAGGTGCTCCCACGACAGCTCGGGCGACATGAGGATCGGGCGCACCCGGTCGCCGTCGCGCAGGTTCTCGCAGCACAGGTGTTCGGGCAGGTCATGGAAGTCGTTGCGCAGGTCCCGCTCGCGCCGGCCGAGCACAGGCGAGTCCACGGTGACGACCAGCGCCTTGCAGCCGGCCGCCTCGGCGCGGCGCACGACGGTCTCGGTGAAGGCCAGGTCCGGCTGCACGTACAGCTGGAACCAGAGCTCGGCGCCGGGCGCGGCGGCCGCCACCTCCTCGATCGCGACGGTGGCGGCCATGCTGACGATCATGATCGTCTCGGCGGCGGCCGCCGCGCGGGCGGTGGCCCGCTCGCCCTCCGGGTCGGCGAGGCGGTGGAACGCGGTCGGCGCCAACAGCACGGGCATGGCGGCGCGGCTGCCGAGCAGGGTGAGGCCGGTCTGCAGCTTGGCCGCGCCGCGCAGCACCCTGGGCAGCAGCCCGATCCGGGCGAACGCGGCCTCGTTCGCGCGCACGGTGACCTCGTCATCGGCCCCGCCGGCGAAGTAGTCGTAGTGCGCGGGGTCGAGGCGGGCGCGGGCCTCGGCCTCGAACTCGCGCAGGCTCCACCGCTCCATCAGACCGGTACGGACGTCAGCCGCGCGGCGAAGAAGGCCCGGAGGGGCTCGACGTGGATCTCCTTGGAGGTCCACTCGTTCTCGAGGTTCTCGGTGATGTGGTGGGTGACCGGGGGCTGGCCGGGCACGTGGTGGCGGACGACGGGGTGGAGGTAGTGGCCCTCGTGCGCCCGGACCGAGTCGCTCTGGCGGATCCGGCCCACCTCGACGTCGAAGGGGTCGATCTTGTCATGATCGGGCCCGTAGTCCAGGGTGATCGCGAAGTGGCCGCGGTCGCCGATCGGCGGGCCCTGCAGGTCGTACGGCAGCTCCTCCAGGTAACGGGCGGTGTCCCCGTCGGGCACGATGACGTCGGCCAGCAGCCCGAACTGCTGCCACAGCGCCGAGGTGCGGTTGACCCGTTCGATGACCGCCGCCGCGAGCGCCGCCGGGTCGGCGGGCAGCACCGTGGCGGGCCAGGGGACATCGTGGTGGCGGGACTCCAGGACGCGGTGCAGCGCGCGCACGCCGTACCGGAAGCCGTGGATGAAGCCGCTGGTGCCGTGCTTGAAGTCGCGCGACTGGGTGATCGTGCCGGCGAAGTAGAGGTCCGGCACGTTGACGGACTCGTAGGCCGGGGTGAGCGACGGGAACCTGTCGTTGATCACCAGCTCGGGGCGGCAGTCGTCGCCGAAGATCGAGCCGTCGAAGCGGAAGCCGGTGCAGAGGATCACGCTGTCGTACGGGATGTCCTTGGTGACCTCGTCGACCCGGACGAAGGAGACCGTCACCAGGTACGTGCCGTCCGGCCGGCGCTCGACGCGCTTGACGTCGCCGTCGAGGATCGCGTTCTGGGACTTGAGCTGGTAGGTGTCCAGCAGGCCGTTGTTGACCGCCCGCAGGTGGCCGACATAATGGGTGCGCCAGGCCATGCGGACCGAGTGCGGGCCCGCCACGTGGATGACCGCGGCGGTCTCCATCAGGTTGTCGGCCGTCTCGAAGGCCGAGTTGCCCTTGCCGATGACGAGCACGCGCTGGTTGACGTAGTCGGCCGGATCGGTGGAGTGGGTGCCGTACAGGTCGGCCGTCTCGATGCCCGCGATGGGCGGGATGTTGGGCTTGGTGACGCCGGTCGCGACGACGACCCGCTTCGCCTCGTACGTGCGCCCGGTCTCGTCCGTCACCCGGAACACGGAGCCGGGCCGGTCCACGCGGACCACCCGGGAGTCGTAGCCGACGCGCAGCCCACGCTTCTGGGCGAAGTCGGTCAGGTAGCGGACCATGTCGTCGGCGTGCGGGAAATACCGGTCGCTGTAACGGGTGAACAGCAGGTCGGGGTCGTCGGACAGCAGCGAGTTCCAGTCCATCCGGAGGTTGAGCTCGGGGTCGTCCCATCCGGTGTACTTCTTGTTGATCGAGATCAGCGTGCGATGGCGCGGGTGGGTGCGGAAGAACTGGCCCGGCGCGGGACCCGCCTCGAGGATCAGGTAGTCCCGCCCCTGCTCGTGCAGGAAATACCCCAGCTGCAGACCCGCGGGGCCCGCGCCGATCACCAGGTAGTCCAGGGTCTTGTCCGGCACTGAAGCCTCCGTCACAACGAGGTGATTGAACGGACAACCTCAGTGTTGGCGGGCAATTCTCAGAATTTGCTCAGAGAGAGCGCGTTTGTCGGGCTTGCCGCTGGTGGCGAGGGGAACGGCGGGCACGATCGTGATCGTCTGGGGGACGCTGTCCTCGCCGAGCCGCGCGCGTACCAGCGCCCTCAGCGCGCCCCGGTCCGGGGTCCGGCCCGCGGCCGGGACGACGAACGCGTGCACGGCCTCGCCCGTGCCCTCGTCCGGGGCGCCCACCACGTACGCCTCGTCCACGCCGGGGTGATCGGTCAGCGCGCGCTCGATCGGGCCCGCGTACACCACCATGGCGTTGACCATGATCACGTCGCGGGAGCGGCCGGCCAGGTGGAGGAAGCCGTCCCCGTCCACGTGGCCGAGGTCGCGGGTGCGCAGCCAGCCGTCCTTCAGGGTCTCGCTGGTCTCCTCCTCGTCGCCCCAGTAGCCCCGCATCAGGTACGGGCTGCGTACGTGGATCTCGCCCGTCACGCCCGGGGGCAGCTCGCGGTCGTGCTCGTCGCGCACGCTGATCTCGACCCCGGGATGCGGGCGGCCGACGGGCTCCAGCACGCCGGCGGCGATGTGGTCGGGGGTGAGCATGGCGATGTTGCCCGCCTCGGTCTGGCCGTAGCCCTGGTAGACGACCGGGCCCAGCTTCTCGACGGCCTCGGCCAGCCGCCGCGCGCTGATGGGCGACCCCGAGACCATCAGCGCCCGCAAGCTGCTCACATCCACCTTGTCCAGAAATTTCAGCATCTGGAAGAGCCGGGGCACGGTGATGATCGAGCCGGTGATCCGGTGGCGCTCGATCGCGTACGGGAACATCGGCCGCCCGTCGTCCTCCGGGATCACCGCCGTGCCCCCGCCGAGCAGGCACGGCGCCACGAACTCCATCACGACCATGCTGGCCAGCGTGCCGAACAGCAGATACCGCTCGAAGGCCCCGGCGAGCCCGGCCGCGACGGGCGACCACACGCGCGGCTGCCACGCCCAGTGCTCGCCGAGCGCCCGGTACGTGATCGCGCACCCCTTCGGCCGGCCGGTGCTGCCGCTGGTGAAGGTCAGGGCCGCCACGTCGTCGGGGCGGGCGGCCACGGTCAGCGGCCGTCCGTCGTCGGAGTGCGCCAGCAGGTCGCCGGCGCCCGTACAGGGGCCCAGGGACAGCGTCGGCCGGCCGGGAAGGTGACGGGCCGCGGCGCGGCGCAAATCGGGGGTCGCGGTCGTGGAGTCCACCAGCAGGGCGTCGATCCCCATCCCCAGCACGTGGGCGAGCTGCCCCTCCGGATAGCCGGGCCGGATGCCGACGACCCGGCAGCCCAGCGTGTGCGCGGCCATGTGGGCGGCGAACGCCTCGGGCGTGACGGCCGTGCGCACCGCGACGGCCCGCCCAGGACCCAGGCCCGCGGCGCGCATCGCGCCCGCCAGCCGCCGGATCAGCTCCAGCAGCTCGCCCCGGGAGAGCGTCCTGTCGCCGTGCTCGAAGGCCGGGCGGTCCGGGGCGTCGCGCAGCGCGTCGAGCAGAGGCTGCGGGAAGGGCATGTGCGCCTCCTTTGTGCTTCCATATTTCCGGATTTATCGCGACATTAGACGGCACAGATCAGAGACCCATCAGAGACGTGCAGGTGGTGAGCGCGACGTGAAAGTGATCGGCGCGGGCTTCGGGCGCACGGGCACGCGGTCGCTCAAGGCGGCCCTCGAGATCCTGGGCTTCGGCCCCTGCTACCACATGTCGACGGTCATCGCGGAGCCGTACCGCGTCCGGCAGTGGCTCGACGTCGGGGAGGGCCGCTCGCGCGACTGGGACACGCTGTTCACCGGCTTCCGGTCGGCGCTCGACTGGCCCGCCTCCGCGTACTGGCGCGAGCTGGCCGAGCACTACCCGGACGCCAAGGTCGTCCTGACCGTCCGCGACCCCGCCCGCTGGTACGACAGCGTCAGCGAGACCATCTTCCGCAGTGCCCTGGAGGAGCGCCGGCTCCCCCTGCGCCGCCGGGTGACCCGCTGGCTGGTGGCCCGCCGCGCGCCGGACTTCGCCCTCTACCCGCGCATGGCCAGGGCGACCGTCATGGACCGCGTCTTCGGCGGCCGCATCGACGACCGCGACCACGTCCTCGACGTCTACGAACGGCACGCGGCCGAGGTGCGGGCGGCGATCCCGGCGGAGCGGCTGCTGGTGTTCGAGGTGCGGGACGGGTGGGAGCCGCTGTGCGCGTTCCTCGGCGTGCCCGTGCCGGAGATGCCGTTCCCGCAGGTCAACGAGCGGGCTGCGTTCCGCGCGAAACGGCCGCGCCGGCTCCTTCGGCTGATCGTGCGCGGCCGCTGACGGCGCCCCGGCTCTCCCGCACGATCCGCCGAGTGTTTCCGAACGCCATCCGGGAAGATCGCGAATGCGTAGGGTGGCATGGCATGAACCTGGACCTTTCCGACTACCGCGCCAAACTGGCGTCCGCGTCCCCGGAACGTGCCTGGAAATCCCTGCGTGAGCTCGCGCTGCGCGGGGAGGGCGACGCGCTCGCGCTGGCCGCGGAGTTCGCGGAGATCGCCGAGCCGTCGTCCGAGAAGCTGCTCAAGCTGTGGCCCCAGGCGCTCGACCCCGACGCCTTCGCCGAGCACCTGCTCGCCCCCGCCTTCGACGACGAGGGCCGTACCGAGCTGGAGCTGCGCCGGCGTGACTCGCTCACCGGGCTGCGCCACCTGACGATCCTGCGGACGCTGGTCCTCGACCACTGCAAGAGCCTCACCGACCTCTCCGAGCTCGCCGCGCTGACCGAGCTGCGCGAGCTCAAGCTGGACGGCTGCGCGGCCGTCAGCGACCTGCGGCCGCTCGCCGGGCTCGTCGGCCTTGAGGTGCTCGAGGTCACCAGCTCCCCCGCGGTGTCCGACGTCTCCCCGCTGCTCGGCCTGCGCAACCTGCGCCGTCTCAGCCTGCGCAGCAGCGGGGTGACCGGTGTCGAGGGGTTCGGCGAGGCGTTCCCGCACCTGGACTGGCTCGGTCTCGACAACTGCCGGTTCATCGAGGACATCCGGCCGCTGTCCGGGCTGCGCCGGCTGACCGAACTGGACGTGAGCCGTACCAAGATCACAAGCATCGACGGCCTGTACGGCCTCGACTCCGTGACCGAGCTGCACATGCACTGCGCCCGCCTGACCAGCCTCGACGGCATCGCCGCCATGCCCGCGCTCGAACGGGCGTATCTCAGCGGCTGCACGAAGCTGAAGAGCCTCGACGGCCTCGGCCACCACCCCCGGCTGACGAACCTCGGCCTGCCCAGCGCGCCGCTCCCCGACCTGCGCCCGCTGTCGCGGCTGCCCGCCCTGGCCGGGATCACCGTCGAGAGCTTCACCAAGCTCACCTCGCTCGACGGGCTCGAAGGGCACCCGTCGATCAGCGAGGTGTACCTGGCCTACACCGACCTCATGACGGACTTCTCCGCGCTCGCGCGCATGCCCGCCCTGCGCACCCTGACCCTGCAGGGGCTGGACCACCTCTCCGACCTCAGCCCGTTCGCGGGGCTGCTGAACCTGGAGGAGCTCTACGTCGCCTGCACCGGCCGCCTGACCACCCTGGACGGGCTCGAGCGCCTGCTCTCCCTGCGCGCTCTGCACCTCTACGACTGCGGCTCGCTGAGCGACCTGGGAGAGGTCGGCGGCTTCCCGTCGCTCAAGGAGGTCACCGTGAGCAGCTGCCCGGCCCTGCCGCCCGACCTCCTGTCCGACCTGCGCGCCCGTGGCCTGCTCAGCGACTGACCTCCCCGGCCGACCTCAGCGGCCGACCTCGGCGGCGGCTCGGGCCGACGTGGTGATGAGCTCGTCGGCGACCCACCGCGCGACGCCGGCGGGGTAGGGCGCCGACAGTCCGAGGACGATGTGCCGGAAGCCGGCGTCGAGCGCCTCGCCGATCGCGTCCCGGGTGATGTCGGGCTGGTCGTAGGAGACCGGCAGGTGGATCGAGCGGATGATCGAGGCGGGGTCGCGGCCGAGCTCGGTGCAGTAGCGGTCCAGCAGCCGGCTGCGGCGGACGACGTCGTCGATGTCGCCGCCGGGGATGTTCCACAGGTCGGCGTGCTCGGCGGCCACGCGCAGCGTCGGGCCCGAGCGCCCGCCGATGAGGATGGGCGGGTGAGGGCGCTGGACGGGCTTGGGGTTGCAGAACGCCCCGGTGAGCCGGACGTAGGTGCCGTGGAAGTCGAACGGTTCGTCCTCGGTCCACAGCCGCCGGATCACCGTGCACGCCTCGGCGAGGCTCCCCACGGCGTGCGCGGCGTCGTGGAAGGGCAGGCCGTGCGCGTCGTACTCGCGCCGGGCCGAGGGCCAGCTGGGCCGCGAGCCGGCGCCGATGCCGAAGTCGAGCCGCCCGCCGGAGACGATGTCGACGGTCGCGGCGATCTTGGCCAGCAGCGCGGGCGGCCGGAAGCGGTTGCTGGTCACGAGCAGGCCGAGGCGCAGCCGCCGGGTCTGCGCGGCCAGGGCCGAGAGCAGGGTCCAGCCCTCGTACGTCGTCCCGTCGGGGTCGCCGAAGATGGGCAGGAGATGATCGAACAACCATGCGTGCTCGATCTCCGGGATCGTGTCCGCCTCGCGCCAGACCCGCAGGACGTCCTGGTAGTCGACCTGCGACGGGGCGGTCATGATCCCGAAGCGAGGCCGGGAGGTGTGCAACATCGGGCCGCTGATCCTTTCGGTCGGTCAATCGGAACACGGTTCAGCGCGGCGCTTCCTGACCGCGCCTGACTTGGTGACCAGAGCTCCGCTCTGGCATCATGAGCAATCGGAACCTAGTTCCGATTACGATAAGGAACAGGGTTCCGTTTTGGCAAGCTCGGCAGCGGAGGAAGCGGCACGGTGAACGAGGGCGGCTCGGGGCGCGCGGCCCCGCGCAAGCGGGCCGACGCCCGGCGCAACGAGAGGACGCTGCTCGACGCCGCCGCGGCGGTCTTCGTGACCTCGGGCGTCGAAGCGCCGGTGCGCGACGTCGCGGCCAGGGCGGGAGTCGGGGTGGCCACGATCTACCGCCACTTCCCGACGCGGGCAGACCTCATCATCGCCGTCTACCGGCACCAGGTCGAGGCCTGCGCCGAGGCCGCCCCGACCCTGCTGGCGAGCGGCGCGACCCCGCACGCCGCGCTGGGGCGATGGATCAACCTGTTCGTCGACTTCCTGGTCACCAAGCACGGGCTGGCCGCCGTGCTGCGGTCGGACGACGCCGGCTTCGACACGCTGCACGCCTATTTCCTCGACCGGCTCGTGCCCGCGTGCGCCCAACTCCTCGAAGCCGCGGCCGCCGCCGGCGAGATCCGCTCCGACGTGGACGCCTACGAGCTCATGCGCGGCGTCGGCAACCTCTGCATCGGCGCCGACAACGACCCCCGCTACGACGCACGCCGGCTGGTCGAGCTCCTCATCGCAGGACTGCGCCTGCCGCACCGCTAGGGTCGGCGAGGTCGCGGATCAGCGTTCCGGATGCCGGGCGAGCCGGTCTTCCGCCCGCCGAAGTGAACAAACTGATTCACACGCCCCCTGCGGCGATAGAGGATCGTGGACATGGCGAAGGACTACCGGTACGCCGACGCCGTTCGGCTCCTGGGCGGCGCCGATCCGGCGGTCGAGAAGATCGACCTGCTGCTCAGCATCGGCACGCTCGGGCTCTGGGACGTGATCGACGCCAAACAGCAGTTCGTACAGGTGGGCAACACCCTCCTCGGCCGGTGGCGCGAGTGGCGCACCGGCCGCGAATGGCACAGCCGTACCGAACGCCTGGAGGCCGCGCACACGATCCTGGTCATCACCGCGTTCTTCGAGGCGGTTGACTCCATCGATCTGCCGTTCAGCTCGCAGGACCTGCGGATGAGCAAGGAGGAGCAGGCGAAGCTGGCCGGGCATTCGGGCATCGACCTGTCGCGTGGCCTCCCCCGTCCTTCGCCGTACCTTCCTTTCGAACAGACCAAGCGAGCCGTCCTCGAGTTCTACGAGACGTACGGTCATCGCCTGCGGTCGTTCGTCATGAGACTGAAGGTCTGGGACGGGCTCGGTCCGTCCGAGCGGGAGAAGGTCGTCGCCCAACTCGAGCGGAAGCTGCCGGAGACGGCCGTCCGGCATTACGAGGACCGGTACCGGAGGCTGGCGCTCGACGTCCCCGAGTTCGCGCTGTGGGCGGGGATGATCGAGCATCAGGCGACGAGAGCAGGCCTGGCGGAGCTCGAGCGGTTGCTGTCCCTGGTCACCTCGGGCGCCGCCCTCCCGGCCCAGCTGACCACCCTGAGCAGGCTGCACCGCGCGGCTCTGAAGGAACCGCTGGCGGCGACGAGGGGACAGGACGAGACGGCCGCCGCCGTACGGCTGCCGACCGTCGAGGAGGCCTATGTGACGCCTCGCTTCCGTACGAGCGAGGTGCGCCACCCCACCGACCCCAGCCTCGAAGCATGGTGGGACGACCTGGAGGTCCGCGATGACCTGCCGCGCTTCCTCGCCGGCTTTCTCACCCGGTCGACGGCGAGCGAGGTGCCGTTCGTCATCCTCGGCCAACCCGGCGCGGGCAAGTCCCTGCTGACCAAGGTCCTGGCCGCCCGGCTGCCGGAGGGACGGTACCTGCCGGTCCGGGTGCCGTTGCGGGACGTGGCGGCGAACGCCGACATCCAGGAGCAGATCGAGCAGGCCGTCTACCGGCTCAGCGGTGAGCGGCTGGAGTGGCCCGCTCTGGCCAGGAGCGCCGAGGGCGTCCTGCCCGTGGTCCTGCTCGACGGCTTCGACGAACTGCTGCAGGCGACGGGGGTGCGCCAGTCGGACTACCTCGAGAAGGTGGCCCGGTTCCAGCGGCGCGAGGCCGACGCCGGCCGGGCGGTCGCGGTCGTCATCACCTCGCGTACGGCCGTCGCGGATCGGGCCGCGTTCGTCCCCGGCACCGTGGTCGCCAGGCTCGAACCGTTCAACGAGGCGCAGATCGACCGCTGGCTGACCGCCTGGAACGCCAGGAACGACGCCTACTTCGTACGGCAGAGGATCAGGCCGCTCGCTCTGGACGTCGCGCTCGCCCAGCGAGCCCTGGCGGAGCAACCGCTGCTCCTGCTGATGCTCGCGCTGTATGACGCCGACGGGAACGCGCTGAGCAAGGACGCGGCGGAGTTCCGGCAGACGGAGCTCTACGAACGGCTGATGCGCAGATTCGTGGAGCGGGAGCTGGAGAAGGCCTATCCCGAGGACCAGGTTCCGTTCCTGCTCGAACGCGAGATGCTGCACCTGTCGTACGTCGCGTTCGCGATGTTGAACCGGGGCCGCCAGTGGGTGACCACGGCCGAACTGGACCACGATCTGTCGGGGCTGGAGTTTCCCGCGCAGGTGCGCACCGGCACCTTCGCCACTCCGCTCACGGCCGGGGAACTCGCCATCGCGAAGTTCTTCTTCGTCCATCGCGCGCAGGCCACCCGCGACCACGACGTGGTGCAGACCTACGAGTTCCTGCACGCGACCTTCGGCGAGTATCTCACCGCCCGGCTCATCACCACCCTGCTGGGTGACCTGGCCGTCAAGCAGTCGGGCCTGGTGGTGACCGAGGTCGACGACGGGCTGCTGCAGGCCCTGCTGTCATGGTCGGCGCTGTCGTCCCGTACCACCGTCGTCTCCTTCCTGCGGGAGCTGGCCGAGGCGAAGGGCGCGGAGAACCGCTGGGGCGAGCTCGTCATGTGGCTGAGCCGCCGGTTGGACACGCGGTTGAGCGTGCCGTACCCGAACTACCGCCCGCGCACGGCCGGCCTCCCGCAGCGCCACGCCTACTACTCCGCCAACCTGCTGGTGATCGCGCTGGCCTGCCTGGCCGTCCTCAGGGCCGGCGCGTTGCTCCCGGGGCACGAGGACCCGCTCACCGAGTGGCGACGCCACACCCTGCTGTGGCGCTCGCAGTGCGCGGCCGGCGAATGGGCGAGCCTGATCAACCTGGTGCAGGCGGACATCGTCGCGCTCCAGGACGGCGAATGGGACGGCGAATGGGACATCGAGCTGCGGCTCGACCTGAACGGCTCGACGCCGCAGCCGATCGCCGGCGACTGGGTGGAGAACGAGCCACCCGGCGACCACTCCATCTGGCACGGCGCCTTCCCCCCACCTCGAACACCGTCCGCCGAGGCGATGCTCGACGTACCGCTGCTGGTGGCGGAGCCGGCCGCAGGGGCGAGTCTGCTGCTGGACCGGGTCACCGAGGTGTGCGAGGCCCGGTACGAACACGCCCAGATCCGCACGGTGCCGGCTCACCCCCCGTACCTGCTGATGACCGTCCCCGAGGACGGGTTCGTCCGCCAGTACCTCATCGGCGCTCACCTGGGCCGGGTCACCGAAACCGACGTGGAGGCGTTCCTGCGGCATGTGCACGCCGCCGTGCCAGGCCCGGGATCCGAATTGGTCTACCAGGGGCCCGCACCGGCCACGGCGGTGCGCGACTACGCCACGCGCAGAGGGCTCAGGCTGCGCAGCTTCATCGAATTCCAGGGCCTGCTCGACCTGTCGGACTACGTGGCCGAGCAGACCAGGCGGCTGCGCTCCGACCGGCGCTACCCGTCCGACCTGTACGTACCCCAGCGGTTCAGGGAGCTGGACCGCCCCCAGCCGGGTGTCCAGGAGGACCTGGCCAAGGAGCTGATGCGGCTGCTGGCCGCCGACCACGGGCGGTTCATGCTGGTGCTGGGCGACTTCGGCCGGGGCAAGACGTTCGCGCTTCGCGAGCTGGCCCGGCGCATCCCGGCCGAGCTGCCGCACCTGACGCCGGTCTTCATCGAGCTGCGCTTCCTGGAAAAGGCCCAGTCGATGGACTCCCTGGTGGCGGCGCACCTCGCCGCGCACCACGAGCGGCTCATCGATCTCAAGGCGTTCCACTACATGCTGCGCCAGGGGCGGATCGTGTTGCTCTTCGACGGCTTCGACGAGCTGGTGACGCGGGTCACCTACGACCGGGCGGCCGACCACCTGACCACGCTGCTCGCCGCGGCCCAGGACAAGGCCAAGATCGTGGTCACCAGCCGTACGCAGCACTTCAGGTCGCACCATCAGGTCCTCACCGCGCTGGGCGAGATGGTGGGCATGCTGCCGCAGCGCCGGGTGCTGGCCGTGGAGGATTTCACCCCCGCGCAGGTGCGGGCGTACCTGCGCAACAGGTACGGCGACGAGCAGGCCGCCGACGACCGGTTCGCGCTGATCGGCGGCATCTCGGATCTGCTGGGCCTGGCCCAGAACCCGCGCATGCTCAGCTTCGTCGCCGACCTGTCCGGCGAGCGGCTGCGCACGGTGGCCACGACGGGCGGCGCGATCAGCGCGGCAGGGCTGTACGAGGAGATCCTGACCTCGTGGCTGGCCTTCGAGGAGCGGCGGGCCGGGGTGCCGGGCTCGGCGGCGGTGCTGAGCACCGAGGAGCTGTGGCAGGCGGTGACGGCGCTGGCGCTGCGGCTGTGGGAGTCCGGGAAGTCGCTGCTGGATCTGGACGAGCTGACCGAGATCGGCGAGACGCTGACCGGGCTGGCCGATGGGCGGATGTCGGCCGCGCAGGCGGCGCACGCGGTGGGGTCGGGCAGCCTGCTGGTGCGGACCGAGGAGGGGATGTTCGGGTTCATCCATTCCTCGGTGATGGAGTGGCTGATCGCCCGGCATGTCGCCCTGGGCGATCCCGCGCCGCTGCCGCGCCGGCACTTGTCGACGCTGACCGTGGACTTCCTGTGCGACCTGGCGGACGTGCGGTGGCTGCGGTCGTGGGTGACGGAGACGCTGGCCGACGCGGGTGCCGACGACGTCTCGCGGGCCAACGCGATGAAGATCGCCGGCCGGCTGCGGCTGCCCGCCAGCCCCGATCTACGGGGGGCCCGGCTGACCGGCGAGGACCTGTCGTACCGGGACCTCTCCGGCGTCGACCTGAGCGGGGCGGACCTCACCGACGCCCGGCTCGTGGGGACCAACCTGGCGCGGGCGGTGCTGCGGGACGCCCGGCTCGTGGGTGCGCGGCTGGACGAGGCCGTACTGACCGGGGCCGACCTGCGTGGAGCGGACCTGACCCGGGCCAGGCTGGCCCGGGTCGACCTGCGCGACATCGCGACCGAGGGCAGCCGCTGGGACCTCGCGGCACTGATCGGCGTGACCCTCTCACCGGCGCTGGCCGACGACCCCGCCCTGCGCGGCGCCGCGATCGCGCCGGGCCGGCCGGTGTCCGTCGAGGTGGCGCCCGCGCTGCTCGGCGTGCCGTACGGCCATCGCCACGAGAGCGGCCACCTGCCCGAGCCGATCGCCTACCACCCCGACGGCAACACCCTGGCCGTGGGCAGCGACGACGGCGGCGTGCTCATCTGCGACACCGCCACCGGCTTGCCGCTGCGCACCCTGTACGGGCACCGGGGGCGCGTCCACAAGACCGCGTACGCCTCCGGCACGCTGGTCACCGGCGCCGACGACGGCACGATCCGCCTGTGGGACCCCGCCACCGGCGAGTGCCTGCACGTGCTCACCGGGCACCCGGAAGGCGTCTGGCCGGTGGTGCTCAGCCCATCCGGTGAGCGGGTGATGGCCGGCGGCGCCGACGGGGTGGTGCGCGTGTGGTCGGTGCGCACAGGGGAAACGGTGGCGACCTTCCCCGGCCACTCCTCCCCGCTCCACACCGCCGCGTTCGCCGGCGACCTGCTGGCGACCGGCGACGCCACCGGCGCGATCAGGGTCTGGGAGCCGGGCACCGGCCGGGTGCGGCACGAGCTCGCCGGCCACGGCGGCGCGGTGCATCGCCTGGCGCCCAGCCCGGACGGCCGCCTGCTGGCAGCCGGGTACGCCACGGGCCTGATCCGCCTGTGGGACCCGCACGAAGGCTCGCTCGTACGGGAGCTCCCCGGCCACGCGGGCCCGGTCCGCACGCTGTCCTTCGACCCCACCGGGCGGCTGCTGGCCTCAGGAGACACCACGGGCGCGGTACTGCTGTGGGACGTGGCCGACGGCACTCCTCGCGGAGCCCTGCCGGGTCACGACACCGCTGTCCACCAGGTGCTGTTCAGCCCCGACGGGCACGTGCTGGCCAGCGGGGACGCACGCGGAGTGGTGCGGCTCCAGCGGCTCGGCGGTGAGCGGGTGGAACTGACGGGGCACCATACCTCGGTGTGGCCGTTCGCCTTCCGGCCCGACGGCCGGCAGCTCGCCACCAGCGGCAACGACGGCACGGTGCGCCTGTGGGACGCGCTCACCGGCCGGAGCCGGCGCATCCTGCGCGGGCACGGGCGGCGGATCTCCACAGTGCGGTTCAGCGCCGACGGCTCGATGCTGGCGACCGGCGGCAACGACGGCGTCGTACGCGTGTGGGAGCCGTGGACCGGGCGGCAGCTGCGGCAGTTCACCGGCACCTCCGACCGGCTCGTCTCCGCGGCGTTCTCCCCCGCCGGTCCGCTGCTGGCCACCTCCACCAACGACGGCGGCGTGCACTTCTGGAACGCCGCCACGGGTGAGCACGAGCGCGAGCTCAACGCCGACACCGACCAGGTGTGGGCCGAGGCGTTCAGCCCCGACGGGAGCATGCTGGCCGTCGCCGACGACGAGGACAATGTCAGGATCTGGCACCACCCGACCGGGCGGCTGGCGGCCGAGCTGACGGACCACCTCGGGCGGGTGCGCGCCATCGCGTTCAGCCCCGACGGGCGCCTCGTCACCACCGGCTGCGACGACCGTCGCGTTCGGCTGTGGGACGCCGAGACCGGCACGCTGCGGGTCCAGCTGATCGGCCACGACGACCGCGTCTACGCGGTGGCCTTCCACCCGTCGGGCGACCGGCTGGCCAGTGCCGGCCACGACGGCACGACCCGCGTCTGGGACGTGTCCACCGGGGAGTGCCTCAACGTGCTCCGGGAGGGGACCGGCCGGTTGTGGGCAGCCGCTTTCAGCCCCGACGGGTCGTTGCTCGCCACAGCCGGCGACGACCTCGCCGTACACCTTTGGGATCCTGAGACGGGCCGCCGGCTGCACACCCTGGCCGGGCACACCCGGCGCGTGGTCTCGGTGGCCTTCGCGCCGTCGGGCGATCTCCTGGCCAGCGCCGGGGACGACGGCGGCGTCATCCTGTGGGACGTCGCTCCCGGCACGGCCCCGGCGCGGCGTGCCACCCTGCTCGGCCTGCCGGACGGCTGGGTCGCGCTGACGCCCGACGGGCGCTACAAGCAGATGGGCGAGGTGGCCGGGCAGTTCTGGTTCGTCGTGGGCATGCGCCGGTTCGAGCCTGGCGAGCTCGACCTGTACCTGCCGTCGGTCCGTCAGGTCCCGCTGGACCACCCTCTCTGGGGAACTCCCGGCACCTGAGGCGTCGTTCGGCGGTCGGCAGAAGCGACCTGTCACACCCGCACGCTAGATTCACACCAACCACATTTGATCTTCACCACCTGGATGTACGGCATGCACCCCCTCATCGTCGCCTTCGCCCTTGTCACCGCCGCTCCCACCACCGCCCACGCCCAGACAGCCGAACCCGACCCGGTGGCGGGCCTGCGTTCGCTGCTCGTCCGCGGCGCCGGCGCGACGGCCGAGTTCTACGGTCAGGCCGCCACGGACCTGTCCAAGGAGGTGCAGCTGAACGGCCGGCGAACCTTCATCGGGAGCGGCATGGGACTGCGCGGAACCAGCAAGGTCAAGCTGGGCCGGGCCGGCGTGATCGCCTCGGAGCACACTCGGCGGCTCAGCGTGAGCAGCAAGGAGCTGATGGTGGAGGAGGCACCCAAGGACCCTTACTTCGCCGGCGTGCTCGCCACGGTGGGGACGCTGCGCACCATCAGCGTGGGCGGCTGGCAGTACCAGCTCGCGCCGCGGGCGAAGACCTGGGTGCGTACCGGCCGCGCCAGCGGCGCCGCGGCCGCGTACGGCGACCAGTTCATCAACGTCCTGGAGCCGGCCACACTGCGCAAGCTGCTGGCCACCAAGACCCGCAAGACCGTCGGGCCCTGGACCACGGATCACACCACCGGCCGCAAGCAGCGGATCTACAACCTGACCGGGACGATCAAGCTCAAGGAGCTCTATCGCGTCTCCCCCAGCTTCCGCGAGGCGGCGGGGACCGCGGCCCTCGGGACGTCTGAGGTGACATGGACGTACATGTACGACGACCGCGGATGGCCGTACCGGGTCGGCTGGCGCTTCTACGCGCACCCGCGGCCCGAGGTCCCGGGGCTCGGACACGACCGGATCCTGCGGGGGCACCTGGCCACGCAGTACCGGAACTGGGACAAGCCCATGACGATCACCGCGCCCCAGGCGAAGCCGGGCCGGGGACTCGCGGTGGACGACCTCGCCGACGTCCTCAGCGCCCCCGAGCGCCGCAAGTGAGGAACGCGCTGTAATCGCCTGGGCGTGGAGACAAGCTCCGCCTGACCTCCCTCATCACTGTGGTCGGCTACGCGCTGATCGCCGTTCTCGCTGAAGGGAGCAAGGCGCTCTCCTGACTGGCCGGACAAGGGAGAGGGCGACCATCACCCGATCGCCGCCCTCCCCTGCCTCCCTCTCATGGCGCACGCCGTCGACATCGCGACCGGCCGGCCCTGCCCGTGCGCCTCCAGGTGCACCCAACCTCATGCACCGCCGAAGGAACTCCGAGCTCAGGCCGTTCTCAGGGGTTGCCGTACTTCTTGACGAACTGGTAGTACGTCCATGCCCATGCCCTGCAGTCGGGCCGCACCAGGATGAAGTAACCCCCGCATACCTTGTCGCGCATGGTGATGTAGAACCGGTTGTCCACGTCAAGCTTTCGCGTACGGGTGTTGTCGAGGTAGTACTTGTACTTCTTCTTCTGGTTGGCGATCAGGCCGTACCCGTAGTCGTGGGAGTCACAGGCCGGTCGCATATCGAAATTGTGGGGCTTGTCCGGAGACTTCGTGCAGTGGTCGTAGTAGATGCCCCTGACCTTGAAGCCGCTGGCGGTCCGCTTCCAGTCGGGCTTCCGCCATTTGCCGCCGTGCCATGCCCAGGCCGAGCAGCCCGACTTCGTGTACCACATCCAGGTGACGGCAGTGTTGCACTTCTTCGGGTAGGACTGCGGGGGGTCCACGCCGTCCGGCAGGAAGTCACTGGCCGGCGGCTCGGTGGCGTTCGGGTCGTCGAGCCCGGCCGCGCCCTCGGTCGGCCCGCCGTTGGCCGGCATGTCCGTGCCGGTGGCGACCACCTGGGGAGCGGCGGCGCCCGCCGGGAACGACAGCTGCCAGCCGCCGCTGGTGACAGACTCGATCGACGACAGGCGCCCCACCGAGTCGTAGGCGTAGGTCCCCTGGACGGCGCCGACGCTGGGATCGCTCGCGGTGCGCAGCAGGCCGTTCAGGTCGTAGGCGTAGCTCGCCTCGATCTGCGCCGCCTCGGTTCCGTAGGTGACCGCGATCTCCTTGAGCCGGCCCGCGTAGTCGCCGTTGGCAGTGCCGGTGGCCGTGGTGGCCGTGGCGTAGGTGAACCTGGTGACGGTTGCGGGGGTCGCGGCGCCGGCCGGCTCCTTCACCGTGCTGACGCGGCCCTGGGCGTCGTAGGTGATCGTGGACTTGCCGAAGGCGGTGCTGCCCACATCGGTCACCCGCCAGGGATCGGCACTCGGCGCCCCGGCCGGGCGGGCCCAGGTGTAGGTGAGCTGGAGGTCGCCCGTGCTGATGGGGGTGCCGTCGGCGGTGGCGAAGGTGTCGTCGCCCGCCTCCACGGGGCCCGGATCCGTCACGAGCGTCTCGACCGTCGTGGTGCGCATCGCCCCGATGACCGCGTCCCACTTGGTGGTTTCGGTGATCTTGGACCCGCTGGCAGCCTCGTACGTCTGGACGCCGCCACCATCGGGGAAGGAGACGCTGCTCTTCAGGGGATAGCTGGTCGACGTCCCCTCATCGAGCTCCGTGACGACGATGGTGCCGTTCTGGTTCTCGAGTTTCCGGTTGATCTCTCCGCCGGCGAACTCGGCCTGCCAGCCCGGCCCGAAGACGCCCAGCTCGGGGCGGGTCGCCGGCGCGGACTGCGGCCTGGCCAGATCGTCGGCGGCCAGAACCACGCCGTGCCTGCGGCTGATCGCGCCCGCGGACACGTCCAGCTCGGTGAGCTTGAAGGTCTTGGTGTCCGAGGAGTACTGACCGGGGCCGATCTCCTGCACGTTCGCCGGCGGCGGGTCGTCGAGCGCGGCGGCGGAGACCACCTCCGGGAAGAGGAAGGGGAGGAGCATCGCCGAGACGGCGACGGGAAGCGCTAATCGGCGCAAGAGGTGCCTCCAGGTGAAAGGAGAAAGTGATTTGATCACCTGGAGAGTAAGGGTCGGTAAATCACCTGGCAAGAGCTGGACAATTCCATGGAACAATGTTCAAATCGCCTGTGAAGCCATGCCTTGGATGCGATTCATTCGCGCATTCATGCAGGTCGATGGGCTCCATGGCGAATTTATGGCGAGCTTATGGCGACAGTGTGGAGCCGTCGACAATAATGCCCCGAAGGCGTATTCAGTAATTCGCGAACACAAGATCGCGTCAAATCCCGCCGCCGCGACGCCATGGTCACCGAAGCCCTTCGCGGACAACTCATAGATCATCTGCCCCCGAGGCACCTCGGCAGGTCGAGAGCAACATCGTCAGATTCACAGCCATTACCACCGGGACCCAGGCCGGCCAGGTGCGCGTCAACGCCACGGTCATGGGCGAGTGCGGCAGCCCCGGACCAGGCCACCATCGCCGGTCCCGTGTTCTAGGATCCTGGGCCTATGAGCCAATTGCGGACGCTATCTGCCACGGAAATCCCTTCGGAACGACTCCTGCTTCGCAAAGCACACGCTGCCGACCGTGAAGAATTCATCGAGCTCATGACCGATCCCGAGGTTCAGGCCTACCTCGGTGGTCCCCGGCCCCGGAGTGACGTCGAGCAGCACTTCGATGCAGCCATAACCGCCAACGCGACATCCAGCCCTGGCAACTATGTCATCGCCGACAACACGACGAACCGACTTATCGGAACATTGATGCTCGCCCACCGGCCGACCGACCGCCCCAGGCATGTCACCGAGGATGGCGAGGAACTGGAACTGGGCTATCTACTGCGGCGAAGTGCATGGGGCGCGGGGTTCGCATTCGAAGCCGCAACGGCCGCACTGCGCGCAGCGGCCGGCGAACTCCCCGACCAGCCGGTCGTGCTCGCCACCCAGACCGCGAACAAGCGATCTCTGAAACTCGCCGCCCGCCTCGGCTTCCGCCCCATCAGCACGTACGAGGCGTTCGGCGCCGAACAGACCCTGTGCACCGCTCCCCTGTCCCTGTTCCAAAGCTGATCTCAGCATCCAACCCAGCGGCCCCCAGACCAGGAGGCCCAGGGTCTCAGGTGTTCCCCAGACCGTCACCGGCCACTCGGAGTCGGCTTCCTCCTGCACGCACTGATTGATCAGTTCGGCGAGGGCTTGCCGGGCCCTGCGCGGGGAGTGCCTGCAGGAGAGCAATCACCGGATCAGGCAGCTGCATCGTGGTGGCCTCGGGCGCGATGGCGTCGTCAACGCTGAGATCCAGCTTGATGACGATCTCCGTGAACGCTCTGGCAAGAACGCATTCGAGCGTGTTCATGATGAGGCTCCCAGCCGATCGTTTGTGGTCATGATGGGGCCCAGCCGATCGTCGGGGCTGCGGCGCGCCCGCGGGACGGCTGCCTACGCTCTGTCGGGAAGCCAGAACACGAGCGCCGGAACAGACCTCAACGTCTTCTACGCCCGGTATCGCATTCTGAACGGCAACCGATTCTGCGTTGCGATTAAGTGACAGCCGCAGCGGGCGCCACGGGTGTGGCGCCCGCGCCTCACAAGGACACGTGCGATGAGGACCTCAGAACTACTTTGGCATCTCGCCCACCGCTACGGCCTGGGATCGTCGTTCACCGGCGTGTGGGTGGAGAACCGGGAAATCCCGGAGACTGTCCGGCTGCTGGGCGCCGACACCACCACCGGAGTGGACTGCCGTTGGGCCGACCTGCGCAGAGAGCGGGAACCCGGCAACGAGCAGGGATTCCTCTGGGCCGGACGGCTCAACAGCCGCTGGACCCAGCTCATCCACGTCGGCCAAGAGGCCCTGGACGCACTGCCGAAACTGTCCGAAGGGGGCAGAAGAGCGCTGCTCATAAGCTGGCATGTGAACAGCACCGGAAACCTCCTCTATGCGAAGGACGCGGATTACACGACAATTTTCGACATCACGCGACCGGCCCGACGAGGAGGCGCCGATCCACATGCTCTCGACCGATACGCCGAGGGGTTGACGTTCGATGCCCACGACACGTCGTGGGAAAACGATCCAGAGCTTCCCGCAGGATGGCTGGAGTATCGCCAATGGGAAGAGTCGCGTTCGGAGACGGGAGCGTCTGACACGACTACGACATGCCCGACCGCGGACCGTTCGCCAAAGACCCTGGACACGCCGCCTGCGACCTTGCGCTGATCAACCTGGGAGATCCTTTCGCAGTGGCCAGAGTGCTGGACAGGTACGCGGACAACTTCCTGGTTCCGCA
Source organism: Nonomuraea sp. NPDC003707 (assembly GCF_053587055.1). Classification (NCBI taxonomy): domain Bacteria; kingdom Bacillati; phylum Actinomycetota; class Actinomycetes; order Streptosporangiales; family Streptosporangiaceae; genus Nonomuraea; species Nonomuraea sp. NPDC003707. The sequence continues at coordinate 316,536 of NZ_JBSFNK010000007.1, read as the reverse complement.
GCCGCGCGGCCGCGATGGCGGGGCTGGTGTGGCAGATCGCGGTGCAGGTACGCCGCGGGGCGGCGGCTGCCGGAGCAACTCGCGATGCACGCCGTGGTGGCGGAGCTTCAGCTTCATCACCGGGAGACCAAGACACCGGGCTCGTCGGCCGTGCTACCGATTCCAGACGTGTGTGTGCAGGCGTTGAAAGAGCGTGCTGAACAGCAGGCTGCCGACGAGTCGGCCGCGGGCGACGCCTGGGTGAGTGATGATCTCGTGGCCACGACCAAGCACGGCACGCCGTACGAACCACGCAACTTCAACCGGCACTTTCATGCCGCCTGCCAGCATGCCGACGTGCGACTGATCAAGGTTCACGACACGCGCCGCACGTGTGCCTCGCTCCTGGCCGCGCTGTAACTGCTGAATTCAGGGTTTATGCCCTGTGACCTACAGCTTCGCCCTCGCGGCTTCTCAACGTTGCCTACGTGATCGCAAGGTGATGTGCCCTGCGTAAACCGCACTTCGGTCTTGTTCCATCTCGCTCGAACGGACGGGCGAGGGGTCCCTACGCCCGTCCGATGTCAATGTCCGACTTTCACAGATGCGTCTGAATTATCAGTCACCGGTACACCGATCGAACACGATGCCCTCCTCGCAGAGCTGAATCGAGGTAGGAGCCTTTGAGTAACTGCGCTGACCACAGCCTGGTGCTGACCCGTTGCTGTCCCAGACGACGCGATCGCCGCCGAACCACCCGTAGACGCCGCGTCGGTCAGACTCCTTATCACATACGATCACGTCGCGCCCGTCAACACAGGCGAAGTTCGCTCCCAGACGCACGCAAGTCGGTGCGGCGGATGCTGGCCCTGCGGTTGTCAGTGTGAGCAATGCTGCGCCGACTGCCACCAGGGCGGCTGGTTTTCCGACCTTCCTCACTTCTGTTTCACCCCTACACTCCTTCCGTTGCGAACTGAACGTCAGGATTTCAGGGCCTCGTCATAATCCTGTCATAGCCCTACTGCACGCCCCTCCGACACCCAACCTGATCGCACCCATCCATCCTTTCTGCCGTCGACTCGACCCACCGCAGAGCGACAGCGGACTGGCGGGGCGATAGGACTCGAACCAGCTTCACGCTGTTTAGATCGGTTCACGCCGGTCCCGACGCGATGTCGGCCCAGTCATCCGAATCCAGATCCGTTCAGGCCCGTTCACCTGGCATAGCTCCCGCATTGCCCCTCTTCGGGCGCTCAGCCAATCACGGCCATAGCGCAGGACTAACCCGCCTACGTGACGAGTCGTCTATATGTCATGCCACGACTCCTTAAGCGCCAGTGGACCCAGTGACCCGCTATTTAAGTATCGGGATCTCCCGCTGGGTCGTCTGGTCTATGAGCCGTCGATCACCCAATGGGATCTTGAGGCGAAGCGAAATCTTCCGATAGTAACCCATGTCCGTGTGCGCTATTCCTTCCCCCCAGGGAAACAGCGGCTCACAGTTGTCGCGAACCCTTATCCCAATGCTTACGTCGGTAGTCTGTTCGGAGACTGTTGAAGTAGTTACTTCTTGACAGGAAGACCCCTGCGCGGCGACAGTGACCGTCTTTCCGTCGGGAGATACAGCCGCATATGCGATGCCATACCACTGCGATTGCCGGCCACAGGCACTCAGCGTGACAACGACACCAACTGTCGCTATCAGATATCCAGCAGTCCGAGTGCCAGTGGCCATTTGCTTGATCTTTCTGGGCAAGGGAAGCTTACGTTTCTTCATGTCACCGTCCGAACACCGGGTATCGCGATCATGCTGTGATCAAAGGGGCCGCCAGGGAGGCTCGTTCGTGCTGGTTTACCGTGGCTTCCCCTTGAGTTCTCAGCCGATCACGTTCTCAGGATGTCCAGCGCCAGAAGCAGCGTGCCAAGGCCGATCGCTATCGCTCCCGACACCAGTCCCGCCACCGACCTGCTGCGGTTGGACACCGTGGAGATCGTGGGCTTCCTTCGCGCCCCCGGCCATGCCAGCGCTGCCGCCACGATCCCAAGAGCCAGCATCGTCCAGTTCGGCGTCCCCAACTTCGCTCTCAGCGGGCCACCGGCGAAGATGGCGAGACAGGCGACGATCAGAGAAACCAGATCCAAACGATCGGATAATCGCGTCATGGCGAGCGAGTGTAAATCACTCACCTGTCATTCCATCGATCAAGCGAGAGACGCGGAGCCGGGCTCTTGCGCTAAGGCCAGGCGTCAAGGTGTCGTTGACACCAACCGGGCCAAATACAGTGGCACATTGCCCTTCTTAGCCTGCCCGTCTGCCGTCGTCCCACCCGAAGGGGTAGCGGGCCAGCCGCGGGGCTGCCCGGCCGTGCGTCCGTTGTCAGGGCCGCGATGAAGAGGAGGCGGCCTCGCGGCTGGTCTGCTTGGGCTTTGTCCTGGGACGGCGGCAGGCGGACATGCTTCCACGGCAACCCGATCAGACGGGCAGGGGAACGACCTTGGCTGCCCGGAGCCGGAGCGCCCCCGCCGGAGGCATGGAGTAAGGCCGGCCCTGTGACCGCGCACGCGTGAGCTGACCGGCTCGGCCCCGTGACCTGAGAAGTGCGCCCTCCTCCGTGACCAGGCTGTACCGTCGCACGGCGGCCCCCCTTCCACTCGTCCGCGCCAGCCGTCCGGCGATGCCGCTGGAGGCATTGCCACGACCGACGCCGCACCTGCAGCTTTCCAGGCCAGCCCTCGACAGCGCTCGGTCCTGATTTCTGTCGTACGCGGCTCTTAGATTCGGCGTCATGGATGAGATGCCCACGGACGGGCGGCTGACATTGCGTAAGATCCGGGCACGTTACCCGAACGCGTACGAGCGGTGGTGTCCGTCTGACGACGCGCAACTTATGGCGGGCTACCGTGACGGTCGTAGCGTTGAAGACCTTTCGGAGGAGTTCGGTCGTCAACCCAGCGCGATCGAGTCGGGGCTTGCCAAGCTTGCGCTCCGCGTTCTTCGTGCATCCGCTGATGTGGATGCGTCGGCTTCCGCCTCCGAGACTCCAGATCGTTTCTAAGGCGGCCCGGGATTTTTGGTGCGTACCGACACGCCGCCGGCGGGGCTGGAACCGCCGGGGTACCGCCTGGCGCTTGCGCCATTCGGCGGCGGGGTTCCCGAGCGGCGGCCCTGTTGGGCCTGGCCCCCGGTCGGCGGCGCGAGCAGCCCGCCTTGAAGACGTACAGAAAGTTCTCACACAGCACACAAGTGACGTCTGTCGGGTCCCGAGACCTGGCACACGCAAGCGGTGCCCGTCAGCGTCTGCAGATGGCATAGTCACCCGGAAGATCAAAAGGGCCACGTCCCATGTTGGGATGTGACCCTTGACCTTGGTGGGCGATACTGGGATCGAACCAGTGACCTCTTCGGTGTGAACGAAGCGCTCTCCCGCTGAGCTAATCGCCCGCCCTGTTGGCTCCTTGCGGTGCCGACGGGGAAAACCATACCGCACTCTGGCACCTGCTGGCGAAGCGAAGCGACCGGGCGGTGGGGCCGGGGTGGATGCGGGGTGGATGCGGGGTGGTTCGCAGGTGGCTCCGCGGTTGCTCTGGGGTTGCTCCGGGGAGGATCGGGGGAGGTTCCGGGGTGACGACGACGGGGCCGTGGGAGGGATTCAGGTGAAACGCGGCGGTTGCCCACCGGCGGGGTGGGTCGGTGGCATACCATCGTCCTGTTCCGTAAGGCACCGATCGCGATCTTTTGGTGAGAAACGTTCATGGTCGGCGCGGCGGGACAGGCTCCACAACACGCAAAACCCTCGTAAATACGACCCGATTTGATCCCGTTTAGCCTGGTTGATGCCTAAATGTCCAGCTGTGATGTGCGTTACAGAAGGCCCCTGGAGCGGAATCTTTCCTACAGGTTTCTTCGTTCCGCGTCATAGCTCAGGACGAAGTCCGTCAGAGCAGTGAAAGCCCCGAAGAGGGGACCTACGACGAAAAGGTTTGGCTGACGATGAACAGCACCACCGTCTCCGCCGAGCTTGGCCTTCGGCTTGTGGTCCCCGACCGTACTACCGTCCCCCTGCTCGCCGGACTGAGTTACACAGCCGACGATCCATACGCCATACGCATGGCCTTCCACGTGGGGAATGACGAGCCGGTCGAGTGGATCTTTGCTCGCGAACTGCTCACTGTGGGCATCGTGAGGCGTGTCGGCGACGGCGACGTGCAGGTGTGGCCCGCGCGTGCCGATGGCGAGCGCACGCTGCACATCAGTCTCACGTCCCCGTTCGGGCAGGCGCTCTTCGAGGTGCCGCTGGCCCCGCTCACCGAGTTCCTCCACCGTACGTACGAGAAGGTCCCCGCGGGCCGTGAGACGGACTACATGGACCTCGACGCCGAGCTGACCAACATGCTCTGGCCCTCCTGACGCCCTAGCCAGGCAGCGTTTCCAGGACTTTGCGCATGCGGGCGATCTCGATGCTCTGACCCGAGTACACGTCCTTCGCCATCAATCGCATGCGCTGGTCCCGGCCGGTGGCCAGCTCCTCCCCCGCCATCTTGACCGCTCCCTCGTGGTGCCTGGTCATCAGCTGCAGGAACATGCGGTCGAAGGCCGCTCCCTTGGTGGCGCCCAGCGCGTTCAGCTCCTCCTGCGTCGCCATGCCGTACCCGGCCGCCTGGGTGTGCGTGTGACTGTCCGGGGCGGAGCGGCCGAGCTCGGCCAGCCAGCCCGTCATGGCCTTGATCTCCGGGGTCTGGGCGGCGGTGATCTGGCGGGCGAACGCGCGGATGGTCTCCGTGGTCGTACGGTCGTTCACCAGTGAGGTCATCTCCAGGGCCTGGCGGTGGTGGGGGATCATGGCCTCGGCGAAGCGCACGTCCGAGGCCACCGTCGGTCTGGGCGTCTGCCCGACCCGCTCCCCCGGCGTCGCGGTACGGCCCGGGGCCCCCGGACTCCCCGGCATGATCACCGGCGCCCCCGTGCCCACGGGGGAAGGACCGGCGGGCTCCTGAGAGCAGGCGGCAAGGGCGATTGTGGTCACAACTGTGATGAAGACCGCACGCGTGCGCGTACCCACTGACATAGCTTCCATAGTGAACTACGAGACAAAGGGGAATGCGCGTTGATCTCTGCCAAGTTGCGCGGAGCGTTGTTGTGTACGGTACTGCTGTTAACCTCCGCCTGCGCGGCGGGGCAGACGGCGTCCGGCGCCTCAACGCCCGACACCTCCACGCAGGAGACCAGCGCTCCAGCCAGCAAGCCGTCCCCCACCGGCGATGTGATGACGAGCGACAACGTCAAGCTCGTCGCCCAGATGCGCCGGCCCGCACCGCTGAACGGCCGGGACGACATCAACACCGACCTGGCGTTCCAGGGCGATTACGCGTTCGTGGGAAACTTCGGCGGGTTCGCGATCTACGACATCAGCAACCCGACCAAACCCCAGCTGGTGAGCACGGTGTCCTGCCCGGCCCAGCAGAACGACGTCTCGGTGTACGGCGACCTGCTCATCCTGTCGATCGACGAGCCGCGCAGCGGTGAGGGGTGCGACTCCAACGAGGACAGCCGCGACTGGGAGGGGTTGCGGATCTTCGACATCAGCGACAAGAAGAGCCCCAAGTACCTCAGCGCGGTCAGGACCGACTGTGGCTCGCACACGCACACGATGGTCCCCGCCGGGGAAACGCTCTACGTGTACGTCTCCTCGCCCGGCCCCGAGCCCGAGTCGAAGACCTGCCCCCCGCCCCACGAACTCATCCAGATCGTAGAGATCCCCACAAAGTCGCCTCAGTCCGCAAAAATCGTGGCGAAGCCGGATATTTTCCCTGAACGGCAGCACTCCGATCTCGCCTCCGGCTGCCACGACATCACCGCGTACCCCGAGAAGAAGCTGGCCGCGGCCGCCTGCTTCGGCGACGGCGTGCTCCTCGACATCTCCGACCCGGTCAATCCGAAGGTCCTCCAGCAGATCACCGACACGGAGAACTTCCAGATCTGGCACTCGGCGACGTTCAACAACGATGCCACGAAGGTCGTGTTCAGCGACGAGCTGGGCGGCGGCGGCCAGGCCACGTGCGACAGCAACACGCCGCGCACGAAGGGCGCGGACGCCGTGTACGACATCGTGAACGGCAAGCTGGAGCGGCGCGGATACTTCAAGATCCCCCGGAATCAGCAGGAGAACGAGAACTGCGTGGCCCACAACGGCTCCCTGATCCCGGTGCCGGGCAAGGACGTCATGGTGCAGTCGTGGTATCAGGGTGGGGTGTCGGTCTGGGACTTCACCGACTCGGCCAACCCCAAGGAGATCGGCTTCTTCGAACGCGGCCCGTTCCCGGGCGGTGGCATCGCCGGGACCTGGTCGGCGTATTACTACAACGGGTACATCTACTCCAGCGACATCATGGAGGGGCTGGACGTCCTGGAGATCAACGATCCCCTCACCGATCCGGCCAAGAAGGTCAAGATGGACGATTTCAACGTCCAGACTCAGAAGTCGTACTGAGGCTGAGGGTTGGCCGGCCGGCCGCCATTTCGGGTCGCGGCCCGGCCTATTCAGGCTGGGGCGCGGCTCACCCGGCCCTGGGGCAACTCAGCGGGTGAGGGTGACGGGCGTTCGGCCCGGCACCGGGCCGGGTGGGGCTGGCGGGCCGGGAGGTCGCCGTCAGGTGGAGGTGGCGGGCTGCTCGGTCGCTACCGCGTGAGGGAGGCGGACCGGGGGTCGCCGCCGGGTGAGGGCGGCAAGCGGTCGCTCCCGCGTGAGGGCGGTGGGCTGGGCGGTCGCCCGCCGGGCGAGGGTGGCAGAGCGGTCGGTCGGCACTTGGTGAGGGCGGTTGGGTGCTGGCGGGAGTTGTCTGGCCAAGGCGGAACAGCAAGAAGCCCCAGTCCACGGCGAGTGCCGTGGACTGGGGCTTTGAGCATGGTGGACGATACTGGGATTGAACCAGTGACCTCTTCCGTGTCAGGGAAGCGCTCTCCCGCTGAGCTAATCGTCCTTGTGAGGTGGCGACGGGATTTGAACCCGTGTGGACGGCTTTGCAGGCCGCTGCCTCGCCTCTCGGCCACGCCACCGAGCCGGAAGCTCCGAGCGGAAGACGGGATTCGAACCCGCGACCCTCACCTTGGCAAGGTGATGCTCTACCACTGAGCCACTTCCGCATCCCCCCGTTTAACCGGGGTGACGAGAGAACTCTAGCGAATCCTGGCCGAGTACCCAAACTGGATTACGCTCACGCAGGTCACGTGTGGCCCCCGTTAACGGTGATGCGCTGGCCCGTGACGAACGCGCCGCCCTCCGAGGTGAGGAACGAGACGGCCGCCGCGACGTCATCAGGTGTGCCCATGCGGCCCAGAGGCACCTCCGCGAGGTAACCGCTCTCGTCGAGGCCCGCATGCCGTTCCACCGGGATCCAGCCGGGGGCGACGACGTTGACCGTGATGCCGTACGGGCCCAGCTCGCGGGCCCAGACCTCGGTCATGGCGTGCTGGGCGCTCTTTGCCGCGATATAGGCGGACATGCTGGGAAGCTTGCGGTCCACGATGTCCGAACCGATCTGGATGACGCGTCCGCCGCTGTGTTCCTTCATGCCCGGCAGCACCGCCTGCACCAGCAGTGTCGGGCTCTTGACGAAGAACTCGAGCTGGTCGAGCTGCGCCTGCCAGGTGAGGCCCTCCAGTGCGATGGACGGCTGCGGGCCGGTCGCGTTGACCACGAGGATGTGGACCGGGCCCAGGCGCTCGGTGACGTCGGCAACCAGGGACGACACGTCGGGCTCGTGCGTGACGTCGGCGGTGAACGTCTCCGCGACGCCGCCCGCGGCGCGGATCTCGTCCACCACCTTCGCGGCACCGGCGGCGTCCCGGCTGTAGTTGACGGCGACGGCCAGGCCGTCGGCGGCCAGCCGGCGCGCGATCACGGCACCGAGGCCGCGCGACGCGCCGGTCACGAGGGCGACTGCTGTCATGAGACCCGACTCTAGCGACGGGCCCTGGTGACGAGCGCTCGTGACGAGCGCCGTAGGACGGGTTCTAGCGGCGTTGCGGGCCGCCGGGCACGCCCGTCGAGTACGGTGCCTCCGTCTCCAGGCGGTAGTCCCGGCCGGAAACGGCGCGGTTGCCCTCGATGACGCGTTCGGAAGGCGGCCGTTCCCCGTCCGCCAGCGCCTGCCGCATCCTCCGGAACCGCTCGTGCTCCTCCAGCACGTACCCGGTGCCCAGCGTCGTGCGGTCGGCCTGGGTGGCGAGCAGGTCGCGGAGGTAGGCCTTGTTCGGCTCGAACGTCATCGGCGGCGGGCACGCCTGGGCCAGCACCTGGTCGGGATCGCGCCCGTCGAACCGCCGGAACAGCTCGGCCGCCAGCCGCAGGTGCTCCAGCTCCATGTTGAGGTGCAGCTCCCAGATGCCCTTCACCCGGGGATCCGACTCGGTCTCCATGCACGAGTAGTACAGGTAGCACTCGTTGTACTCGTGGTTGAGCAGCCGCTCCCACCAGCTCTCGCCCCCGTCGGCCAGCGACTCGTAGTGGGTGAGGTGCCCCTCCTCCACCAGCCCGATCTCCTGGTAGAGCCGGCGGGCCGCGGGCTCCAGGCACATGGGGCCGGCGTTCATGGAGAAGTTCATGATCTGCTGCTCGACCGCCATGACGGTCAGCGCGTGCAGCCGCGACAGCGGCTCCGTCTTCCCCCTGTCGTACGGCTCGCGCACATTGTCCACCGGATCCCGGTGCTGCAGGTGCGTCGGCCGTCCCGGCATCACCTCGGTCACCCGGCCCACGATCTTCTCGGCCGCGCGGTGCTCGATCATCTCGTACAGGTTCGCGTACCGGTAGAGGTGGTCGAGGTGCTCCAGCAGGCCGAACTGGTAGGCCTGCTTCAGATAGTCGTCCGGCTCCAGCCGCGCCGCCCACGCCGTCAGGTCCACCGCCGCCTGCTCGTAGGCGATCGTGGTCTCCAGCACCGACGACAGCCCTGACAGCAGCCAGTTGACCGCCTTCTGCTGCTGCGCCTCGATGTAGCGCACCCGGGCCAGTTGCTGCCTGATCTCGGTGTCGGGACAGTGGCGGGCGAGCTGGTGGCTGAAGAGGATCGCCTCCGTCTCGATCGCGTTCATGGTGATGATGCGGCAGCGCGTGTAGGGGTCGGTGTGGTCGGGGTCGATCGGCGTGACGTTCAGCTCGTTCCAGTGGCGCAGCTGGTCGTCCAGCGGGATACCCCGCTCCTGCAGTGGGTCGAAGGCCATGTCGCTGCGCTTACCCGGGGCGAAATGCGGCAACCTCCGCTTTCGGTCCTCTGACGGCCCGCGTTCGGTAAGGAAGCGCGTGCCCGCCGGAGGCTCGGGTAGGGCGCGGGCGTGGGTGAACAAGATGTCATTGATTTGCTGGTGATCCAGCACAGCCAGATCAGGGACCTGTTCGACGAGGTGGAGCAGGCGCCGCCGGACAAGGTGGAGGAGGCCTTCGACCGTCTCACGCGGATGTTGTCCGTGCACGAGACCGCCGAGGAGGAGATCGTCCATCCGTACGCGCGCAGGAAGCTCGACAACGGGCAGGGCGTCGTGGGCGACCGCCTGACCGAGGAGAACCGCGCCAAACGGCTCCTCCTCGACCTTCACAAGGGCGGAGTGGACCATCCGCAGTTCTGGGAGCGGCTCGGTGAGCTGCGCCTGGCCGTGGCGGCGCACGCCCGAAGCGAGGAACGGTACGAGTTCGTCAAGCTGCGCGCGAAGACCTCCGCGGTCGAGCGGCGGGCCATGGCCGCGGCGGTGCGGGCGGCCGAGAGCCTCGCCCCGCTGCGCCCGCACCCCGGCACGGAGAGCGCCACCAAGAACGTGCTGGTGGGCACGCCGATCGCGCTGATGGAGCGGGCACGGGAGCTGATCCGCAAGGCACTCGGCAAACGCGGCTGACCCTTCGACGCGAGGCGCTCGGCATGACCCTTCGACGCGCGTCGAAATGTCGCCGTACTAGCGTCGTACGCATGGAGTACATCGCTCGCGACGCCGACATAGCGCCCGTCGCCGCGCTCATCGCGGACCCGACCAGGGCGGCCATGCTGACCGCCCTCCTCGACGGGCGGGCTCTGGCGGCGGGAGAGCTGGCCAGGGTGGCCGGGGTCAGCGCCGCCACGGCGAGCGCCCACCTGTCCAGGCTGCTCGACGGGCGCCTGGTCGACGTCGTACGCCAGGGTCGCCACCGCTACTACCGCCTGGCCGGGCACGACGTGGCCGAGGTGCTGGAGGTGCTGGCCAGGGTCAGCGCCCGCCCGCCCGTACGGTCCCTGCGCCAGTCCAGGCAGGCCAGGATGCTGGAGGAGGCCCGCACCTGCTACGACCACCTCGCGGGACGCGCCGGGGTGGGGCTGCTCGACCGGCTCGCCGAGGGCGGCTACTACGCGGCGCAGGACCTGACCGAGGCAGGAGAGCGGCTGCTGGCCGGCATCGGCGTGGACGTGGACGGCGCGCGCAGGTCGAGGAGGCGGTTCGCGCCCGAGTGCCTGGACTGGACCGAGCGCAGGTCGCATCTGGGCGGGGCGCTGGGGGCCGCGATCACCGAGGTGCTGTTCGAACGGGACTGGTACCGGCGCGGCAAGGTGCCCAGAGCGGTGGTCCTCACCGACGAGGGCAGGGAGGGGCTGTCCGCATTGTTCCCAAGTAAGGAGCTAACATCGGGTACGCCGGTTACCTAGCGAGCAGCGAGAGAGAACGCCCCATGCGCGACAACGAGGTCGTGAACGTCGGCCCCGAGCCCTTGACCTTCGACGACGTCATCCGGGTGGCCCGCCACGGCGCCCCCGTACAGCTCACCGACGACGCCCTGGCCGCCATCTCGGCCGCCCGCCAGCGGGTGGACGAGCTGGCCGAGAGCCCGACGCCCGCGTACGGCATCTCGACGGGCTTCGGAGCCCTGGCCACCCGCCACATCGACCCGGCGCTGCGCGCCCAGCTCCAGCGCTCGCTGGTGCGCTCCCACGCGGCGGGCAGCGGCCCCGAGGTCGAGACCGAGGTCGTGCGCGCGCTCATGCTGCTGCGCCTGCACACGCTCGCCACCGGCCACACCGGCATCAGGCCCACCACGGCCAAGACCCTGGCCGCGCTGATCAGCGCGGGCATCACGCCGGTCGTGCACGAGTACGGCAGCCTCGGCTGCTCGGGCGACCTCGCGCCGCTGGCGCACGTCGCGCTCACGCTGATGGGCGAGGGCGTCGTACGTGACAGCTCCGGGAACCTCCAGCCCGCCGGCGAGGCACTCAAGCAGGCCCACATCGACCCCGTCGAGCTGGCCGCCAAGGAGGGCCTGGCGCTCATCAACGGCACGGACGGCATGCTCGGCATGCTCATCCTGGCCATCCACGACCTCACGGCGCTCGTCAGGACCGCCGACGTCAGCGCCGCGATGAGCGTGGAGGCGCTGCTGGGCACCGACCGGGTGTTCATGCCGGAGCTGCAGGCGCTCAGGCCGCACCCCGGCCAGGCCCTGTCCGCCGCCAACATGACCAAGGTCCTGCGCGAGTCCGGCATCATGGCCAGTCACCGCGACCCGGAGTCCTGCACCCGCGTCCAGGACGCCTACTCGCTGCGCTGCGCCCCCCAGGTCGCCGGTGCCGCCCGCGACACTATCGCGCACGCCGCCACCGTGGCCGGATGGGAGCTGGCCAGCGCCGTCGACAACCCCGCGGTGCTGGCCGACGGCCGCGTCGAGTCCAACGGCAACTTCCACGGCGCGCCGATCGGGTACGTCCTGGACTTCCTGGCCGTGGTGGCCGCCGACCTGGCCTCGATGTCGGAACGGCGTACCGACCGGTTCCTGGACGTGGCCCGCAACCACGGCCTGCCGGCGTTCCTGGCCCACGACCCCGGCGTGGACTCGGGTCACATGATCGCCCAGTACACCCAGGCGGCCATCGTCTCCGAGATGAAGCGCCTGGCCGTGCCCGCGAGCGTGGACTCGATCCCCAGCTCGGCCATGCAGGAGGACCACGTGTCCATGGGCTGGTCGGCGGCGCGCAAGCTGCGCAGGTCGGTGGACGGGCTCACCCGCGTGCTGGCGGTCGAGGTGCTCACCGCCGCCCGCGCGCTCGACCTGCGCGCCCCTTTGGAGCCCGCGCCCGCGACCGCGGCCGTCGTCAAGGCCCTGCGCGAGACCGTGCCCGCCCCCGGGCCGGACCGGTTCCTCGCGCCGGAGATCGAGTCCGCCGTACGCCTGGTCGCCGAGGGCGGCGTGGTGGCGGCGGCGGAGTCGGTCGCCGGGCCCCTGAACTAGCCAGGGAGCGCGACGATCAGGTCCACCTCCAGCAACAGCCCCGGCCGGAACAGCCTGGACACCTCCACGGTGGTGCTGGCCGGGGGCGTGCCGGTGATGTACTTCGCGCGGACCCGTCCGTAGTCGAGGAGCTGGTCCATGTCCGTCACGTACGTCCGGATGAACGCGATGTCCTCGAACGCCGCCCCCTGGTCGGCCAGGATGCGCGAGATCACCTGGAAGATGTGCTCGGACTGGGCGGCCATGGATCCTTCGCCGACGATGTTCCCCTGCTCGTCGAAGGCGGCCTGGCCGGAGACGTAGAGCATGTCGCCGACGCGTACGGCGTGCGAGTAGCGGCCGTTCGTGGCGGGGATCGTCGACAGGTTCAGCGGCACCGCACGGTGGGTGGTCCCCCCGCCGACGTGCTCGGCGATCGCCGTCAGGTCGCGCTCCCCCAGCCCGGCCGCCCGCGCCTCCTGCAGCCTGGCCCGGGCGGCGCCGGCCATGGAGGCGCCCTCCCAGGCGCCCAGCTCCAGGTCCTTGGTCGCGTGCCCCAGCGAGTAGCGGGTCTCGGCGGACGGCACGCGCAGCCGCTCCGCCAGCGTGCCCAGCGGGGTGCCCGACAGCACGTCGGCCAGCGCGCCACGGTCCACGCCGTGCGCCTCGCCGTACGCGAACGTCTCCGCCAGCAGCACCTGGGCGGGCACGATCGCGCTCATGACGGCGATCTTCATGGCCGCGCCCGAGCCCAGCGGCCCGAGCTCCCGCACCGACCCGAACACCGACAGCACCTCGCGGCAGCCCGACACGTCACCGCCGGCCAGCACGGTCAGCGTGCCGTCGGCCGCGGGGCCCACGCTGCCCAGCACCGGCGCGTCCACCAGGCCCACCTCGGCCGGCAGCAGCGCGCGCAGCTCGCGCACCGCCTCCGGGCCGATCGTGGACATCTCCACCACCGTCGCGCCGGGCCGCAGCCCCGGCAGCGCCGCCGTCAGCACCGCCCGCACCGCGGCCGGGTCGCTGAGCATGGTGATCACCAGCTCGGCCCCGTCCACCGCCTCCGCAGCGGTCACGCCGCTCCCCCGCCGCCACGTCGTCACCTTGTGCCCGGCCTGGGTCAGCCGCCGGGCCATGGGGACGCCCATGCGTCCCTGTCCGAGAAAAGCAATCATGCGCCACAGTCAACCTGGATGCGAGGTATTCCACCACCGACTAGATTGCATATCAGCCATGCGAGATCTGAATGCCTTGGACCCGGGAGCGCTGCGGCTGTTCCACGAGGTCGCCGCGAGCGGCTCCTTCACGGCCGCCGCCGAGTTGCTCGGCTACACCCAGTCGGCGGTCTCCCGCCGCGTCGCCGCGCTGGAGCGCGCCACCGGCGGGCCGCTCTTCGAGCGCCTGCCGCGCGGGGTGCGCCTGACCCCGGCGGGGAAGGCGCTGCACCGGCATGCCACGGCCGTGCTCGACCGGCTCGAACGCGCGGGCGAGGAGCTGGCCGCCATCCACACCGGCCGGGGCGGGACGCTGCGGGTGGGCGCGTTCGCCACGGCGAACGTGGATCTGGTGCCCGGCACGCTGAAACGGTTCGCCGAGCGGCGGCCCGACGTCGAGCTGCGGCTGATCGAGGGGCTGACCTCGCGGCTGATGGACCGGCTGCGCGGGGGCGCCCTCGACGTGGCCGTGATCAGCGACTACCCGGCCGGGCTGTCCGCCGAAGGCGTCCGTACGGTGCCGCTGCGCGAGGACCGGCTGCTGGTCGCGCTGCCCGGCGGCCACCGGCTGGCCGCCGAGGCCGACGTGGACCTGCGGGACCTGGCGGAGGAGACGTGGATCGAGGCCGCCCCGCGCGGCCAGCCGACCCTGCTGGTGACCGCGTGCGCGGCGGCCGGGTTCACGCCGCGCAGCGGGCTGCGGGTGGCCGAGTGGACGGGCAAGTTCGGGTTCGTCGCCGCCGGGCTCGGGGTGACGCTGGTGCCGGAGCTGGCGGCGCGGGCCGTACCGGGGGATCTGGTGCTGCGTCCGCTGCGGGGGATGGCGCCCGCGCGGAAGGTGTACGCGGCCCTGCCCGAGGTGCCGCTGCCGGCCGCGCTGGAGCTCGTCGAAATGCTGGGAGAATGGAGAATGTGTACGACGGTTTCGCCCACTTAGGCCACGTGTACGCGACCGGGTTGCGTGACGTGACCTCCGACCTGGCCGCGCTCGACGGCGAGGGCTGGTGGGCTGTCGTCGTCGACTACGAGGGCAAGGTGACGTGTGCCCGGTTCGACCGGGTGCGCGAGTCTCCCCTGCCCGCTCCAGCCCGCCCCTGGCACGGGCCCCGGCCCGACCAGTGGCGCAGTTCGCTCGATCAGGCCGCCTACGAGCGGGGCGTGCGCGCCATCCGCGGCTACATCGAGCGGGGCGAGGTCTACCAGGCGAACCTCTGCCGGATCCTGACGGCCCCCGTCCCGGCCGACGCCGACCCGCTCGCCCTGGCCGCCCGGCTGGCCGCGGGCAACCCCGCGCCGTACGCGGCCGTCATCCGGGTGCCCGGCCTGAGCGTGGTGTCCGCATCGCCCGAGCTCTACCTGTCGCGTGACGGCGACGTGGTGGAGTCCAGGCCCATCAAGGGCACCGGCGCGACCGCGGACGACCTCCTCGAGAAGGACTACGCCGAGAACGTCATGATCGTCGACCTCGTCCGCAACGACCTCGGCAGGGTCGCGGCCGTCGGCTCGGTCGAGGTGCCGTCGCTCTGCGCCGTCGAGGAGCACCCGGGGCTCGTCCATCTCGTCTCCACCGTCCGGGCCAGACTGGCGCCGGGGGCGGGCTGGCCCGAGCTCTTCGCCGCGACTTTCCCGCCCGGATCTGTCACGGGCGCGCCCAAGTCGTCGGCTCTGCGCATCATCAACGAGCTCGAACCTGCACCCCGGGGGCCGTACTGTGGGGCTGTGGGCTGGGTCGACGCCGACCGCCGCCGGGCGGCGCTGGCCGTGGGCATCAGAACATTCTGGATCTCGCCGTTGGCTCACGGCAAAGGCGAGCTCCGATTCGGCACGGGAGCGGGCATCACCTGGGGCAGCGACCCCAGGCGCGAATGGCTCGAGACCGAGCTCAAAGCAGCCAGGCTCATCGCACTGGCATCCACAGGAGGAACTACATGAACATCCCTGTCTGGGTCAACGGCGAGCTGATCGACCCCGCGCAGGCCACCGTATCGGTGTTCGACCACGGACTCATGGTCGGCGACGGCGTCTTCGAGACCATCAAGATCGTGAACGGCCGGTCGTTCGCGCTCACCCGGCACCTCGACCGGCTCACGCTCTCCGCCCAGCGCATGGACCTGCCCGAGCCCGACGTCGACGCCATCGCCGACGGCATCGGCAAGCTCCTGGCCGTCGCGCCCGCGTGGGCGCTCGGCCGCATCCGCGTCACCTACACCAGCGGCCCCGGCCCCCTCGGCTCCGACCGCGGCGACCAGGGCACCACCTCCGTCGTCATCGTGGACGAGCAGAAGCCGTTCCCGGCCACCGCCAACGTCACCGTCGTCCCCTGGCCCCGCAACGAGCGCGGCGCCCTGTCCGGGGTCAAGAGCACCTCGTACGGCGACAACGCCAAGGCCCTGCTGTTCGCCAAGAAGCGCGGCGGCGGCGAGGCTATCTTCGGCAACCTGGCGGGCGACCTCTGCGAGGGCACCGGCTCCAACATCTTCATCGTCCGCGACGGCCGCCTGCTCACCCCCACCCTCGAGGCCGGCCCCCTGGCCGGGGTGACCAGGGCGCTGGTGCTCGAATGGTGCGGCGGGGAGGAGACCGACGTGCCGCTGTCGGCGCTGTACGAGGCCGAGGAGGCGTTCCTGACCTCGACGACCCGCGACATCCAGCCGATCAGGCTCGTCGACGACACCGAGTTGCCGATCGCTCCCGGCCCGATCACCACCAAGGCCATGCGGATCTTCGCCGAGCGTTCCGCCGCCGACCTCAACCCGTAGGCCGCCAGGGGCGGGGCGGCCGCTTCCTCCTGCCGCTGCTTCTCCTGCGCCGCCTGCCGGCTCGCCACAGAGGGGCAGAGCGAGGCCAGCGCCGGCAGCAGCGACGCATGGGGCGCGTCCCGTACGGCGGGCTCGACCGTGCCGCGGCCGAATCCGGCGCAGTCGAGCTCGCTGTCGGCGCTCACCTTGCCCGGGGGGACGGACCCGACCGTGACCAGGAGGGTCGCCGTCACCGTCAGGACCACGGCGGCCGCGCGGACGAGGCGGCCCCGCCGGACGAACGCGCGCCGGGGAGGGCGCGCCGCGAGCAGGACCAGGATCGGGGGCACCAGGACATAGAGGTCCATAGGCCCTACGGCACGGCATCGCGGGTTGAGGGCGTACATGAGGTGCTGCAGGAGGCTCGGGAGGAGCAGGGCGGTGGCCGCGGAGCGGGCGACGATCCGGCCGAGCCGGTCACGCCCCTTCCGCAGGCTCGCGTACCAGCCCGCGAAGCCGAGGACGATCATCGGTGCGCCGCCGTACGAGAAGAGCGGGAAGTCCCGCAGCGCGCTGTCCCAGTAGCGGACGGACAGGCCGATCCGGCACGAATACAGGGTCACGAACCCCTACACGCCCGTGGCGTCCTCGGGTTCGGACAGGAGCGCGTCGACCCGGAACAGGACGCCGGGCAGCACCGCGAGCAGCAACGCCGACGCCCAGAGAGCCGATGATCGTCGGGACACGACAGCGAACACTAGCGGGTGGCGCTCACCGGTGAGACACTTCCCCGTCACCGGGCGGCGGCATCCGACCCGGCTCGGGCAGAGGACGAGGTGTGGCGAAGACGACCCGTATCTTCCTGCTCGCGGCCGTGGTCTGCGCGCTCGCCGTCTCCGGCGGGTGCGCCCTGCCGCCCGTGGGCGGATTCCCGCTCGGCCGGGCCTTCGGCGGCGTCCTGGTCTTCCCCGGGACGGGCGGGGGCACGGTGGCGGTGCTGGTGGCCTTCTCGGTCGCGCTGACCGGCTGGGCATATCTCGCGTTCCGGTGGGCCGGGTTCGGCGGGTCGCGGCTGGGGGTGCTGGTCTGCTGGGGGCTCGCCGGCGGTCCCGCGGGGGTGCTGGCCGTGCTGATGTGGGCGCGGCTGCGAGGCGTGCCCTTTCGGGAGCACCTGACGTACGCCGCCTCGTGGGGGATAGCGACGGCGCTGCTCTCCGCTCTGCTGGTGCTGGCCGTCACCCGGGCGGCGCCCGCCGGGCCCGCGAAGCAGGGCACGTCGGCGTTCCGGCCGCGTGGCTGGGTGCTGCCGGGCCTGGTGGCGGGGTGGTCGGTGGTGTGGAGCGCCTTCCTCGGGCGGCAGGAGCTGCTCGCCTGGCTGCCGCTCTCGCTGAACTACTTCGACCAGGTGGCCGTGGTACTCGCCGCCGTCGCGGCCGGGTCGCTGGAGGGCGCGCTGCGGCGGCGATTACCGGTCGAGGGGCGGCCGGGGCGGGCGTTCGTCCTGGCGTGGATCGCGCTGACCGCCGCCCCGGTCGTGTACGCGGCCGTGGTCGCCATCGACCGCGGCATGCGGGAGCTGCTGCTCGCCGACCCGCTGGACTGGGCCTGGGCGGCGGAGTACCTCCGCGACCTCGGAGCGGCGCTGATCGCCCACCCCGCCCAGGTGGCCGTGCCCCCGTTGCTGCTCGCGGCGGCCGCCATCGGGATCCAGGCGGTCGTTCCGGCCAGGGAGCGCCCGGCCGCGGCGCCCGATCCCGTGCGGCCCGATCGGCGGTGGAGCCTGCTGGTGGCCGGGGCGGCGCTCGCGCTGACGTACTTCTGCCTGGCCGTCACCTCGAGGTTCCCGCTGCTGACACGGCGGACGTTCGACGAGGGGACGCCCGCGCCGCTGCGGGCGCTCGCGCTGCTCGCCCCGCCCGATCCGGCGCTGGGCGGGACCGTGGTGGTGTGGGTGTGGGCGGTAGTGGCCGTGTTCGGGGTGACGGCGGCGGTACTGGTGTACGTCGCGATCCGGGGGCAGCTCGTACGGCTTTTCCCCGCCTCTGACTACCTGCTGCTGACGGGCGCGCTCGCACTGGCCACCGCGCTGGCCTGGAACCTCGGCAGCGTGATCGGCCACGCGGTCACCGGCGAGCGGCCGCTGGACGTCGCGCCCGCCCGGGAGGCCGCCGCGTTCACCGGGTTCGTGGTGCCGGTGTTCGGGGCGCTGCTGTTCATCGTGCATTCGCAGGTCGGCCTGACCAGGTTCGTGCGCATTGTCGAGCTGGCGGGCGAGGAGGGCTGGGCCAAGCTGCGTGAGCGGTACCGGGCCTGGAAGGAGCAGGTGCGCCCGCACGTGCCGAGCCGCCGGGAGCGCGGCCTGGCCGCGGCTCGGGCGGGCGGGGCGGCGCTGGTGATCGCCGTGGTGGCGGGGGCGTTCCAGGGGTTCGGCGTGGGACCGCCCGTGGGGCGGGCCGACGCGCCGTTCCTGGCGGTGCCGGTGCTGTGCGTGACCCGGCCGCCGCTGGAGAACCTGACCGGCGCGCTCTACGTGCTGCTCCTCGCCGGGCTGGTCTACCTCGGCTTCGCCCGGCTGAACACGAAGGAGCGCCGCGCGGCCCCGTTGCCGGCCGTCTGGGGGCTGTCTGTGCTCGCCGGCGGGCTGGCCGGCCTGTTCGACCCGGTCACCGGGCTGCAGACGGGCCTCGTCGCCGGGCCGCTCGTGGCCGCGGCGCTGGTGGTGCCGCTGCGGCGGAAGATCCTCCTGTACGGCGCGGCGCTGCTGGTGCTCGTGGCGGCGGCGCCGGCCGTGCAGGGCGGCCCGGCCCGCGAGCGGGTCACGATCGGCCCTGTCGCCTGGCGGGAGCAGCGCCCGAGGCTCACGATCGACGTCTCCTACCCGCGGGCCCAGGGCGCCGACGCGGCGCGGATCAACGCGGCGCTCGCCGAGCCCGTACGCGAGGCCGTCGAACGCACGTCGCGAAGCCTGCGGGCCGATCCCGCGGCCACCGGGCTCGTCACGGCCGCGTACGTCGTCGTGCGTAACGACGCCGACGTGATCTCCGTCCGCTACATGATGGCGGGGGACGCCGGGCGGGCCGTCAACTACGACCGGGCCCTGGGCCGGGCACTCGCCGTACAGGAGATCTTCACCCCGGCCGTGCTCACCCCGGCGGGCCGTCGGCGGCTGGCCGGGGCGCTGCGCCCCCTCATGCCGCCGCCGCAGAACCCGCGCACCGTGAGCGTGGACAACGAGCGCGTGCTGGTCAACCTGGCCACGGGCGGCGCCGTGGAGTTCACGTTCGGCCGCGGCTACTTCTGCGCGGCCTGCGAGCCGTTCACCGTACGGGCCTCACGCGAGCGGCTGGCCGGGCTGCTGCGCCGCTGAATGATCTGGCCAACGAGCGCGCACAGCGCGACGATCACCTCATGGACACGCAGGAGATCGCCGATCGACTCGAAATCACCGGACTGCTGGCCCGCTACACCCGCGCCATCGACTCCGGCCAGTGGGACCTGCTCGACGAGGTGTTCAGCCCGGACGCGGTGATCGACTACCGCGCCACCGGCGGCATCAGGGGCACCCGGGACGAGGTCAAGGCCTGGCTCGCCGAGGTGCTGCCGCACTGGCCGGGGCGGCTGCACCTCATCGGGGCCCCGACCATCGACTTCCAGGACGGCGAGGCGCGCGTGAGCGCCCCCTTCACCGACACCCTCGCCCCCACCAGGGACATGGTCACCGCGGACACCGAGGGCTTCCTGCACGGCGGCGGCTGGTACCACCATCGCCTGCGGCGCACCTCCGGCGGGTGGCGCAGCGTCGAGCTGGTCGAGGAGCAGGCCTGGCGCACCGCCCGCTGATCCGGTTCCCGTGCTCGCCACCCGGCCCGGCACACCGGCTGAGCTGCGGGGACGGGGGCCGATACAGAGTTAAGACGTTTGTGGTCAAAACCGTCAGGGCAGCGCGAGTGCGGGCAGCAGTCCCCCTGCCCTTCCGGTCGAAAGGCTGTGCGGCACATGGCATTCGCATTGGGTCTTCTCGGTCACGACATAGCCGTCGATCTCGGTACGGCCAACACTCTCGTCTACGTCCGCAGGAAGGGCATCGTCCTGAACGAGCCCTCCGTCATCGCGATCAACCTGCACAAGAACACCGTCGTGGCCGTGGGCAGGGCGGCCAAGCGGATGATGGGCCGTACTCCCCCGCACATCGCCACGATCAGGCCGCTCAAGGACGGCGTGATCGCGGATCTGGACGCGGCCGAGCGGATGCTGCGGATGTTCATCCAGAGGGCGCACCCGAGCAGGTTCCTGGCCAAGCCGCGCATCGTCGTGGCGGTCCCGAGCGGCACCACCTCCATCGAGCAGCGGGCGGTCAAGGAGGCCGCCTACGAGGCGGGCGCGCGCCGGGTGCACATCATCGAGGAGCCGATGGCCGCGGCGATCGGCGCCGGGCTGAAGGTCGGCGAGGCCACCGGCAACATGGTGGTCGACATCGGCGGCGGCACCACGGAGGTCGCCATCGTCTCCATGAGCGGCGTCGTGGTCGCGAAGTCGCTGCGGGTGGGCGGCGACGAGCTGGACGAGGCGATCATCACCCACACCAAGAAGGAGCACGCGCTGCTGCTGGGCGAGCGCACGGCCGAACGGCTGAAGATCGACCTGGGCATGGTCAGGGCCGCTCCCGTGCACGACGCCGACCCCGTCCCCGGCAGGCACCGGGTCGGCGTCCCCCTCGCCGACGGGCAGGGTACGGCGGTCATCGTGGAGGAGGCGAAGCCGGAGCCGCCGCCCGCCCCGCACCGCTGGAACCCGTTCAGGTCCAGGACCAGGCAGCTCGACGCGGCGTCCGCGACCGGGCCACGGCAGCTCGATCCGAAGACCTCGGCCCCGGTACGCGGCCGCGACCTGGTCAGCGGGCTGCCGAAGACCACCACCATCACCTCCGAGCAGATCAGCGAGGCCATCGAGGACCAGGTCCAGGCCATCATCGACGCCGTGCAGGCCACGCTCGACCAGTGCCCGGCCGAACTCGCGGGCGACCTGCTGGACAACGGGATCGTGCTGACCGGCGGCGGCGCCCTGTTACGCGGCCTGGCCGACCGGATGAGCGCGGCCACCGGCATGCCGATCCGGGTCGTGGACAAGCCGCTCTACTCGGTGGCGCTGGGCGCGGGCCGCTGCGTCGAACGTTTCCAGGCCATGCGTGACGTGCTGCTGCCCGATCGGTCCCGTCGGTGAAGCGGGCGTTCGTCCTGCTCGTGCTCGCCGCCGCCGTCCTGACCGTCGTGATCGACCGTACGCTGACGCCCCTGGCCCCGCTGCGTGCGGCGGGATCGGCCGTGTTCGGCACGCTGGAGAACGCGATCGGCGCGGTCACCAGATCCGTCGGCGGCGAGCAGCGGGTGCGGTTGCTGGAGCGCGAGAACGCGCAGCTGCGGGCCGACCTGCTGGCGGCCCGGCAACGGCCCGGGGCGAGCGCGCGGGGCGTGGCCGCCCACGTGGTGGGGTTCGGGCAGGGGCAGCGGGTCACCATCGACGCCGGGACCGGAGCGGGCGTCGTGCGCGACGTGACGGTGCTGAACGCCGACGGACTGGTCGGCAAGGTCACCTGGGCGGGCCCGGCGACGGCCACGGTGTCGCTGATCACGGACGCGGGGTCGTCCGTGGGCGCGCGAATGGCGGGCTCGGGCCAGCTCGGCCTGGTCACGGGCGTGCCGGGTGAGGGGAGCCTGCGGCTGAGCCTGTTCGACCCGGACGCGCCCGTGAAGGTGGGCGACCGGGTGGTGACGCTCGGCTCGGCGGGCGGGCGGCCGTACGTGGCCGGGCTGGCCATCGGCACGGTCAGCGCGATCGAGAAGGTCTCGGGCGCGGCCACCCGCACGGCGCTGGTGCGGCCCGCGGCCCGCCTGTCCGCGCTCGACCTCGTCTCGGTCGTCGTCCCCGACCCGGGACGGTGAGCCATGGGGCTGGTGGTGTTGGTGTTCGCGGCTCCGCTGCTGCAGGTGCTGCTGGTCAACCGGTCGCCCTGGGGCGGTCCTGACCTGGTGACGCTGGCCGTGGTGTGGCTGGCGCTGGCCCGGGGGCCGGTGTGGGGGTGCGTGGCGGGGCTGGTGGCCGGGCTGGCCGCCGACGTGACGCCGCCCGCCGACGGCACGGTGGGCCGGACGGCGCTGGTGCTGTCGATCGTGGGCCTGCTGGTCGGCCACTGGCGCGAGGGCAGGCCGTTCCCGGTGGCCGCGGCGGGCGCCGCCATGGGCGTCCTGCTGCAGGCCACGGCCGCCGTGGCGCTCGGGGACGCCTCTTGGACGGGGGTCGTCCCCGAGCTGCCACGGACGCTGGGCTGGACGGTGGCGCTCGGCGCGGCGGT
Source organism: Nonomuraea sp. NPDC003707 (assembly GCF_053587055.1). Classification (NCBI taxonomy): domain Bacteria; kingdom Bacillati; phylum Actinomycetota; class Actinomycetes; order Streptosporangiales; family Streptosporangiaceae; genus Nonomuraea; species Nonomuraea sp. NPDC003707. The sequence continues at coordinate 294,038 of NZ_JBSFNK010000007.1, read as the reverse complement.
GGGTGCGGCGGTCGGCGTGGCGCGGGCGCGGCGCAGGCCGAGGGACCCCTGGCCGGTGCCCGGCCGTTCGGCGGCGGAGCCGCGCCGTGTCTAGGGCCAGGCTGTTCGTGCTGCGGCTGGTCGTCGCGGCGATGATGCTCACGCTGGTGGGGCGGCTGTGGCAGCTGCAGGTGGCCGGCGGCGCGCGCTACGCGCAGGCGGCGGCCGAGGTGCGGATCAGGACCGTGTCGCTGCCGCCGACGAGGGGCCAGATCCTCGACGTGGCCGGACGGCCGCTGGTGACGAACAACACCAGGCCGGTGGTGACGGTGGACGCCGTCGAGCTGGCCCACCAGCCCGACGGCGGCGCGGCGGTGCTCACCCGGCTGGGGAAGGCGCTGCGGCAGCCGTACCGGCAGCTGGCGGAGAAGGTGCGGCCGTGCGGGCCGCGGGTGGCGCAGCCGTGCTGGCAGGGCTCGCCGTACGAGCCGATCCCCGTCGCCGAGGGCGTCACGGCGCTGCGGATCAGCGAGCGGCAGCAGGACTTCCCGGGGGTGCGCACGGAGCTGCGGCCCGTCCGGGTCTACCCGCTCGGCGCGGCGGCGGCGCACACGCTCGGGTACGTGCAGGGCGCCAAGGGCCGCGACGGCCTCGAAGGCGTGTACGACAAGGAGCTGGCCGGCAGGGCGGGACGGCGGGAGGTGGCCGTGGACAACACCGGCCGGGTCACCCGGGTCATCCGCCTGGACCCGCCCGTTCCCGGCGACACGCTCGTGACCAGCATCGACTCCCGCATCCAGACCATCGCCGAGCAGGCGCTGAGCCGGGCCCTGTCGAGCAGCGGCGGTTCGTCGGGCGCGGCGGTGGTGATGGAGTCGGAGACCGGGCGGGTGGTGGCGCTGGCGGGGCGGCCCTCGTACGACCCGGCCGTGTGGACCGACGGCGTGACGGCCCGCGAGTACAAGGCGCTGCCGCTGCTGTCGCGGGCCGTGCAGGGCGAGTGGGCGCCGGGCTCCACCTGGAAGGTCGCCTCGGTGGCCGCCGCCGCGGCCGCCGGGTACGGGCTCGGCGCCACGTACGACTGCCCGAGTGGCTACACCGTCGGCAACCGCCTGTTCAGGAACTTCGCGAGCGCGGACCTCGGCCGGATGACCATGCGCGAGGCGCTGGTGGAGTCGTGCGACACGATCTTCTACCGGCTCGCCGACCAGCTCTGGGAGCGCGGGTCGGACGTCATGCAGAGGTCCGCCCGCGGGTTCGGGTTCGGCCGGCCGACGGGCGTCGACCTGCCGGGCGAGGCGGCGGGCGCGGTGCCCGACCCGGCGTCGAAGAAGGCGTACTGGCAGGCGACGCGCGAGGAGAGCTGCCGGCGCGCGGTCAAGGGCTACCCGGAGCTGGCCGACCGGAGGCGGGCCGCGTACCTGACGGCCGTCGCCGGGGAGAACTGCCGGGGCGGCGGCGTGTGGCGGGGCGGCGACGCGGCCAACTTCGCCATCGGGCAGGGCGGCGTGCTGGTGACGCCGCTGCAGCTGGCGCGGGCGTACGCGGCCGTCGCCAACGGCGGCACGCTGTACAGCCCGCGCGTGGGCCTGCGGATCGTGCGGCCCGACGGGAGCACCGTGCGGACGATCCAGCCGCCGGTGGCGGGGCGGCTGCCGGCCTCCGGCGAGACGCTGCGGTTCATCAGGCAGGCGCTGAGCCAGGTGCCCCGGTCGGGGACGGCTCGGGGTGCCTTCGAGAAGTTCCCGTTCGACCGGATCGCGGTGGCCGGGAAGACCGGCACGGCGGAGTCGTTCGGGCGGCGGGACACCTCCTGGTTCGCCTCTTTCGCCCCCGATCCGGCCTACACCGTGGTGGTCGTGCTGTCGGAGGGCGGCCGGGGCGCGGAGGGCGCGGCGCCGGCCGCCCGGAACATCTGGGAGGGCATCCTGGGGCTGAGGGAGAGGCGATGAGGTCGCGTTTGGTGTGGGCGCCGACGCTGGCCGCGCCCGATCGGATCCTGACGCTGCTGGCGCTGGCCCTTTCGGCGGTGGGCCTGCTGCTGGTGTGGTCGGCCACGCGGATGGAGGGCGACTACTCGCTGCTGGTGCGGCAGGCGGTCAGCGTCGGGCTCGGGCTGGTGCTCATGTGGCTGGTCTCGCGGGTCGACCTGCGGGTGCTGCGGGCGTACGTGCCGGTGGTGTACGTGCTGGCCTTGGTCTCGCTGGCGGGCGTGCTGACCCCGCTGGGCGTGCGGGTGAACGGGGCGCACTCGTGGATCGCGCCGGCCCCGGGGGTGCAGTTCCAGCCGTCGGAGTTCGCGAAGGTGGCGCTGGCGCTGGCCTTCGCGGTGCCGCTCGGCGAGCTGCGCGACGGGCAGCGACGGCCCGGGTTCGGCGGGGTGGTGCTGGCGCTGGTGCTGGCCGCGGTGCCGATCGGGCTGATCGCGCTGCAGCCGGACCTGGGGACGATGCTGGTGTTCGCAGCCATGGTGACCGGGGCGCTGCTGGTGTCGGGGGCGCCCAAGCGGTGGTTGCTGGTGCTCTTCGCCGGGGCGGTGGGGGCGGGCGCGGCGGCCTGGAAGCTGGGGCTGGTGCGGCCGTACCAGATCGAACGGCTGCTCGTGCTGGCCGACCCCGCGTCCGACCCGGGCGGCGTGGGGTACAACGCCGCCCAGGCGCGCATCGCCATCGGGTCGGGCGGCCTCTACGGCAAGGGGCTGTTCAACGGCGAACAGACCGCCGGGCACTTCGTACCCGAGCAGCACACGGACTTCATCTTCACCGTCGCGGGCGAGGAGCTCGGGTTCGTCGGCGCGGCGCTCATCGTGCTGTGCGTGGGCGCGCTGCTGTGGCGCGGGCTGGCCATCGCCCGGCGCGGCGACTCCCCTTACGGGACCGTGCTGGCCGGTGCGCTGGTGTCGTGGATCGCGTTCCAGACGTTCGTGAACGTGGGCATGACCGTGGGCCTCGTGCCGATCGTGGGCGTGCCGCTGCCGTTCGTCTCCTACGGCGGCTCGGCCACGGTCGCCGGGCTGGTGGCCATCGGGCTGCTCCAGGCCGTGCACCGGACCAGGGCCATGGAGCCGTAGCGGGAGCCGTCACGGCCGCCGAACGGCTGCAAGCTCGGTCCTTCTCGTAAGGGCGGAGAAGCCGACGCGGCGGCATGCTATATGGATGACCGGGGAAGAACCCAGCGACCTGATCCGCAGCGTCTCCCGCGCGCTCCGCGTGCTGGAAGAGGTCTCGCGTGCCGACCGGCCGCTGTCGGTCAAGGTCATCGCCCGCCGATGTGGCCTGAACCTGTCCACGTCGTACCACCTCGTCCGAACCCTGTGCTACGAGGGCTACCTGCACCGGCTGCCCGACGGCGACTACCTGCCGGGCTCGCAGGTGGCCGAGCGGTTCCACGAGATGCTGGAGTCGTTCGAGCGGCCGCCGCGCGCCTCGGAGGTGCTGCGGCACCTGGCCGACGCCTCCGGCCACACCGCCTACCTGGCCCAGCTCGCCGACGATCGCCTGATGGTGGTGGAGGTGGCGGAGGGGCCACGCTCGCCGTGGCTGGAGGACCTGCAGGCGGGCCTGGAGACGGCGCCGCACGCCACCGCGCTCGGCAAGGCGCTGCTGCTGTCCCTCCCGCCGCATGTCCGGCGCGGCGTGCTCACCGGGCACGGCATGCAGCGCTTCACCTCCGTGACCCCTTCGAGCGTGGAGGAGCTGGAGGAAGAGCTGGCGGGGCTGCGGCCCGGGCAGGTGGTGGAGGAGCACGGGCAGTTCAGGGAGGACGTGGCGTGCGCGAGCGCGGTCGTGCCCGGGACGCAGTGGGCGATCGGCATCTCGGCCCGCGGCCTGACCGTCCCGACGCCCGCCACCGCCCACCTGGCGCTCGCGGTCCGGGATCTGGCGGGGCCATAATCCGTTGCCCTCCGGTGCGGCTCTTCGCCAGGCTGGGCCGCATGAACATGCCCTACCGGCAGATCCGGGCCGCCTACACCGAGGAGTCGATCACCGTCTACCAGGCCTACGATGCCGCCATCGCCGGGCCCGCCGTGGCGGCGCAGCGGTTCGTGGCGCCGTTCAAGCGCGAGCGGATGACGTGGATCAAGCCGTCGTTCCTGTGGATGATGTACCGGTGCGGGTGGGCGACCAAGCCCGGCCAGGAGCGGGTGCTGGCCATTTCGCTGTCGCGGGAGGGGTTCGAGTGGGCGCTGGCGCACTCGTGCCTGAGCCATGACGACCGCCGCCCCGGGTGGTCGGACCGGATGCGGCGCAGCCCGGTGCGGATCCAGTGGGATCCCGAGCGCGGGGTGCGGCACCAGGCGCTGCCGTACCGGTCGATCCAGGTCGGGCTGTCCGGCGAGGCCGTGCGGCGCTACGTCGACGAGTGGACGCTGGCGATCACCGACATCACCGACCGGGTACGGGAGGTGCGCGCGGCGGTCGTGGCGCGTGCGGACGTGAGCGGCCTGCTGCCCGCGGAGCAGCCCTATCCCCTGCCCGACGAGATCCGAGAGACAATCGGAGCATGAGGGTGATCCTGTTCGGGGCGACCGGGATGATCGGGCGCGGGGTGCTCAGGGAATGCCTGCTCGACGACCGGGTGGACGCCGTGCTCACCGTCGGGCGCGCCCCGACGGGGGTCGTCCACGGCAAGCTGCGCGAGATCACCCACCGCGACCTGCTCGACCTCGCCCCGATCGAGGCCGAGCTGGCCGGCTACGACGCCTGCTTCTTCTGCCTCGGGGTCTCGTCGGCGGGCATGAGCGAGCCGGACTACCGGCGGATCACCTACGACGTCACCCTGTCCGCGGGCCGCACGCTGGCCCGGCTCAACCCCGGCTCGACGTTCGTGTACGTGTCGGGCGTCGGCACCGACGCCCAGGGGCGCTCGATGTGGGCCAGGGTGAAGGGCGCGACCGAGAACGCGCTGCTGGAGCTGCCCTTCGAGGCTTACATGTTCCGGCCCGGCTACATCCAGCCGATGCACGGCGTCACGTCGCGGACCCGGGTCTACCGGCTGGCCTATGTGGTGACGCGGCCGCTCTACCCGATCCTGCGGCGGCTGTTCGCGTCGGCGGTCACCACGACGGAGCGCATCGGACGGGCCATGATCGCGGTCGCCGAGCGCGGCGCGCCCAAGCGCATCCTCGGCCCGTCCGACATCAACGCGCTGGCCGCCTAGTCGCTCAGCCGCCGGGAGGCGGGCTGGGGACGTGGACCCGCGTGGTTGTCGGCCTCCAGCCTGTGGTGATCCGCCTGGAGGTTCCGCGTACTGGTGCACACCATGGTGGAATATCTCAGCGGGGTTGTGCGCTACCGTAGCCGTCAAAAGTTCACCAGTCATGGATGGTGACTAAAGTGCAGTTCGGAATCTTCAGTGTGGGCGACGTCACCACTGACCCCACCACGGACAGGACGCCGACGGAGCACGAGCGGATCAAGGCGATGGTGGCGATCGCGCTCAAGGCCGAGGAGGTCGGGCTCGACGTGTTCGCGACCGGCGAGCACCACAACCCGCCCTTCGTGCCGTCCTCGCCGACCACCATGCTCGGCTACATCGCGGCCAAGACGGAGCGCCTGATCCTGTCCACCGCCACCACGTTGATCACGACCAACGACCCCGTGAAGATCGCCGAGGACTTCGCCATGCTGCAGCACCTGGCGGACGGCCGGGTGGACCTCATGCTGGGCCGGGGCAACACCGGGCCCGTCTACCCGTGGTTCGGCCAGGACATCAGGCAGGGCATCCCGCTGGCCATCGAGAACTACTCCCTGCTGCACAAGCTGTGGCACGAGGACGTCGTCGACTGGGAGGGGCGCTTCCGCACCCCGCTGCAGGGCTTCACCTCGACGCCGCGCCCGCTGGACGGGGTGCCGCCGTTCGTGTGGCACGGCTCGATCCGCAGCCCCGAGATCGCCGAGCAGGCCGCCTACTACGGCGACGGCTTCTTCGCCAACAACATCTTCTGGCCGAAGGAGCACTTCATGCGCCTGATCCACCTCTACCGCCAGCGCTACGCGCACTACGGCCACGGCACCGCGGAGCAGGCCGTCGTGGGCCTGGGCGGCCAGGTGTTCATGCGCAAGAACTCGCAGGACGCGGTGCGCGAGTTCCGCCCGTACTTCGACGTCGCCCCCGTGTACGGCCACGGGCCGTCGCTGGAGGAGTTCATGGCGGAGACGCCGCTCACCGTGGGCAGCCCGCAGCAGGTCATCGACAGGACCCTCGAGTTCAGGGACTACTTCGGCGACTACCAGCGCCAGCTGTTCCTGATGGACCACGCGGGCCTGCCGCTGAAGACCGTGCTGGAGCAGCTCGACATCCTCGGCGAGGAGGTCGTGCCGGTGCTGCGCAAGGAGTTCGCCAAGGACCGCCCCGCCGAGGTCCCGGACGGGCCCACCCACGCGGCCCGCATCCCCGCCACCGCCTGACCCATCGGAAAGGAGATCGACCAGATGAAGCTCGCCGTCGTCACGGCGGGGCTGACCCAGCCCTCCTCCAGCCGCCTGCTCGCCGACCGCCTGACGGAGGCCGTCACGCGCCAGGCGCCGGCCGAGGTACGCGTGATCGAGCTGCGCGACCTGGCCGTGGACATCGCGAACAACTTCGTGACCGGCTTCCCGAACGCCCGGCTGCGCGAGGCGATCGAGGCGGTGACGGAGGCCGACGGGCTCATCGCGGTCACGCCGATCTTCAGCGGCTCGTACAGCGGCCTGTTCAAGTCCTTCTTCGACGTGATCGACGACGGGGCGCTGGCGGGCAAGCCCGCGCTGATCGCCGCCACCGGCGGCACGGCCCGGCACTCGCTGGCGCTGGAGCACGCGCTGCGCCCGCTCTTCGCCTACCTGCGGGCCATTGTCGTCCCCACCGCCGTGTACGCGGCCTCGGAGGACTGGGGCGGCGCGGCCGACGCCTTCACCGACGGCCTCGGCCCGCGCATCGCCCGGGCCGCCGAGGAGCTGGCCGACCTGCTGCTGCACCGCAGGCCCAAGGCCGAGGCCGCGGAGGAGGTCGTCCCGTTCGAGCAGCAGCTGGCCGCGTTGCGGCCCTTGGGTTAGTTTTCACAACATGAGCCCCGTAGGTTGACTTATCGGAGTATGTTTCGTTAGGAAGCTTTCCTAACCTCCCTCTCCTCCAGGGGCTCATGTGCTGACCGCCACACTCCTGACCCTCTCCCTCGCCGTCACCGGCACCGGCCCGGCCGACCTCGACGACCCGCACAAGAAGGACATCGCCATGCAGCTGGTGTCCAGCGCGGAGAACTCCTCGCTCGACTGGAAAGCCCAGTACGGCTACATCGAGGACATCGACGACGACCGCGGCTACACGGCGGGGATCATCGGCTTCTGCTCGGGCACCGGCGACATGCTGGAGTTAGTCGAGCTCTACGCCGAGCGCAAGCCCGGCAACGTCCTCGCCAAATACCTCCCGGCCCTGCGCAAGGTGAACGGCAGCGCCTCCCACAAGGGCCTCGACCCGAACTTCACCAAGGACTGGAAGACGGCCGCCAAGGACACCGTCTTCCAGCAGGCCCAGAACGACGAGCGCGACCGCGTGTACTTCAACCCGGCCGTCAACCAGGCCAAGCAGGACGGGCTGCGCGCGCTCGGCCAGTTCGTCTACTACGACGCCATGGTCATGCACGGGCCGGGCAGTGACAAGCTGAGCTTCGGCGGCATCAGGAAGTCGGCCCTGGCCAAGGCCAAGCCGCCCGCGCAGGGCGGGAACGAGGTGACGTACCTGAACGCGTTCCTGGACGCCAGGAAGGCGGCGATGAAGGCGGAGGAGGCGCACGAGGACACGACGCGCGTGGACACGATGCAGCGCGTCTTCCTCAAGAACGGCAACCTCGACCTGAACCCGCCGCTGACCTGGAAGGTCTACGGCGACAGCTACACGATCAAGAAGTAGGGCCCGGACGGGCAGGGCGGCCCCCTGCCCGTCCAGGGCTGTCAGCGCTTGACGGCGACCACCGAGTACGGCGTGTCGGGGGCCGGGGTCGTCGTGAAGCGGGCGTTGGGCAGGTAGAGGCGCTTGCCGGAGGCGGCGACCGTCGTCGGGATGTCGAACCGCGGATCGGTCAGCCGTTTCACGACTTTTCCGGATGCGCCGTCGCGCGTCAGGCTGACGACGGCGATCGCGTTCAGGCGGTTCTGCACCGCGTACAGGGTCCGCCCCTCCAGCAGCAGGCCGTCGCCGTTGACGAGCGACTCGCCGCCCAGGTCCACCTCCGTGGTGACCCCGGAGGACGGGTCGACCTCGAACAGCTTGCCGGTGTTCGACTGGACGATCAGCAGCGACTCCCGGTCGGGGCTGGGGGCGATGCCGTTGGCGTTGTTGCCGGTCGTGTACTGGATGGCGCCGGACAGCGGGATCTTGACGGCCTCGCCGGGCAGCCCCCCGCCGCGCCCGAGCTCCAGCTTGTACAGGACGGGGTTGCGGGAGTCGGTGAAGTACGCGGCGCGCCCGGTGAGGATGACGTCGTTGACGAACGCCGGGTCGGCGGTCAGCTTGTACGACTTGACGACCTCGCCGGTACGCAGATCGATCACGCGGGCGTCGCCGCCGGCGCCTCCGGCCACGAACAGCCGCCCGCGCCCGTCGGTCTTGAGCCCGAGCGAGGGCGTGCCCGGGCCCTTGCTGATGACGGACCCCTCGCCGGTCCGCAGGTCGGCCCGGTAGATGTCACCGCTCGCCCGGGAGCCGAAGTAGGCGTACGGGCCAGGCCCGATCGCGATGCCCTCCGGCTGGAACCCGTTCGGCAGCGCGAACGTGTCGGGCTTCCCGGTGGCCTGCGCGGGCACGCCGCTGAGCAGGACCACGACGACGGTGCTGAGTGCGGTCTTCAGGATCGCGGATCTCATGCGGCCCACGATGCCCGCGCCCGCCGCCCGGGCAAAGCCTGAAGGCAGCCTTCACAGGGAGCTTTCAGCAAGGGGGGTGGGGAAGGCCACCCGCACGCCGTGGGATCGCGCGGTAGGTTGGGACGCAAGCGAACAAACGGGGTTTAGACATGTCAAACGGTGCCCGTCATGTTCTGGGAGTGGTCGCGGGGCTGCTCCTCCCTCCGATCATCGCCGCGAGCCTCTGGTACGGCATCGGCGAATATCTGCTCAGGTTCCAGTCGGCGTTCCAGCCGTCCTGGCTCGGGCTGTCCGCGATCGTGGCATCGGGGATCGCGTTCGCGTTCCTGGCCGGCTCGCGGCTGTCGCCGATCGCCTCGCTGCTCGGCGGCCTGGCGTTCACCGCCCTGGGCGTCATTCCCACAGTGGAGGTGCAGGTCGGCGTGCGGGTGCTGCCCGACCACTGGCTGCCGAACGTCATGGAGCAGGGATTCCGGACGGTGGCGGACTCGGGGGTGCTGCTGTTCTTGGGGGTGGCGCTGGTCGTCGTCTCGCTGTTCCCGTCGCGGTGGCGGTCCTCGGGGAAGCAGGCCGTCTACGAGCCCGAGTACGGGCCGGCGCCGTCGCCGTACGCGTCGTACAGCGGACCGGAGGACGCCACGCGGCCGATGCATCGGGAATGAGGGACGCGTGGCCTGACAGAATGCCGCCATGCGCGACTCAAAGATCGTCGACTTCCTGACCGAGCTGGCCGACAGAGTGCCCGCGCCGGGCGGCGGCGCCACGGCCGCCCTGCACGCGGCCCAGGGCGCCGCGCTGCTCGGCATGGTCGCCCGCTACACGACCGGAGAGAAGTACGCCGGCCAGGCCGAGACCGTCGTCGGCGTGATCGGGGAGACCGACACCCTGCGGGTCCGCGCGCTGCGGCTGGCCGAGGCGGACGCGGCGGCGTTCACCGCGGTCACGAACGCGTACCGGCTGCCCAAGGGCGAGGAGCGCAGCGCCGCCATCGCCCGGGCGCTGGCCGGCGCCGCCGAGCCGCCCGCCAGGGTGGTCGAGACCGCCACGCGGGTGATCGAGCTGTGCGAGGTGCTGCTGCCGATCTGCAACCGCAACGTCGTCACCGACGTCGCCGCCGCCGCGGAGGCCGCCCGCGCCGCGCTCACCACCGCCCGGATCAACGTCGAGGTCAACCTGTCGGGTATCAAGGACGAGCGGATACGCGAGGAGCTGAACGCCCGTGTCCACGGTGTGGACGCGGCCGTGGCCAGGGCAGACTGGGTGACCGCCGAAGTACGCGAGGAGATCAACCCGTGAGAACCCTGACCGGGAAAGAGCTGGCCGCCGCCATCAGGGCCCAGACGCAGGCCGAGGCCGCGGCGGGCCCGCAGCCGCGGCTGGCCGTGGTGGTGGCGACGGACGACGAGGCGAGCCTGTGGTACGTCAGGTCGATCGCCAAGGCGGCGGCCGGCGTGGGCATCGCCTGCGACATCGTCGATCTCGGGCCCGAGGCCGCGCCCGAGCGGATCAGCGAGACGCTGACCAAGCTCAGCGCCGACGCCAACGTCCACGGGCTCATGCTGCAGACCCCGCTCCCCGCGGGCGCCTCCGCGCAGCGGCTGGCCGCGGCCATCGACCCGCGCAAAGACGTCGACGGCGCCAACCCGCTCTCGCTGGGCCGGCTCGCCGCCGGGCTGCCCGCGTTCCCGCCCGCCACGGCTGCGGCCGTGATGGCCCTGCTCGACCACTACGAGGTGGAGCTGGAGGGCCGGCGGGCGGTGGTGGTCGGGCGCTCGACCGTGGTGGGCAAGCCGCTGGCCCACCTGCTGCTCGACCGGAACGCCACGGTGACCGTCTGCCACTCGCGCACCCGGGACCTGGCCTCGGTCACCGCTACCGCCGAGGTGCTGGTCGCGGCCGTGGGCCGCGCCGGGCTGATCGGCGCCGGGCACGTGGCGCCGGGCGCGGTGGTGATCGACGTCGGCACCAACCCCACGGACGACGGCGGGCTGGTCGGCGACGTGGACTTCGACGCGGTGTCGGAGGTCGCGGGCGCGCTCACGCCGGTCCCGGGCGGGGTCGGCCCGGTGACGACCGCGCTGCTGCTGCGCCACACGGCCAGGGCGGCGAACCTCCCGTGAACGAGCAGATCCTGATCGTCCAGAACAGCAGGAGCGGCGGCCCCAGCAGGCTGGGCGGCTGGCTGGAGGAGGCCGGGCTGAAGCTCGACGTCATCCTCGCCCACGAGGGCGCTCCCCTGCCCGGCCGCCTCGACCACGCGGCCATGATCATGCTCGGCGGCGGCTACCTGCCCGGCGAGGACGACCGGGCGCCGTGGCTGGCCGACGCCCGGCGGCTGGCGGGGCAGGCGCTGGAGGAGGGCGTGCCCTTCTTCGGCATCTGCCTGGGCGGGCAACTGCTCGCGGAGGTCGCGGGCGGCGAGGTGACCGCCGACACCGGCGCGCCGGAGAACGGCAGTCTCCCCCTCACGATCCGGCCCGAGGCCGCGGGCGATCCGCTGTTCCACGGGCTGCCGGAGGTGGTGCCCGCGATCGAGCACCACAAGGACGCGGTCACCCGGCTGCCCGGCGGGGCCGTCTGGCTGGCGGAGACGGGCGCCTGCCCGTACCAGGCGTTCCGGGTGGGCGAGCGGGCCTGGGGCGTGCAGTTCCATCCCGAGGTGCTGCCCGCGCGCATCCGCGAGTGGTCACCGGACGGGTTCGACCCCGAGGAGGTCTACGCGCGGGCGGTGGCGGACGAGCCGGTCTCCACGCCGATCTGGCATCGGGTCACCACCCGCTTCGCCACGCTCGCCACCGGGCTCTCCACTGGGCTCTCCATTGGGGCGCCCGAGGGGGTCAGCGCGCGTACGAGTCCCAGCCGAGCTTGACCGCCACCGCCAGCCCGCAGGCGGCCGCCAGGTAGCGCAGGCTGTTGCCCGGCAGCCGACGCGCGATCCTGGGCCCGATCCACCCCCCGAGCAGAAACCCGGCCGCCAGCGGCGCCGCGGCGGCCCAGTTCACCGGACCGAACAGCGCGAACCCGAGCGCGGCCACCGCGTTCGCCAGCCCGGACATCACGTTCTTCATGGCGTTCAGCTTGGCCGCCGGGTGGTCGAACATGAGGGCCAGCACGGCGAACACCATCAGCCCTCCGGCCGCGCCGAAGTACCCGGTGTAGATCGTCACGGCGAACAGCGCCACCCGCCCCAGCACGCCGTGCTCGCCATGCGCCTGCCCCGACGGCGGCCTGACCAGCAGCAGCGAGGCCATCGCGATCAGCCAGGGCGCGATCAGCTCGAACGTCCTGGCCGGGGTGACCAGCAGCAGCAACGCGCCGGTCGCGCCGCCGACCGCGGCCACGGGGCCGAGTTTGAGCACCCGGGCGCCCTCCCCGGCGAGCTCCGGCCGCGATCCGGCGGCGGCGCCGATGCCGGTGAAGACGAGGGCGACGGTGTTGGTGACGTTCGCGGTGAGCGGGGGCAGGCCGAACGCCAGGAGCGCCGGGTAGGAGACGATCGAGGCGAGGCTGACGACCGTGCTCACCACTCCGGCCGCCACCCCGGCTCCGAGCAGGCCGAGCGTTTCTCCGACGATCACCCGGTTATGTTAGTTGTTGTCCGTTTTATCCCCTTGAGGCGGGGCCTCCCGCCAGCGCTCGGGCGGTGGCCTGCCAGATCGGGGTGGCGGGGTTGATGACATCGAAGTGGTCGCCGGGCATTTCGAGGTAGGTCACCTCGTCGCCGGCCTCCTCGGCCGCGCGGGCGTAGCGGCGGCTGAAGTCGACCAGGTCCAGGTCGTCGGCGGCGCCTTGGACGACGAGCTGGCGTACACCGAGCGGGAGCCGGAGCAACGGCGAGGCGTCCGCGTACGGCGGCACCGCCACCTGGCCTTCGGGTGCGCGCCCGCCCAGGGCGGCTCCGACGGCGCCGGTCCCGACCCACCGCCGGTCGCCTTCCACAAGATCGAGCACCCCGGCGAGCGACACCACCATCACCACCCGCACCCCACCCACCGCACGAGCCTCACCGGCCGTGCAAGCCCCACCGTCCGCGCGAGCCCTGTCCACCGCGTGAGCCCCACCGGCCTCGCAAGCCTCACCCGCCGCGTAAGCCTCACCCGCCGCCGCTTGGGCGCCGCCGGTGGCGGACGCCTCGCCGGCCACCGCGTCCGCAACCGCGCGGAGGGCGAGTTGGGCGCCTGCCGAGTGGCCGACGACGGTCACCCGGGTGAGGTCCAGCACCACCGTCCGATCGACGCCCGCCGGAAGCGCGCCCGAGGGGAGCAGGTCCGGCGGGAGCAGGTCCGGCGGGAGCGCGTCCGGCGGGAGCGCATCCGAGCCGTGCGGCGCGGCGTGCGCCGTCGCGAGGGCGGCCAGCCCCGCCGCCACGTCCGCCGTCGTCGCGTCCCAGCCGTGCAGATCCGGCCGCCGGTATTCGAGGTTCCACACCGCGAGCCCGCGCCCGACCAGGTCGGCGCAGAGCGGCCCCATGATGTCGGCTGCCCAGATCGAGCGCCAGTACCCGCCGTGGATCAGCATCACCACGGGCGGCTCGTCGGCGTCCGGAAGGTACAGCTCGCCCCATTGCTCCGGCAGCGGCCCGTACGCGATCCGCCGCGACGGATGCCGTACCCGGTGCACGGCATGGCGGATCCCCCAGGCCAGTCCGCCGACGCCGCGCCCGTGCAGGTGGGTGGCGCCCTCCCCGGCCGTCACCCCGTCGGCGCGCTCGACGTCCACCCAGACCACCGCCCCGAGGTCCCGCCCGATCAGCGAGCGCACCTCGGCCGAGGGCCCCGGCAGCACGACCACACCGCCCGCCCCCTCCGGCGAGGACGGCGAGGACGGCGACGACAGCAGCGAGAGGACCTGAGAGGCGTGGCGGGCGTGGACGAGCGTCCCGGAGACCCCCGCGGCGGTGAACTCGCGGGCCGCGATCTCCTCCAGCAACCCCGCATCGGCCACCACGCCGGGGCCGACGACCACCAGCACCTCGATCATGAGCCCGACCCTACGCGTAATAGCTTAGGCCGGGTGCAGGTACAGCAGCTTCACCCATGGCCCACCACCACCGCCGAGGCCGAGGCCGTCCAGGACCGGCTCCGCGGACGCGTCGAGCTCACCGGCCCCGCCGACTTCTCCCTGGTCGCGGGCCTGGACGTGCACTATCACGGCGACGACGCCCTCACGGCCGCCGTGGTCGTCCTCGACGCCGGCACGATGGCGACGGTGGAGGAGGTGACGGTGCGCGGGCGGGTGGCGTTCCCGTACGTGCCGGGGCTGTTCGCCTTCCGGGAGCTGCCCGCCCTGGTGGAGGCGCTCGAACGGCTCACGGTGACGCCCGACCTGCTGGTCTGCGACGGGTACGGGCTGGCGCACCCCCGCGGCTTCGGCCTGGCCTGCCACCTGGGCGTGCTGACCGGCCTGCCCGCGCTCGGCGTGGGCAAGACGCCCTTCGTCGGCACGCACGAGCCGCCGGGGCCGGAGCGGGGCGACTGGGCGCCGATCGTCCACGAGGGCGCCGTCGTCGGCCGCGCGCTGCGCACGCAGCGGGAGATCAAGCCGGTGTACGTCTCCCAGGGCCACCGCATCTCCCTGGACACGGTCACCGACCAGGTCCTGCGCCTCGCCCCGCGCTACCGCCTCCCCGACCCGATCCGCCGCGCCGACCACCTGGCCCGCCACCCCGACTGATGCCCGCGCCGACCACCGGCCCTCACCCCGGCTGATGCCCGAACCCACCAGCCCGGCTGACCCCCGCCGTCATCGCGGGCGCCAGGCCCAGACGAGGAGCCAGACGCTGAGCCCGAAGAGGGTCATCCCGAGCGGTACGTGCACCGCCAGCACGCCCGATCCGCCCAGCGCGGACTGGACGAAGCCGAGCAGCAGCACCGCCAGGCCGACCAGCGCGGGCCAGCCCGGGCCCCGGCCGGGCCGCCACAGCAGGACGGCCGCGACGAGCTGCAGCAGCCCCAGCACGTGCACGGCGAACGCCCCCATGCCGTGCGAGCCCGCCCCTCCCCCGCTCATCAGCTGCCCGGCCGTCACGGCCTGCGCCAGGACGGACAGCGTGTTGAGGACGACCACGGCCTTGAACGCGGTCACGTACCCGTTCCCCTTGGCGACCTGGGTTACCACTGGATCTCTCCTTCGACCTGGTTTGAGGTCTCCAGGATCTTGCCGGGCCCGCCGGAGGGCATCCGCCGCTCGTCGTCATCCCCGATACACCGCCGGTCGTACGGCTCAGACTCCCGAATAGGCCACCGGGGGGAGCACGGCCTGGGCGTCGGCGCCGCCGAACCAGAGCCCGATCATGAACGCGGCCGTCGCCTCCAGCAGCACGGCCCGGTCGAGCCCGCCGCCGTCCACCGGGGTGCAGCCGAGGTCGGCGACCAGCGTACGCACCGCGGCCAGGGCGGCCGGGTCGTCACCGCACAGCGGCACCGCCAGCGGCCTGCCGTCGAACACCGGCGGCATCAGCCGCCACACGTCCACGTGGCACAGGTTGAACGCCTTCACCACGTGCCCTCCCGTGAGGTCGCGGATCAGCGGGGCGATGGGGCGGGCGGGGTCGTACGGGCCCTCGGCGTTGGCCACGTCGATGACGGGCTTGCCGCGCAGCGCGCCGCCGGCGGACTCGAGCACGCCCCTCAGCCCCGCCTGCCTGACGGCCACCATCACGACCTCCCCGAACGCCGCCGCCTCCGCCCAGCTCCCGGCGCGCACCCCCGGGGTCCCGGCGCGGGCGCGGGCCGCCTCGGCCGTCATCGTCGCGGCCCGGGCCGCGCTCGCGGACGCGTCCCTGCCGCTGATCATCACCTCGTGCCCCGCCCCGGTCCACTGCGTGCCCAGGGCGTCCGCCATGCCGCCCGCCCCCAGGATCCCGATTCGCATGTTCGTCCTCCGTCGCATGAACTGGTAAGTAGAAGGACTGTAGAAAGCCCGTCACACACCATTTGGTGCCTAACGGAGGCCTCGTTGGGGTTCATCGCCGACTGCCAGGCCCGGCTGGCCTTCGACCTGCTGGCCAACACCTGGAACGCGGTCGTCCTGTGGGCGCTGCGCCACGGCCCGCGCCGGCCGGGGCGGCTGCGCGAGGAGATCGGCGGCATCAGCACCAAGGTCCTCACCGAGACGCTGCGCCGCCTGGAGTTCAACGGCCTGGTCACGCGCCGCACGTACGCGGAGGCCCCGCCCCGTGTCGAGTACGAGCTGACCGATCTCGGCCGCACGCTCCTCGGCCCGATCGAGGCGTTCGGGGTGTGGGCGCACGACCACGCCGACGAGGTCATGGCCGCGCAGGACCGCTGGGAGACGTGAGAGCTTTCTAATATACGGAGCGTTACTGGATCACTACCCTGGGTAGCTAGACGACGGTTGTTCATTACCGTCTCCCAGGAGGTTCTATGCTTTTCTCCCCCCGCAGGATCGCCGCCGTCGCGGCCCTCGCCGGTGGCCTGACCCTGCTCTCCGCCCCGGCCTCCTACGCCGTGGTGGATCCTCTCGCCCTGGTCCCCTGCCTGGCCGAGGCCGGCGCCGGCGCCACGACGCTGATCGACCCGACCGCCCCGGCCGTGCCGGCCGAGGTCCCGGCCGTGAGCTGCTTGCAGCCCTGACCGGCTCGGCCTGGGCACGTCCCCGGCCGATCCGGTTATCCGGGCAGGCGGCGCGGCGAAGCCGGCCGCGCCGCCCGCCACGGTGGCCCGATCAGTTCCCCCTGCAGCGCAAGCCCAGTCCATCCGATAGCGCAGAGCAGCTAGGAGATCCTTTGAAGGTCCGCGTCCTGACCGCCGTCGCCGCACTCGCGCTGGCGGGCGCCCTACCCTCCATCGCTTTCGACAAGCTCACCACCGACCCGCCCATCGTGCGCGTCGAGACCTGGGTCCAGCACGTCAACGTCTTCACGTCCTAGTGCGGCTCGCGCAGGTGCCCGTGGCCGACCCTCCACCGGAGTCACGGACCATGTCTGGTTATGTCGGCTACTTCATGTTCCTCAGCCGGTGGATTCAGGCGCCGCTCTACATGGGGCTGATCCTCGCCCAGATCGTGTACACGTGGCGGTTCATGCTGGAGTTGCTCCATCTGATCGAGCTCGGCTTCGGCGGCTCACCACCGGAGACCACCGTCATGCTGATCGTCCTCGGCCTCGTGGACGTGGTCATGGTCTCCAACCTGCTCATCATGGTCATCATCGGCGGCTACGAGACGTTCGTCTCCCGTATACGCATCGACGGGCACCCCGACCAGCCCCAATGGCTTTCCCACGTCAACGCCAACGTGCTGAAGGTCAAGCTGGCCATGGCGATCATCGGCATCTCGTCCGTCCACCTCCTGCAGATCTTCATCAACGCGTCCAGACCGACCATCACCGACCGGGAGCTGCTGTGGAAAACGCTGATCCACCTGACCTTCGTGGTCTCGGCGCTGACGCTGGCGCTGATCGACCGCATCATGGCGGGCGCGCGGCGCGACGCCGAGACGAACGGGGGCGAGCGGCAGTCGACCCTGAAGCAGGAACGGGTCGCCGCCTAGCCGGGGCGCTCCGGTGAGGCGGCCGGCCGTCACCGTGACGATCGCGGTGTTCGTGTGCTCGCTCGCGGGCGCCGCGCACGCCGAGGGCGAGGCCGCCAGGCCGAGCGGTCCCCCGCCGCTGATCGGCAACGTGACCATCTTCAACGACGAGATCATCGAGCCGGTGTCGCTGCCCGTGAGCACCTGCGGGTCGCTGCTCCCACTGCTCGGCAAGTCGCCCACCACCTGCAAGGGCGCCTCGCGGGTGTCGGACGACGACGCCTGACACCGTACGTGCCCGCCTGCGGGGGCGGGCGGGCACGTACGGATCCTCAGCCGTACAGCTCCTCCAGCACCGCGGCCACGCCGTCCTCGTCGTTGGACAGCGTGCGGCGCTCGACCGCCGCCAGCACCAGGTGGTGCGCGTTGGCCATGGCGTACCCGGCGCCCGCGTAGGCGAGCACGGCCAGGTCGTTCGGCATGTCGCCGAAGGCCACCACCTCGCCGGGCGCGATCCCCCGCTCCCGGCACAGCACGTCGAGCGTGCTCGCCTTCGTCACCCCGGCAGCGCTGATCTCCAGGAGCCCGGTCCCGCCGGAGTGCGTGACCTCGGCCAGCCCCTCGATCCCCGCCATGACGGCCGCGACCATCTCGTCCGCCGTGCTGGTCTGCGACTGGGCGAGCAGCTTGATGATGGGGTCGTCGCCGTCGAAGACAGAGCTCACCTCGCGGAGGTAGGCCAGGTCCTCCACGATGCGCCTGGTGTAGGCGGCCTCGGCGAGCACGCCCCGGCCCGTCTCGACGGCCAGGCCGACCCCGGGCAGGGCCGCGGCCAGGGCCTGCGCGACCTTGTTCGCCGCCGTCCGGTCCAGGAGATGGCTGGTGACGACTTCGTCGGTGGCCAGGTCGTACACGATCGCGCCGTTGCTGCAGATCGCGACGCCCGTGACGCCCGCCTGCTCGGCGATCGCGCGGATGCCGCGCGGCGGCCTGGCGGTGACGAAGACGATCTCGGCTCCGGCCGCGCGGGCGGCCTGAAGGGCCTCTCTGGTGCGGGGGGTGATGGCACGTGAGGAGTTGAGGAGGGTGCCGTCGAGGTCGGTGGCCACAAGGCGGGGGAGGGTTCCGGCGCTCATGGTGCCGATTATGCCGATCTTTCAGATCCGCATCTCGGACGGGAGCCGCCCGGCCGCGTTCGAGACCTCCAGGCCGAGGAGTTGCCCGGCGTCGCCGAAATCAAGAACGACATCCGCCACTTCAACCTGACTTACGACCTCTTCTGGCGCTATTTCGTGCTTCATCGCGATATAGGCGATATCGCGGAACTTGTCCAAGCTCACGTACACCGTCTGCGGCCGCTGCCCCGACGGCGCCTCGTCCCAGCCCAGCAGCCCCTCCTTGGCCTCGTGCGAGCCCGCCAGCGCCGCCCGCAGCATGGCCAGGGCCAGCTCGATCGCCTCCAGCGAGTCGACCCCGGTGACCTTCCGCTCGTGCTCCCAGCCGTCGAGCCCGTCGATCCGGTACGGGCACGACCAGTCCCCCGTCGGCTCTTCGTAAGGCACGCCGACCGTGACGGTGACATCACGCGGCGGATCGGTACGCAGCACCAGCACCCGATGGGCGATCTCGTACATATAGCCTGATCTACCCCCGGAAAGCCACTTGAAGGCCCGATCCCATACCGGCGCCGAAGTAAGCATTCCTGGCCACGGCCGCCGCAAGCTAGGCTGCGTACGGTCATAAGGGGGCCCTTGAAATGAACGAGTCATTCGGGACGCGCCTTCGAGCCAGGCTCGACGAGTGCGGGCCGCTCTGTGTGGGCATCGATCCGAGCCCGGCGCTGCTGCACGCCTGGGGGCTCGACGACTCGCCCGCCGGTCTGGAACGCTTCAGCCGCACGGTCGTCGAGGCCGTCGGCGACGTGGCGGCCCTGGTCAAGCCGCAGTCCGCCTTCTACGAGCGCTGGGGCAGCCGCGGCATCGCAGTTCTGGAACGCACCATCGCCGACCTGCGCGAGGCCGGGACGCTGGTGGTGCTCGACGTCAAGCGGGGCGACATCGACAGCACGATGGCCGCCTACGCCGAGGCCTACCTCGACCGGGGCAGCCCGTTGGCCGCCGATGCCGTGACGCTGAGCCCGTACCTCGGGTTCGGGTCGCTGGAGGGCGCGATCCTGTCGGCCCTGGCCAACGACGCCGGTGTCTTCGTGCTGGCCCGCACCTCCAACCCGGAGGCGGCCTCGCTGCAGCGGCTCGTGGCCGACCAGGTGCTGGCCGGGGTCGCCGCGGCGAACGCCGGGCACGAGCCGCTGGGGCCCATCGGGGTCGTGATGGGGGCCACGCTGCCCGAGCTGGAGCACTCGCTGGACGACCTCAACGGCCCCATCCTCGCTCCGGGGCTGGGCGCCCAGGGAGCCTCTCCCGCCGACGTGGCGCGGCTGTTCGCCTCCGTACGGCACGCCGTCGTGCCCTCGGTCTCCCGGGCGGTCCTGGCCGACCCCAAGCGGCTGCGCTCCCGTACGCTCTACTTCCGCGACGAGTGCGCGGCCCACCTGGACGCGAAGATCACCACCACGACCTGATCAGGCCGGCACGGACGCCAGCACGCGGTTGACGGCGGCCAGCACGGCGTGCGCCGAGGCGGTCAGGACCGAGGTGTCCTGGGCCGCGCCCCAGCTGGTGACGCCGTCGACGCGGGCCTCCACGTAGGCGATCGCGAGGCTGCCCCGGCCCGGGTCCAGGGCGTGCTCGGCGAAGTGGAGGATGTCCACGTCGATCCCGTCGTCGCCGAGCGCGGCGGTCAGCGCGGACAGCGGCCCGTTGCCGGTGCCGCGCAGCCGGCGCCCCGACTTCAGCGTGCCCTTGAACTCGTGCACCCCCGGCGCCGTCTCCCTCGTGCTCCACTCGGCCAGCGCGCCGGTCTCCCCCGGGGCCAGGTAGGTGACGTAGAAGAGCTCCCACAGCTGCTCGGCCGTGATCTCCTCGCCGCTGCCGTCGGTGGCCCGCTGCACGACCGAGGAGAAGTCGATCTGCAGGCGGCGGGGCAGCTCCAGCCCGTGGCGGGTGCGCAGGAGGTAGGCGATGCCGCCCTTGCCCGACTGGCTGTTGACCCGGATGACCGCCTGGTAGCCGCGGCCCACGTCGGCGGGGTCGATGGGCAGGTACGGCACCTCCCACGGCGCCTGCTCCGGCGGCACGCCCAGCTCGGCGGCCCGCTTGGCGTGGTGGGCCAGGCCCTTGCCGATGGCGTCCTGGTGGGTGCCGGAGAAGGCGGTGTGGACGAGGTCTCCCGCGTACGGGTGGCGCTCGGGCACGGGCAGCCGGTTGCAGTGCTCCACGACCCGGCGGATCTCGTCGATGTCGGACAGGTCGAGCATGGGGTCCACGCCCTGGGTGTGCAGGTTGAGCGCGAGGGTCACCAGGTCCACGTTGCCGGTCCGCTCGCCGTTGCCGAACAGGCAGCCCTCCACCCGCTGGGCGCCGGCCAGCACGGCCAGCTCGGCGCAGGCCACGCCGGTGCCGCGGTCGTTGTGCGGGTGCACCGAGAGGATCACCGCGTCCCTGCGGTCGAGGTGGCGGTGCATGTACTCGATCTGGTCGGCGTACACGTTGGGGGTGGCCACCTCGACCGTCGCGGGCAGGTTGTGGATCACCGGGCGGTCCGGCGCGGCGTCCCACAGGGCCGTCAGGTCGTTGCAGACCTCCAGCACGTAGTCGGGCTCGGTGAGGTTGAACACCTCCGGCGAGAACTGGAAGCGCACGTCGAGGCCGTCCGCGAGCCGGGCGATGTGCCCGGCGGCGTCCATGATCAGGCCGCGCAGCTCGTTCCTGTCGTGGCCGAGCACCACGTTCCGCCAGGTGGGGGCGGTGGCGGTGTAGAGGTGCACGACCGCGCGGGGCAGCCCTTCGATGGCGGCAAACGTGCGCTCGATCAGGTCCTGCCTGGCGGCCGTGAAGACGACCACGGTCACGTCCTCCGGCACGACGCCGGGCTCGGCCAGGTGGCGGACGAAGTCGAAGTCGAGCTGACTGGACGAGGGGTAGCCGACCTCGATCTCCTTGAACCCCATGCCCGTCAGCAGGTCGAACATCCGGCGCTTGCGGGCCGGGTCCATCGGCTCGGCCAGCGCCTGGTTGCCGTCGCGCAGGTCCACGGGCACCCAGAGCGGGGCCCGCGTGATGCGCGCGGACGGCCAGTCGCGCTCGGTGAGCGGCACCTCGACGCGCTCGTGGGCGGGCCGGTAGCGGTGGTAGGGCATGGTGCTGGGACGTTGACGGTTCCAGGCGTACACGGACGGCGTCATGGCGGCTACACTAATCACAACACAGGTCCTCAGACAACCTGAGAGGTTCGTTCGATGCCGCTCGGCTCCCTCCGTCCCAGCCCGCTCGTCGAGCAGGCCACCCAGCACCTGCGCGAGCAGATCACGCAGGGCGAGTGGCCCGTGGGCACCCGCCTGCCCGGCGAGAACGCACTTGCCAAGGCGCTGGGAGTGGGACGCTCGACCGTCCGGGAGGCGCTGCGCGCGCTGGCGGGGGCGGGGCTGGTGCAGGCCCGGCAGGGCTCGGGCGTGTTCGTGATCGCCACTGCGATCACCACCGCGATCGCCGAGGACTGGCCTGCCCGGCTGCGGCGGGCCGCCATCACGGACGTCTACGAGGTGCGCATGATGGTCGAGACGCAGGCCGCCCGGATGGCCGCGCAGCGGCGCACCGAGGAGGACGTCGCGGCGCTGGAGGAGGCGCTGGCGGCGCGGGCGCGGGCGGCGTCGCAGGACGACGCGGCGTTCGTGGACGCCGACATCGCCCTGCACGCGGCGGTCGTCGCGGCGGCCGGCAACCCGGTGCTGACGGACCTGTTCGCCGAGTTCGCGCCGGCGTTGCGCGAGGGGCTGATCGGCCTGGTGGAGGTGCTGGGGCTGCGCGCGCACGACCGCAATCCCGGGCACGACACGCACGCGGAGCTGGTGGCCGCCGTCCGGGACGGGGACGGGGACGCGGCGGGCGCGATCCTGCAGGCGGAGCTGGAGCAGACGCTCGCCCACCTGCACGACTCGTAGCCCCGCGCAGCCCCCCGTTCGTTACGGTTCGACCGTGATCCTCCGCACACAGCGGCCCACGGCCCGCGTCATCCTGGCCGCCCCCGACGACCGCGTCCTGCTGCTCCGTTTCATCCCGCCGGACCCGTGGCCGAAGGAGCCCGCCTGGCACCTGCCCGGCGGCGGCCTGGAGTCGGGCGAGTCACCGGCGCAGGCGGCGGCGCGCGAGGCGCTGGAGGAGACCGGCCACGTGCTCGGCGCCGCCGACCTCGGCGACCCCGTGGCGGTGAACGAAGGCGCGTGGTCCAACCTGGGCCGCCACTTCTACACCGTGCACACGTACTTCTTCGCCCGCGTGCCGTCCGCGACCGTCACCCCCACTGCGCTGGAGGAGTACGAGACGGAGGAGTTCAAGCTCGGCCACCGCTGGTGGCGCGCGGACGAGCTGGCCGCCACCGAGGAGCGCGTGTTCCCGCCCGGCCTGGCCGGGCTGCTGCCGGACCTCCTGGCCGGGGTACGGCCCGAGGCCCCCGTCAGACTTCACTGGACGCAGGAGAAAGAATCTTCGGAAGGGATGTGAAGAACGCGCGGGCGGCTCCGACCCAGTCATGAGCACAACGCGAAGGAGCACACCATGAGCAAGCTCATCTACTGGGTCCACACCTCCGTAGACGGCCACATCGAGGGCCCGAACGGGGAGTTCGACTGGCCGACCATGGGGCCGGAGCTGTCGGCGTACGGGGACGAGGTCCACGCCCGCGTCGGCACCTTCCTGTACGGGCGCGTCGTCTGGGAGATGATGTCCAACTACTGGCCCCACGCGGAGTCGATCTCGGACGACCCGCACGACCTCAAGTTCGCCCCCATCTGGCGCAGCACCCCGAAGATCGTCTTCTCCACCACGCTGCAGGAGGCCGGCTGGGACGCCCGGATCGTCTCCGGGGACCTCGCCAAGGAGGTCGCCGAGCTGAAGAGCGGGCCCGGCAAGGACCTCCTGCTGAACGGCGGCTCCCGGCTGGCCGGCGCGCTCACCGAGCTGGGGCTGATCGACGAATATCACATCATGATGCACCCGGTCGTCCTCGGCGGCGGCCGGCCGGTGTTCCCGCCGCTCAAGGAGCGGACCGGCCTGCGCCTGGTGGAGACGCGCACGTTCGACGCCGGGGTGGCGCTGCTGCGCTACGAACGGGCCGAGGGCTAGGGCAGCGCGGCCTCGATCTCGTGGCGGGTCGGCATGGACGTGCTGGCCCCCTCCCGCTGCACCGACAGCGCCGCCGCGGTGGACGCGAAGCCCAGCGCGTCGGCCACGCTCATCCCCTCCGACCTGGCCACGGCGAACGCGCCCACGAAGGTGTCGCCGGCCGCGGTCGTGTCCACGGCCTCCACCTTCACCGCGGGCACCCGCAGCCGCTCCCCCGAGCGCGACCCGTACAGCGCGCCCTCGGAGCCCAGCGTGATCAGCGCCTCCTCGACCCGCTCCAGCAGCGCGTCGAGGGCGGCGTCCGGGCCGGCGGCGCCGGTGATCGCGGCGGCCTCGTGCTCGTTCGGGACGATCGTGGTGACCGCGTCGAGGAGCTCGTCCGGCAGCGGCCGGGCGGGGGCCGGGGTCAGGTAGACATGCACGCCGGAGACCTGGGCGGCCTGCGCGGCCGCCACGACGGCCTCCATGGGCAGCTCGAGCTGGAGCAGCAGCGCGTCCGAGCGGGCGATGGCGGCCAGGTCCTCGCCCGAGGGGCCGGCGATGGTGCCGTTCGCGCCGGGGACGACGATGATCGAGTTGCCGCCCTCGTCGTCCACCACGATGTGCGCGATGCCGCTGGGCCCGGGCACCTCCCGCAGGCCGCGTACGTCGATTCCGGCCTCCGCCAGCGTGGCGCGCATCTCCGCCCCGAACCCGTCGTCGCCCACCGCCCCGAGGAAGGCCACGTGCGCGCCCACGCGGGCGGCGGCGATGGCCTGGTTGGCGCCCTTGCCGCCGGGCACGGTGCGGAACCGGTGCCCGGTGACCGTCTCGCCCCGCTTGGGGGCCTCGGAGACGTACGCGACGAGGTCCATGTTGGCGCTGCCGAAAACCGAGATCATGGCCCCATCATCTCCTGTGTGCGGGCGGCCAGCGCGGCCAGCCCCACCCCGTCGTACCCGGTCAGGCTGCTGGCCAGGCTGTCGCGCATCCGCCAGCGGTCCGGCACGCCGCCGTTCAGCGCGCCCGCGACGGAGCCGGCCGTGGCCCCGGCGGAGTCGGTGTCCCAGCCGCCGGCCACCGCTCCGGCGAGCGTGGCGGTGAAGTCGCCGCGGCCGTGGATCAGCGTGGCGGCGACGAGGGCGGCGTTGTTGATGGTGTGCACCCAGTGCAGGCCGCCATGGCGTTCGTGCAGGAGGTCGACGACCCGCTCGAAGTCGTCCTCGCGGGCGGCGTCCGCGACGGCCAGGCGTACCGCCTCGTGCAGGCGCGAGCGCTCCGGCACCACCGACAGGCCCGCCCGTACGACCTCCTCGGGCGAGGTGGCGACCAGGGCGGCCGCGCACATGGCGGCCACGAACATCGCCCCGTAGATCCCGTTCGCGGTGTGGGTCAGGCGGGCGTCGCGCCAGGCGTGCTCCGCCGCCGTGGCGGGGTCGCCCGGGTTGCTCCAGCCGTACACGTCGGCCCTGATCAGGGCGCCGATCCACTCCCTGAACGGGTTGCGGCGGGTGGCCGTGGCGGGCGGCTCGACGCCGTCCAGGAGGTTGCGGTACGCGACCCGCTCGGCGGTGAACGTACGGCCGGCGGGAAGCTCGTCCAGCCACAGCTTGGCCACGTCGTCGGTGGTGAAGCCGCGCCCGTGGCGCTCCAGGACGGACAGGGCCAGCAGCGGGTAGTTGAGGTCGTCGTCCTCGGGGATGCCGTCGATGTTCTCGGCCAGGGAGTTGACGGCGCTGCGCCGGTTCCACGGCCAGCGGCGGGCGACGTCGTCCGGGAGCCCCTTGGCGGTGAACCAGCCGCGGATGGGCCAGTTGCCGGTGGCCTCGGCGATCTGCCTGATGCCCTCGCGCGGGATCTTCTCCACGGGCTTGCCGAGCACGCACCCGGCCGCCCGCCCCTGCCACGCGCCCAGCACCCGCGCCGGATCCACGGCCGCTCGCGGGGTCGCTCCCTGGGCCGCTCCCTGGGCCGTGCCCGGCCAGGACGGGCAGGCGGCGACGATGCCGGCCAGGTCCGAGGGCTCGGGCAGCGGGGACGGGACGGCGGCCAGATCGTCCAGCAGCTCCCCGGCCAGGTCCCGCAGCCGGGCCGCACCCGGCTCGGAGGCCCCGGCGCGCGGAGGCGCGTCGTGGCCGCCGGCCGCGTGCCAGCGGGCCGCGATCTCCCGCACGCGCTCTGCGTCGGGGCCGGTGGCCCGGCCGTCCTCGGCGGCCTGGCGGAGTTCGTGCCCGATCAGGTCCTCCGGCTGGACCCAGGTGAGGCGGATCACCGGCGGTCGAGGTCGGCGAAGGCGGCCTCGTGGCCGCGGCGCCGTACCAGGTCGTCGGCGTGCACCCGGCGCGCCACCTCCGCGATCGCGAGCCCGGGGGCCACCAGGTCCGTACGGCTGGCCGCCCCCACCTGCGAGACCCACTGCGACGGCACCGCGGACAGCCCCCCGAGAGCGCCCGCGATGGCCCCGCCCATGGACGCGATCGAGTCGGCGTCGCGCCCGTAGTTGACACCGCCCAGCACGGTCTCGCGGTAGTCGCCCTTGGCGATCACCAGGAACCCGAGCGCCAGCGGCAGCTCCTCGATGCTGTGCACCCGGCTCGGCCGCCGCGCGCCCAGCCCCTGGTCGCGGTAGGTGTCGGCGACCGTGTCGTAGGGCCGCATGGCGGCGCGCAACGTCTCGAACGACCCGTCCCAGTGCCCCAGCCCGGCGGCGGCCTCGCAGACGGACTCGATGGCGGCCCTCGTGCCGTCCTTGGCCAGGCGCAGGCAGGCCGCGATCACGGAGTCCGCGGTGGCGCCCGGTCGCATGGCCTCGGCCACGGCGGCGGCCATCACCCCGGCGGCCTCCCGGCCGTAGCTGGACTGGTGCGCCCCGGCCAGGTCGACGGCCTCGGCGTAGGCGGCGTCGGGGTCGGCGGCGTTCACGATGCCGACGGGGGCGACGTACATGGCGGCGCCGCAGTTGACGATGTTGCCGACGCCGGCCTCGCGCGGGTCCACGTGCCCGTAGTGGAGCCTGGCCACGATCCACTTCTCGGCCAGGAAGATCCGCTGCAGCGGCAGCGCCTCGGCCTCCAGCTCGGGGATCCAGCGCCGTTCGCCCATCAGCTCGGGCACCAGGTGCTCAGCCATCGAGTACGCGGTCAGGTGCCCGCCGGCCTTCTCGTACACGCGGATCAGGGCGTGCGTCATCAACGTGTCGTCCGTGATGTGGCCGTCGCCCTTGTGGTACGGGGCGATGGGGCGGGCGTTGCGCCAGTCCTCGTTGAACGGCGGCACGATGCCCTCGACGCGGCCCCCGTACCTCTCGACGATCTGCTCGGGCGTCCAGCCCTCGGTGGCGCCGCCCAGCGCGTCTCCGACCGCCGCCCCCGCCACGCAGCCAGTGGCCCTGTCTTCAAGCGGCGTCATGCGATTCCCTCCGATAGTTCGATCAAATCCCGGCCCGCCAGGTCAGGCAGGCAACAACCGGCCAGCGTGCGGGCCGACGCGATCCACCCCTCCGGGATCGCCTCCAATCCACGGCACGCGCCCGCGAGCGCGCCGGTCAGCGCGGGCGCCGAGTCGGCCAGCGCGGCCAGGCAGGCGGCCGCGGGCACCGCCCGCGTGAGCTCGCCGCCCGCCGCCTCGGCCAGCGCCAGCGCCACCGGCACGGTCTGCGCGGCGCCGACGCCGTAGCTGTAGACGTGGTCGAGCAGCGCGGCGTCCAGCGCGGGCACGGCCGCGAACGGGTCGCCCGCCTTGCGCGTGACGGCCAGCGCCGCGCGGGCGTTGTGGCCGATGGCGGTGTCCTCGGGCAGTACGGCCAGCGCCGCCTCCACCGCCCCGGCCACCGATCCCGACCGCACGGCCTCGGCCACGGCGGCGGCCATGGCCAGGGCGCCCAGGACGCCGTCGTAGGCGTTCGTCACCTGGGCGTCCTGCGTGGGGTCCCGTCCCAGGACCCCGAACGCCACGGCCCTGACGGCGGCGGCGTCGTCGAAGTGGTGCGGGTTGTCGTGCCCGGACGCTGGCGGCTCGACGCCCTTGGCGAGGTTGTCGAGCGCGGTGGCCACCGAGATCCGCCCCCTGACGCCGTCCCGCAGCTCCCTGAACGCCTCGGCTCTCGGACGGTCGATCGTGAGCGCCGTCCAGGCGAGCCATTCGGCGTCGTCGGACGGGCCTACGGCCAGCGGGGCCGTGGGCTGGTTGAGCGCGAACGGGACCGGCAGCGTGGTGACCTCGTGCTCCTCCGCGAAGGCGTCCAGCTCTCTGTGCAGGCGTCTGCTCCAGGGGGCGTGCAGGGCCGCCCGGTGCCTGGCCGCCGGCCATCCGGCGGCGTCACCGACGGCGAGCCCGGCGAAAGCCCCTCTGATTCTGTCCCCCGACATCGTGATCTACAGTCCTCCCGCCAGTTCGTCGGCGACGTCCAGTACGTGTTTTCCGGCCACGACGGGCAGGCATTTGCCCGTCACGGGTCCGATCCTGGCCGCCCACCGCTCGGGCACGCCGCTCTCGCCGCGCATGGCTCCGGCGATCGCCCCGGCGATGGCGCCGATCGTGTCGGCGTCCCTGCCCAGGCTCACCCCGAACGTCACGGACGCCTCGACGTCGCCGTCCCCGGCCAGCACGGCCGCCAGCGCCAGCGCCACGGCCTCGGGGGCGACGTCGGTCCAGGGGTAGTGCCTGACGACCACGGCCTCGTGCAGCGCCTCGACGAGCGCCTCTTCGTCCGTGGTGGGCAGGGTCGCGCAGGCCCGTACGACGTTGCGGGCCGTCCACGAGTCGGCGGGGATCACCGACAGCGCCGCCCGTACGACGTCCTGGACCGAGGCCCCGCCCATCGCGGCGGCCACGGCCCCGGCGACCGCGCGGCCGCCCAGGATGCCCTCGCCGGACCCGCTGACCTGCCCGTCCTGCTCCACCAGCCGGGCCGCCTCCGCGGGATCGCCCGGGCAGAACACCCCGTACGGCGCCGCGCGCATCGCGAGCCCGTCCGACCAGCCGTGCGAGTGCACCAGCCCCGTCAGCGGCGGCGCCAGTCCGCGGCGAAGCGCTTCGACAGTGCCCAGCTCGGAGAACCCGGCTCCGCGCATGGGCCCGGCGATCCGCGGGATGATCTCCCGCCGGTACGCCTGCGCCACGTCGGCGGAGGTCAGCGCGTGCCCGTGCCGCACCAGGAGCGAGGCGGCGAAGATGGCGTATTCCGTGTCGTCGGTCCCGCCGCCCTCGATCTCCGTGAGCCGGCCCCACCGCCGCCGGATCTCCGACGGCGACAGGTTCTCGGCCGGGGCCCCGAGGGCGTCCCCGGCCGCGAGGCCGAGGAGACACCCACGGGCTTTATCCCGATAAATCACCGCTGGTACCGCTCCAACACCTTGTTGCCGTCCTCGACCAGCTTCGAGGCCGCCTGGTCAATGGTGATCTTATTGGCGAAGTACTCCTGCAGCGTCGGCGTGGCCACCTTGGTCTTCCACTCGTCGAACCCGTTCACCTTGAGGAACGGCGCCACGACGAGGTTCTTGGCGGAGGCGGTGGCCACGTCCCAGCCGTTCTCCTTGGTGGTCATCGCCGGGTCGGCGGCGGCCGCCTGGGAGGTCGGCAGGAGCCAGTCACCCTTGGCGAGCTTGGCCTGGTTCGCGCCGTTCAGGAAGAAGGCGATGAACTTCATGGCCTCGTCCGCGTGCTTGCTGTCCTGCGCGATCGACAGCGTCTGCGAGACCGCGCCCTGCTGGGCGCTGGTGCCCTTCGGCGCGGGGAGCGTGACCCACTCGAAGCCCTGCGGAGCCTGCTCGGCGACCTGCTGGCGCAGGTAGACGCCGGCGGGCAGCAGCGCGAACTTGCCCTTGTAGAAGGCCGGCAACGGGTCCGCGGTGCCCTGGCCGAGCGCGGCCGGGTCGGCGGACTTGTCCTTGTAGAGCTGGTCGTGGATGCGCTGGAGCACCTCGCGCTCCTCGGGGCCGACCTTGACCGTGGTCTTGCCGTCGGCCGTCTGGAAGAACGTGCCGCCGAAGTTGAGCGCCAGGTTGAGCGTCTTGTTGACCGGCGACTTCATCGGCCAGGCCACGCCGAAGTTGCCGCCCTTGGTCATCTTCTTGGCGGCTTCGGAGAACTCGTCCCACGTCCAGGGGTTGTCGGCCGTCGGGACGCGCGCGCCGGAGGCGTCGAGCAGCTTCTTGTTGGCGATGATGACCTGCGACTCCTGGAGGAACGGCACGCCGTACACGCCCTGCTGGCCCTTGCCGTCGTCGAAGGTGACGGTGTCCCAGGCGGGCTGCGGGATGTCGCTCTTGAGCTCGGCGGGCAGCTTGTCCTTCAGGTCGAGCAGGTAGCCGTCGGAGGCGAAGCCGGACAGCGCGGGCGAGTCGTTGTGGATGACGTCCGGCGCCGTGCCACCGGCGAACTGGGTGACGAGCTGGTCGTTGACGTTGTCCCAGCTGCCCTGGACGTAGGTGACCTGGATGTTGGGGTTGGCCTTGTTCCACTCGTCCACGAGCTGCTTGTTCGCGGCGACGGATTCCTTCTGCCACGCCAGGCTGAGGAAATTGATCTTTACTGGCTCGTTGGGGGCGGACGACGACTGCGTGCCGCCGCCTCCCCCGCCGCACGCGGCGGCCAGCGTGAGGATCGCCGCAGCCGCCAGAGCGGACGTGATTCGCATGTGAGCCTCCTAGCCCTTCACGGCGCCGGCCATCAGGCCGGACTTCAGTCGCCGCTGAATGATTGCGAAGAAGATCAGGCTCGGGATCGTCGCCATGAGCGACGCCGCGGCCAGCGGGCCGAGCCTGGCCACCCCCTCAGGACCGGTGAACCGCACCAGAGTGAGCGGGAGCGTCATGACATCGGGGTTCTGCAGGACCACGAGCGCGAACATGAACTCGTTCCACGACGAGATGAACGAGAACAGCAGCGTGGCCACCACGCCCGGCGCCAGCAGCGGCGCGACCACGCTCACGATCGAGCGCAGCCGGGTCGCGCCGTCCACGGCCGCGGCCTCCTCCAGCTCACGCGGCACCGAGCGCACGTACCCCTGCAGCATCCACAGCGCGAACGGCAGCGTGAACGTCACGTGCACGACCACCAGGCCGGGCAGCGTGTTCACCAGGTCCAGATCGCGCAGGATCATGAAGAGCGGAATGATGATCAGGATGAACGGGAACACCTGGCTGACCAGCACCCACCCGATGGCGATCCGGTTGAGCAGGCTGCGGTAGCGCGCCATCGCGTAGGAGGCGGGCAGCGAGATCAGCACCGTGATCACGCTGCTGAACAGCGCCACGACCAGGCTGCGCAGCCCCGCGCCCACCAGGTCCTGCTCGCCGAACGCGTCGGCGAAGTTGGCCAGCGTCGGGTCGCGCGGGATCCACGTGGGGTCGGCCAGGGCCATCTCCCGCGGCGTCTTCAGCGCCGTCGACAGCAGCCAGACCAGCGGGAACGCCAGGAAGACGATGTACGCGACCAGTGCCGCGTACTGCGAGAAGCGCCTCATCACTTGGCCTCCCTCATCTGGCGTCCCAGGTAGAGCGCGAGCACGGCCAGCACGACGATCGCCATCGCGAGGCCGAGCATCGAGGCGTAACCGGCCATCCGGTACCTGAACGCCTCCTCGTACGCGAACAGCATCGGCAGCCGCGTCTGCCCGCCCGGCCCGCCCTGCGTGAGCACGTAGACCAGGCCGAACTGGTTGATGTTCCACACGAAGTCGAGCGAGGTGATCGCCACGATCACCGGCCGCAGTTGCGGCAGCGTGATGTTCCAGAACCGCCGCCAGCGGGTCGCGCCGTCCACCTCGCCCGCCTCGTAGAGCTCCTTCGGGATGCCCTGCAGGCCCGCCAGCAGGACCACCGTGGTCTGCGGCATGCCCGTCCAGATGCCGACCACGATGATCGCCGGCAGCGCGAGCGAGAAGTCGGCCAGCCAGTTGACGTCCGTGCCCAGCAGGGCGTTCAGGATGCCCGCGTCGGGGTGGTAGACGAGCTTCCACATCAGGCCGATGACCACCGGCGGCATCGCCCACGGCACCACCGCCAGCACCCGGGCCACGCCCCGGAACCGCAGGTTCTCGTTGAGCAGCAGCGCCAGGCCGAGCGCGGCCAGGAACTGCAGCACCGTCACCGAGACGCCCCAGATCGCGCCGATCTTGAAGGAGGACCAGAACTCGTCGTCGGTCAGCAGCCGGCCGAAGTTCTCCAGGCCGACGAAGCTCGTCTCGTGGTTGCGGGTGTTGCGGGCGTCGGTGAACGCCAGGCCGATGCCGTACAGCAGCGGGCCCACGCTGAACAGCGCCACCGGCACCAGGGCGGGCAGCATGAGCAGCCACATCTCGCGCGTCTGGCGCGAGATCCGGCGGCGCTTGGCGCGTCGCGTCCCGCGCGGCGGCGCCGGTCTCGTCACGGTCGCCGTCACGCCTCTCCCCTTTCGTCCGTACGGTGCTCGTATCCGGGCTCGTGTCCGGGCTCGTGTCCGGGCTCGTGTCCGGGCTCGTGTCCGGCGGTGGAGGCGCGGACCACGAGCTCGGGCGGCACGGTGACCAGCCTCGGCTCGCGATCGCCTCCCTGCAGCCGTTCGAGCAGCAGCTCGGCGGCGGCCTTGCCGCGCTCGGCGGACCCCAGCGAGACGCTGGTCAGCGACGGCCAGGAGGCGGCGGCCAGGTCGGTGTCGTCCATGCCGACCACCGCCACGTCCTCCGGCACCCGCCGGCCGGCCGCGCGCAGCACGTCGAGCGCGCCGAGCGCGATCAGGTCGTTGGCGCACATCAGCGCGTCCACGTCGGGAACCCTGGCGAGCAGCTCCGCCACCGCCCGGCCCCCTTCCGCGCGGTAGAAGTCGCCGATCTGCACGAGGTTCTCGTCGTAGGGCAGGCCCAGGTCCTGGAGCGCCTCCTGGTACGCGGCCCCGCGGGCGGCGCCGGGGACGGTGTCCAGCGGGCCGTTGACCATGGCGATCCGGCGGCGGCCGAGCGCGTACAGGTGATCGATCGCCAGCCTGACACCGGTCCGCGAGTCGGCCCGTACGTTGTCCACGCGGGTGCCCTCGGGCACCGAGCCGATGATCACGACGGGGGTGCGGGCGGCGGCCAGCATCTGCAGATGCGCCTCGGTGACCCGCAGCGGGCTCATGATCAGCCCGTCCACGTACCGCTCGCCCAGGCTGCGCAGCACGTCGATCTCGTCGGCCACGACGGCGTCGGTGGAGTGCAGCACGAGCCGGTACCCGGCGGCCTTCAGCACGGGCTGGATCTGGCGGAGCATGGCCAGGTAGGCGGGGTTGCCGACGTCGGCCATGGCGAAGGCGACCTGGTGGGTGCGGCGCGACTTGAGCGACCTGGCCACGGCGTTGCGCACGTAGCCGAGCTCGTCGGCGGCGGCCATCACCTTGCGCACGGTCTCTTGCCTGGTCGGCAGGCCGTTCAGCACCCGCGAGACGGAGGCGATCGAGACACCGGCGCGCGCGGCGATCGTGTTGATCGTGGGTCCGTCGGCCAAGGCTGTCCTTCCATGTCCTGTAAACGTTTACGATCTAGGTGCTGTAAACGTTTACGGTGTTTGGGACATGAAATATGCGCGTAACTTGCAGGTCAAGTCACGATCGCATAACACCAGGTCAAACCCACTTTCCGCAGTCTCCCACGCTCCCACGGCAACCGGCCACCGCTCCACACGGCAACCGGCCCCCGCGCAAGTCGCGCCGAGCACCACCGCTCCACACCTCGCCAACCCGGCGCCCGGTGGGCGGTGCGCGGTGGTGCCGGCGGGGACCGGGAGCCGCTGTGAGGCGCCTCGCCGTGCGCGGGGTCAGTCGTGGGCAGGGGCCGGGGTGGGGTTCGGGCTGGGTGTTGAGGTGGGGAGGTGGGTCAGGGTGCGGATGGCGGGGGCGCCGCTGAGGGCGACGACGGCGGCGAGGACCGCGGGGATGATCAAGGCGACCGGCAGGGACGAGGCCTCCGCCACGTAGCCCAGGACGGCGGGCCCCAGGAGGAGGCCGCTGTAGCCGAAGGCGGTCACCATGGCGAGGGCGCGGCCGACGCGGCCCCCGGCGGCCCCGACCGCGCTGAAGAGGACCGGGATCACCGTGGCCAGCCCGACGCCCGCCAGCGCCCAGCCGGTCCAGGCGCAGACGATCTGGAGGGCGCCTCCCGCCACGGGCGACACCAGGACCAGGATGTAGCCGGCCGTGGCGAACACGCCCGCGAGCTGGATGGTGCGCACCGAGCCGAGTCGGGCGCGGATGGGGTCGCCGAGCAGGCGGACGGTGGTCATGGCCACCGAGAAGATCGTGTACGCCAGCGGCGCCATGGCCGGATCCGTGTCCAGCACCCACCGGGCGTGCAGGGCGGCCCAGTCGATGGCGGCGCCCTCGCTCAGGTGCGCCGCGAAGGCGGCCAGGCCGAGCAGGGCGATCAGGCCCCAGCCCAGCGACGAGCCGGAGGAGGCGCCGGTTTCCGACGCGGTGGTGTGGGCGGGCGGGTCGGGGAGCAGGAGGCGGGCCGCCGGCACGTACAGGAGGGGCACGACCAGCGCCGCGACGATGAGCAGCCACTGCGCGTCCACGCCGGTCTGCAGCGCGAGCGAGGTGAGCCCGCCGCCGGCCGCCCCGCCCAGGCTCCACGTGCCGTGGAAGGCCGAGATGATCGGGCGGCCGTAGCGGCGTTCGACCTCGACGGAGTGGGCGTTCATGGCGACCTCGGTCACCCCGAGCCCGATCCCGAACAGCACCGCGAGCGCCGCCAGAGCCCAGTACGAGGACGCGAGGGCGGGGCCGAGCAGCACCAGCCCCGAGAAGGGACCGGCGAACCAGCACACCCGGCGGCTGGACCATCTGTCCACCAGCGGCCCCGCCACCAGCATCGACACCAGGGCGCCACCCGAGATCAGCAGCAGGACGCTGCCCAGCCTGGCGGGGCCGAGGCCGAGCCGGTCGTTCAGGGACGGGAGCCCGGCGGCCCACAAACCCATCACGAACCCGGCGAGAAAGAAGAATCCGAACACTCCGGCACGAGCACGTCTGGCGTCAATGAGGCTTTTGTTCACGGCTAGAGCATAAACTGTGGTCCGTGATCGGTGCTACGACGAGTGGCGAGCTTCGCGCGCACAACCGGGTCCGGCTGCTGCGCGCCGTACACGACTGCGGGGCCACCCGCACCAGGTCGCAGCTGACCCGCGACCTGCGCCTGGCGCGAGGGACGGCGTCGGTGCTGGTGGCCGGGCTCGCCGAGGACGAACTGCTGCACGAGGAACCCGCCAGGGAGCACGCCCGGGGACGCCCGACGCAGGTGCCGGGGCCGCATCCGCGCGGCCCGCTCGCCCTGGCCGTCGACGTACGGGAGGACGCCTGGGAGCTGGCGGCCTGCGAGCTCGGCGGCCGGACGGAGACGCTTGACCTGCGCCCGCACGACGGCACCCCCGAAGGCGTCCTGAGACCTCTGGGCGAGGCCGTCGCCGCCCACCGGCGCCGCCTCGGGCACCGGGTGGTGGGCCTCGGGGTGGCCTTCGCGGGTCCGGTCCGGCACGGCGGCCTGGTGGACATCGCCCACCTGGGCTGGCGGTCGGTCGACGTCCCGCGCCTGCTCGGCCCGGATGTCCCGGCGCCCGTCGTGGGCAACGACACGGCGTTCGCGGCGCTGGCCGAGGCGCGCAGGGGGCGGCTGCGGGGCGTCCAGGTGGGCCTGCACCTGCACGTGGACTTCGACCTCGGCGGCGTGCTCGTCGTGGACGGGCGGCCGCTGGGCGGGGCGAGCGGCGTGGGGGCCGAGTTCGGTCACATGCCGCTGACCGGCGGCGACCGCCCCTGCCCGTGCGGCGCGATCGGCTGCTGGAGCATGGACGTCGGCACGAACGCCCTGCTCCGCCACGTCGGCCTGGCCCACGGCGGCGGCAAGGGGCGCGCCCAGGCCGAGCGGGTGCTGGCCACCAGCGAGGAGGCGGTCGCGGCCAACGCCAAAGCGCTCGGACGCGGCATCGCGGCACTCGTCAACGCCCACGACCCCGAGGTCGTGACCCTCTCGGGCCACGGCGTGGAGCTGCGCGAGCGCGCCGGGAAGGCGCTCCTCGCGGCCTGCGAGCCCCGCCTCATGGCCATCCGCCGCGACCACCCGCCCAG
Organism: Nonomuraea sp. NPDC003707; assembly: GCF_053587055.1. Taxonomy (NCBI): domain Bacteria; kingdom Bacillati; phylum Actinomycetota; class Actinomycetes; order Streptosporangiales; family Streptosporangiaceae; genus Nonomuraea; species Nonomuraea sp. NPDC003707. Next base: position 258,433 of record NZ_JBSFNK010000007.1, on the reverse strand, counting down.
GATCGAGGGCTCGGCGCTGGGCTGGCGCGGGGCGCTGGTGGGGGCGATGGAGTCGGTGTTCGACGCGTTCCTCACGCCGGAGTGTGTCGAAATGTGGCGGGAAAACCGGCCTGACCAGGGTTGCGACACGCCCGAGCGGCAGAATGTGATGAATTCCACGCTGAAGGGGTGAAGCCCCTCCGGCCCGCTTCCCCTTCCGAGCCATGCCAGCGATCTTGCCGCGCCCGGCCAAGGACTGTACGCATGAGAGGGAGACCAATCATGACCCCGGCGATCCGAGGGAAGCACGCGTGAATCTCGAGCTCGCGCTCCGCATGACCGAGGCCGCCGTCAGGCGGGCGATCCGCGAAGGCGCGGTGATCGCCGTGGCGGTCGTCGACGAGGGCGGACATCTGGTGTCTTTCCAGCGTATGGAGGGTGCGGAGATCGCGGGGCCGGGTCTCGCGCAGGGCAAGGCGTACACCTCGGTGGCCCTGCGCAGACCCACGGCGGAACTGGCCGTGCGGACGGCTCCGGGAGGTGACCTGTACGGCCTGCCCAGGCATGATTACGTCTGCGTAGGAGGCGGCATCCCGCTCTGGGCGGACTACGGTGGGGGAGCACGCGTGGTCGGCGGCATAGGCGTCAGCGGAGGCACGATCACGCAGGACGTGGTGTGCGCGGAAGCGGCCGCGGAGGTCTGGCGGACACGTTGAGCGGCGCTTTTCGCAACACGAACCGCTGGTATCCGCCATGATTAGCCACTGCACCACGGGTAACAGAATCCCGAACGTAAACTCCCCGAGGAGAGAACCGAGATGGCACTTCCCACTCTCACCCCCGAGCAGCGTCAGGCGGCTCTGGCCAAGGCCGCCGAGGCGCGTGCGGCCCGCACCGCCCTGCTCGCCAAGGTCAAGGCCGGCGAGCTGACGTTCGCCCAGCTGCTCGAGCGCGACGACGACATCGCGAAGAAGATCAAGGTGTCGCAGGCCCTGCGCGCCGTCAAGGGCGTCGGCCCGGCCAAGGCCACCGCGCTGATGGAGGAGGCGGGCGTCGACGAGAAGCGTCGCCTCGGCGGCCTGGGCGCCCAGCAGCGCAAGAAGCTGGTCGACGCGCTCGGCTAATCCCCCGAGCGGCCAGGTCCGCGCGCGACGCCGCGCGGACCGGCCACCACCCCTCGACACCCCCCTCGCCCCCTCCCCCGGACCGGCCCTCGACCGGTGGGACGATCAGGAACGCAGGTAGGCCAGGACGGCGAGCACCCGGCGATGCTGGTCGCTGTCCTCCGCGTAGAGGCCGAGCTTGTTGAAGATGCTCCTGATGTGCTTCTCCACGGCCCCGTCACTGATCACGAGCTGCCGTCCGATGGCCGGATTGGACTTCCCCTCGGCCATCAGCCCGAGCACCTCGCGCTCCCGCGGCGTCAGCTGCGCCAGCGGATCGTCCTTACGTCTGCGCACCATCAACTGGGACACCACCTGCGGATCGAACACCGTCCCGCCCGCGGCCACCCGCCGCAGGCCCTCCAGGAACTCGTCCACGTCGACGACCCGGTCCTTCAGCAGGTAACCCACCGCGCCCCTGGCGTCGGCGAGCAGGTCGTCGGCGTAGGAGACCTCGACGTACTGGGAAAGGATCAGCACGGGCGCCCCGGGCACCCTGCGCCGCGCCTCCACGGCCGCCTTGAGCCCTTCGTCGGTGAACGACGGCGGCATGCGCACGTCGACCACCGACACGTCCGGCCTGTGCTCGGCGATCGCCAGCACGAGGGCGTCGCCGTCACCGACGGTCGCGACCACCTCGCAGCCGAACTCCTCCAGCAACCTGACCAGGCCCTCCCTGATCAGAACCGCGTCATCGGCCACGACTACCCGCACGGCACCTCCGCCACGATCACTGTCGGCCCGCCGTCCGGCGACTGCACGCTCAGCTCCCCGTCGACGGCGCGGAGCCGGTCGGCCAGCCCGGCGAGACCGTGTCCCTTGGCGACGTGCGCGCCGCCGACCCCATCATCCCCGATCGTGAGCATGAGGATGTCGCCGATGCGGACAAGCTGGATCGCGCAACTGGTGGCGCGGCTGTGTTTGGCCACGTTGGTGAGGGTCTCCGCGCAGACGAAGTAGAGGGCGTTCTCCACCGCCGCCTGGTAGCGCTCGGCGGTCTGCACGTCGAGGTCGACGGGGACCGTGCAGCGCCCGGCCAGGGCGGCCAGGGCGGGCGCGAGGCCGCGGTCGGACAGGATGGGCGGCGCGATGCCGCGCGAGAGCGCGCGCAGCTCGTCGAGCGTCTCGCGGGTGGCGGAGATGGCCGACTTGATGGTGGCCTGCGCCGCCTCGGGGTCCTTGGCCATCTGCCGCTGGGCCCTGGACAGCTCCATGGCCAGCGAGACCAGCCGCTGCTGCGGCCCGTCGTGGATGTCGCGCTCCAGCTTGCGCAGCGCGTTGGCCTCGGCGGAGACGGCGGCGGCGCGGCCCTGGGCCAGGTCGTCGATGCGCTCCTGCAGCTCGGCCACGCCGGTCAGCAGGGCCCGGCCGAGCCCGGCGCGCAGCAGCGCGGAGCCGCGCACGGCGAACGGCATGATCAGGGCGAAGACCAGGCCGAGGGAGACGTAGAAGATCGAGTTGACGCCGTAGCCGTCGCCCAGGCCGAGCAGCTCGGGCAGCTCCACGTTGCCGGGGATGCGCGAGGTGATGATGCCGTACACCGGGTAGGTCAGGCCGGCCAGCGGGAGCGCCCAGAACACCACGGTGAGCACGAACGACAGGATGGCGAACGGCAGGTTGATGATGCCGTGCAGCAGGTCGAGCCAGGACTGCCCGCTGGTCAGCGGGTTGACGGCCCGGCGGAAGCGGCCCGCTCCGGGCGGCGCGGGCTTGTAGCGGGGCCGTACGGGCGGGCGGTCCAGCACGTCGGCCAGCCAGCCGCGCTCCGCGTCGGCGAAGCCCCGGGCGGCCAGCAGCGTGCCGGCCAGCAGCGGCACGCCCAGCCACACGATCGCCGTGCCCAGGCCGGCCGCGAAGCCGGCGAGCATGATCACGAAGCCGATGACGGCCGTGGGGAAGCCGACGAGCGTGTAACGGGTGTCGAGAAGGACACGCCTCATCCGGGAGCGCATGGAATCACCGTATGGCGTGGCGGTCACCGGCACGAGCGGGTGTACGGGTGTCCGAGGGTAGGGCCAGCCCTACCCCGGAGGGTCACGTGATCTCCACCGCAAGACGGTGGTGAGCGGCAATGTGCGCGGACGCCCCCGGCGGGAGCCTTGATTCATCTCCTCGTGCCTGTTGGTCCCGCTCGCACGGGGCTCCGCTGGTCACGCAAGCTACCGCTCTCCGCCCCAGGCTCACCGCTCCGTGCGAATCGAGGCTCCCCCATGACCGTCCTGCTGGACCGCCCCACCGCCGCTCCCGCGGCGCCGTCCCGCGCGGGCACCCGCACGGCGGTGCGGGACCCGTTCATCGACCTGCTGCGTGTCTTCGGCATGGCGCTCATCGTGTTCCAGCACTGGACGATCCCGGTGCTGACCTATGACGGCGGCCGGCTGACCACGGGGAACGCGCTCTCGACGCCCGGCGTGTGGGTGGTGACGTGGATCAGCCAGGTCATGCCGCTGGTGTTCTTCGCGGGCGGCGCGGCGAACGCGATCAGCTTCGCCCGGGCGGACAAGGGCGCGCAGCGGTGGCTGGCCACGAGGCTGCGCCGACTGGCCTGGCCGCTGCTGCCGCTGGCGGCGGTGTGGATCCCGCTCCCCCACGTGCTGCTCACGCTGGGGGTGCCGCCGCAGCCGCTGGAGACGGGCGCGCGGCTGACCGGCCAGCTCCTGTGGTTCCTGGCGGTCTACCTGATCGCCGTCACGGTCACCCCGTACGCGCTGCGCCTGCACGAGCGGTACGGCCTGCGCGTCCCCGCGGCGCTGGCGGCCGGGGCGGTGCTGACGGACGTGGTGCGCTTCTCGACCGGTCTCGAGGCGCTGGGCTACCTGAACATCGTGTTCGTCTGGCTGGCGGTGCACCAGCTCGGCTTCTTCTACGCCGAGGGCCGGCTGCGGCGCCCGTGGGCGCTGGCGATCGGCGGGTACGGGGCCGCGGCCCTGCTGGTGGCCTACGGCCCCTACCCGGGCAGCATGATCGGCCTGCCGGGCGCCGAGGTGTCGAACATGGCCCCGCCCACCCTGGCCATGCTGGCCGTCGGGATCGGCCAGATCGGCCTGGTCACCCTGCTGCGGCCGTGGCTGCTCCGGCTGCGCACCGGCCGCCTGCTGGCCTGGGCGAGCCCCAGGATCATGACCGTGTACCTCTGGCACATGCCGGCCCTGTTCGCGGTGACCGGCGTGGTGGTGGTCCTGCTGGGGATCGACACGCCGCGGCCCGGAAGCGCGTTCTGGCTGGCCGGGTGGCCGATCTGGTTCGGGCTGCTGTGCCTGGTCATGTGGCCGCTGCTGAAGGGGTTCCACAGGTACGAGACGCCGCCAGCGCTGCCGTACGGGAAGGGCGGATGGGGCGGCACGCTCGCCTCGGTCGCGCTGATCGGCGGCGGGGTGCTGACGCTGACGGTGGGCGGGTTCGCGCCCGGCGGCGGCCCGTTCCTCGCGGTGCTCGCCCTGCTCGGCGGGCTGCTGCTGACGGCGCCGCGGGCACGGACCTGAAGGCACGGGCGTCAGGGCACGGGTGAGGATCGCGAAACACCGCCGTCACGCGCCGTTGCGCAGAATGTGAGCCATGACGAGTATCCGCGCCCTTGCCGAAGCCGATCTGCCCGCCGTCGCCGACATCTACGCCCACTACGTGACCGGCGGCGTGGCCACGTTCGACGAGACGCCGCTCGACATCGGCCAGTGGCGGGCCAAGGCCGACGGCATCGCGGGCGCGGGGCTGCCGTTCCTGGTGGCCGAGGTGGACGGCGCGGTCGCCGGGTACGCCTACGTCGCCCAGTACCGCCCCAAGCCGGCCTACCGGCACACGGTCGAGGACACGATCTACCTGGCGCCCGCCTTCACCGGACGGGGGCTCGGGAAGCTGCTCCTCGCCGAGCTGATCAAGAAGACCGGCGAGACCCCCGCCCGCCAGATGATCGCGGTGATCGCGGACTCGGGCGACCCGGCGTCGGCCCGGCTGCACAAGGCGTTCGGATTCGAGGAGGCCGGGCGGCTGCGGGCGGTCGGATTCAAGCACGGGCGCTGGATCGACACCCTGCTGCTTCAGCTCGACTTGCGATAAAAGGCCCCTGCCGGTTCGACCACACGGCAAACTTCGGCAGGATAGAGAGCGTGAGCCTACTCGTTGACCGCCTGCCCGAAGACATCGACGCCGACCCGGACGCGATCTTCGACGCGTTCGTCCAGTGGAACTCCGAGCGGGGGCTCACTCTCTATCCCGCTCAGGAGGAGGCGCTCATCGAGGTCGTCTCCGGCAGCAACCTGATCCTGGCCACCCCGACCGGCTCGGGCAAGTCGCTGGTGGCCGCGGGCGCCCACTTCGCGGCGCTGACGCGCGACCAGCGCACCTTCTACACCGCGCCGATCAAGGCGCTGGTGTCGGAGAAGTTCTTCGACCTGTGCGCGATCTTCGGCACCGAGAACGTCGGCATGATGACCGGCGACGCCAGCGTCAACCCGGGCGCGCCGATCATCTGCTGCACCGCCGAGATCCTGGCCAACGTGGCCCTGCGCGACGGCGCCGGGGCCGACATCGGCCAGGTCGTCATGGACGAGTTCCACTTCTACGCCGAGCCCGACCGCGGGTGGGCGTGGCAGGTGCCGATTCTGGAGCTGCCCAACGTGCAGTTCATCCTCATGTCGGCCACGCTCGGCGACGTCTCGATGTTCGAGCGCGACCTGACCAGGCGCACCGGCCGGCCGACGTCCGTGGTCAAGCACGCCGAGCGCCCGGTGCCGCTGATCTACTCCTACCGGATGACGCCCCTGCACGAGACGCTGGAGGAGATGCTCAAGACCGGGCAGGCGCCGGTCTACGTCGTGCACTTCACGCAGGCGGCGGCGATGGAGCGGGCGCAGGCCCTGATGTCCATCAACATGGCGACGAAGGCCGAGAAGGAGGCCATCGCCACGATGATCGGGGGTTTCCGCTTCACGACGCGGTTCGGGCGGGCGCTGTCCCGGCTGGTGCGCCACGGCATCGGCGTGCACCACGCGGGGATGCTGCCGAAGTACCGGCGCCTGGTGGAGCGGCTGGCCCAGGCGGGGCTGCTGAAGGTCATCTGCGGCACCGACACCCTCGGCGTCGGCGTCAACGTGCCGATCAGGACGGTGCTGTTCACGGCGCTGTCCAAGTACGACGGCAACAAGGTGCGGCGGCTGCGCGCCCGCGAGTTCCACCAGATCGCGGGCCGGGCGGGCCGGGCCGGGTTCGACACCATCGGCTACGTCGCCTGCCAGGCCCCCGAGCACGACATCGAGAACGCCAAGGCCCTGGCCAAGATCGGCGACGACCCCAAGCGGCGGCGCGGATACGCGCGCAAGAAGCCGCCGGAGGGGTTCGTGGGCTGGAGCGAGGAGACCTTCCAGAAGCTCCAGGAGGCCGAGCCGGAGCCGCTCAACTCCCGCTTCAAGGTCAGCAACGCGATGCTGCTCGCGGTCATCAACCGGCCGGGCGACTGCTTCCAGGCGATGAAGCACCTGCTGACCGACAACCACGAGGACCGCAAGTGGCAGCGGCGGCACATCAGCCAGGCCATCGCGATCTACCGGTCGCTGCTGGCGGGCGGCATCGTGGAGCAGTTCGCCGAGCCCGACGAGCAGGGCCGGCGGGCCAGGCTGACGATCGACCTGCAGGAGGACTTCGCGCTCAACCAGGCGCTGTCCACGTTCGCGCTGGCCGCGTTCGACCTGCTCGACCGCGAGTCGCCGTCGTACGCGCTGGACATCGTCTCGATCGTGGAGTCGATCCTCGACGACCCGCGGCAGATCCTGTCGGCGCAGCTGAAGAAGGCGCGCGGTGAGGCGGTCGCGCAGATGAAGGCCGACGGCATCGAGTACGAAGAGCGCATGGAGCAGCTGGCCGAGGTCATGTACCCGATGCCGCTGGAGGACCTGCTGCTCGGGGCCTACGAGACCTACCGGCGCGGGCATCCGTGGGTGGGCGACTACACGGTCAGCCCCAAGTCCGTCATCCGCGACATGTTCGAGCGGGCGATGACGTTCAGCGACTACATCCAGTTCTACGAGCTGACCAGGTCCGAGGGCACGGTGCTGCGCTATCTGGCCGACGCCTACCGGACGCTGTCGCGTACGGTGCCCGAGCACCTCAAGACCGACGATCTGGTCGATCTGATCGAGTGGCTCGGCGAGCTGGTCCGCCAGGTCGACTCCTCGCTGATCGACGAGTGGGAGAAGCTCACCAACCCGGCCGAGGCGCTGGAGCAGAAGGACCAGCTGGAGGCCAAGGTGCGGCCGGTCACGGCCAACCCGCGGGCCTTCCGCGTGCTGGTGCGCAACGCGATGTTCCGGCTGGTGGAGCTGTGCGCCATCGAGAAGGAGGAGGAGCTGGAGGAGCTGGCTCCCGACGTCGACTGGGGTGCGGCGCTGGACGCGTACTACGCCGACCACGAGGAGATCTTCACCGACGCCGACGCGCGCGGGCCCGCGCTGCTGCGGATCGAGGAGGAGAGCGGGCTCTGGAAGGTCCGGCAGACGATCAAGGATCCGGCCGGCGACGGTGACTGGGGCATCGACGCCCAGGTGGATCTGGCGGCCTCCGACGAGGAGGGCCGCGCGGTCCTGCACGTGACCGGCCTCAACCGGCTCTGAGGCGGACTCGGCCTCAATCGGCTCTGAACAAACCGGAAAGCTGCGCTGGGGCTGCCCCCGAAGCCCAATGCAGCCCCAGAAAATGACAAGCCGTGTGCCGGAACGGACTGGCAAGGGCGCCCCGGCACACGCCTGTCGGATCAAGTGTCCTCGGTGGAACGTCGGGGTCGTGTCATGACAATGTCCCAAGATCGAGACATTTCTCACGATCAGCAATCGGCGATCGAAGGTCTACGGCCCGGACCCAGGCTTCAGCCATTGGAGTGAGCCCTTCTTTCGAAAGCTCATGCGAAGCCGGAGACGTAGAGGGTAATATCCCCTTCACTGGCAGTGACAACCAAGCTGCCAGTGTCACTCACCGCCGGGAGGGCGGAGCCCGTGCAGGCCAGACCGGCTGCGTGGGTTGGGGCGTGGAAACCCGCATGTGCGGGGCCGGAAGGTGAATCGCCAAGCAACAGCGTCTGGAGTCGCCGCGTTGACGGGACGCTCGGACGGCTGGAATCCCCCGGCATCAGCCGCGGGGAGCGCTTCAAGGTGCAGACCTTGGCGAGCGTGCGGGCGGTGGAGCGGTAGCCGGACCGGGAGCAGGCGCGTACGGCGACCGCGACCTCGCTGGGATCATGCGACAAAATGGTAGGGGTGAACGACGAAGAACTCAGGCGCGTGCTCGGGCTGCTCTATCAGGACGACACGTTACGGACCTTCGCCTCCCTGGTGCTGGGCGAGACCGACGGCCTGTCCCCCAAGGCACTGCACAAGCTGGCCGGCGGCGGCCTGGCGACGTGTGACGAGAGCGGCAAGTGGCGGGCCGCGCCCGAGCGGTTCAGGGAGCTGCTGCGGGCGCGGGCCGAGCCGGCGCAGGCGCTGAGCGCCGATGAGCGGGTGCTGCGCACGTTCCTGGTGGACGGGCGGCTGACGACCATGGGGATGCGCCGCGACAAGCGGCTCGTGGTGCTGCGCTACATCGCCACGCTGTTCGAGCCGGGCGTGCGCTACCCGGAGAAGGACGTCAACGTGACGCTGCGGGCCTTCCACGACGACTACGCGGCGCTGCGCCGCTACCTGGTGGACGAGGGACTGCTCTCCAGGGAGGGCAACGTCTACTGGCGCAGCGGCGGGCACGTGGACATCGGCACAGCAGAGGTCTAGCGGCGCAGGTTGCTGGTCCAGGCGTCGAGTTTGGCCTGCCAGCGCTCCGGGTCCTCCGGCCGGCCCGGCACGCCGGGCCGGGTCTGCCAGGGCAGCGGCCCCTCCTCGTGCCGGTACTCCACGCCGATCGCCTCCAGGCGGGGCAGGTGCGCCGCCAGCCGCGTGCGGAAGTCGGCCAGGTCGCGCTCGGGAGAGCTCCACACCGTCTCGGAGAAGGCCGTGAGCCGGGGGAAGGCCATGTAGTCCGCGTGCCGGGCGGAGTCGATCAGCTCCGTCCACAGGCAGCACTGCGCGCCCAGCACGCGGTCGGCCGCCGGTTCGCCGCGCAGGTCGGCGGGCACGGGCTCGAAGGCGTAGACGTCCTCCAGCGCCAGCACCGTCCCGAACGGGACCGGCTCCTCCTCCCCCGGCCCCTGCCGGTAGTCCAGGTAGAGGCTCGTGTTCGAGCAGTTGATCACGTCGTGGCCCCTCCTGGCGGCGGTCACCGCGCCCAGCTCGCCGCGCCAGGACGCGACCACCGCACCGGGCGCGAGGCCGCCCTCCAGGATCTCGTCCCAGCCGACGAGCCTGCGGCCGCGCGCCGTCAGGTAGGCGTCGAACTGGTGGATGAACCAGCTCTGCAGCTCCTCCTCGTCCCGCAGCCCCAGCTCGGCGATGCGCCGCTGCGCCGCGGGGCTGGCCCGCCACTGGTCCTTGCGGCACTCGTCGCCGCCCAGCACGATGTACGGGCTGGGGAACAGGTCGAGCACCTCGTCCAGCACGTTCTGGAAGAACTTGATCGTGCTGTCCTCGACGTTGACCACGTTGTGGCCGACGCCCCAGGTGGTGCGCACCTCCAGGGGAGCGTCCAGGTTGCCCAGCTCCGGGTAGGCGGCGATGGCGGCCTGGGTGTGGCCGGGCAGGTCGATCTCGGGGACCACCGTCACGTGCCGCGCGGCCGCGTAGGCGACGATCTCCCTGATGTCGTCCTGGGTGTAGTGGCCGCCGTGCGGGCGGCCGTCCATCGGGCCGTCCCAGCCGGTCTGGCTCTCCTTGCGCCAGGAGCCGGCCTCGGTCAGCCTCGGGTAGCGGCGGATCTCGACCCGCCAGCCCTGGTCGTCGGTGAGGTGCAGGTGCAGGACGTTCAGCTTGTGCAGGGCCAGCAGGTCGATGAAGCGGAGCACGTCCCGCTTGACCATGAAGTGCCGGGCGACGTCGAGGAGGGCCCCGCGCCACCCGAACCTGGGCGCGTCCTCCACGTACGCGCCGGGCACCTCGAAGGGACCGCCCGCGGCCTTCCTGAAGGCCGCGGGCGGCAGCAGCTGCCTGAACGTCTGCGCCCCGTAGAAGGCCCCGGCGGGACCACCCGCGACGATCTCCACCGTGGCGCCGACGGTCAGCCGGTACGCCTCCGGCGGCAGGTCGCCGAGCGCCAGGGTGATCGTTCCCGAGCCCCCCGGCAGCAGCTCGCCACCGGTGACGGGGGCGAGCTCGCCGCGCAGCCAGGCGGCCACCTCGCCGAGCGCCGGGTCGGCGGCGAGCGAGGTCTCGCGGTCGAGAACGAACGCCCCTGGCCTGGGCTCGTGCTTGACGGGCTTGGGAACGATCAACAACGGCAGACTCCTTACTTACAGGTGATGGCGGCGTCGGCGAAGTCGGCGTGGTCGGAGGTCGCGTTGTCGCCTCCGTTGGTCGCGACCAGCCGGACATATCTGGCGCCCTCGACGGACGCGGTGACCTTGCGGGCGGGCATGGCGCCGGTGAGCACGCCCGAGTGGTCGACCCGGCCGCCGTCGGTCCAGACCTCGAAGTCGGCCGAGCCCGCCGCGCCGACCTCGTCGTCGATCCCGGCCTGGAACTCGACGGTGGAGCAGCGTCCGGCGAGGTAGTACTCGATCTCGGCGGGCGCGTGGGCGCCGAGGCCCTTGGCGTGGACGACGCCCTCGATGGTGATCGGCTTGCCGTCGCCGGCCGCCTTGTCACCGTTGCTGGTGTCCTTCTCGACCGGGCCGAAGTAGTTCTTGGCGCTGGTCCAGGCCACGTCGCTGAGGGAGGTCCGCCCCGGGCCCGGCGCCGTCGCGACCGTCACGACGGCCACGGCGGTCTGGGCGCCCTGGGTGAAGGTGAGCTCGTAGTTCCCCGGCGTCGCGCCGGCGGGCGGGGTGACGGCCCACTTCACGGTGAGCGTCTCGCCGCCGTCGAGCCGGCTCGCCCTGGCGGGCGTGCGCGCGGCGACCTGCCACCCGTCCGGTACGCGGGCCGCGACCTCGACGTCGCGCAGCCGCGCGGTGGCCCCGGTGTTGGTGACCCGGGTGACGATCTCGCCGGCCTTGCCCGGCTCCAGCACCGAGGGCCGGTCGTCGCCGAGGAACGCGGGCGGGTCGGCCTCGAACGTCACCAGCGGCGGCGCCTGCTCGCGGCTCTCGCTCACCCGGTAGAGCAGCGCCCCGTGCGCGGGGACCTGGGCCGACAGCTCGCCCTTGGACGAGGCGACCGCGCCGCTCCACAGCTCCTCGACCCGGTGGCGCGAGCCGCCGAGCCGGGTCGCGATGGTGGCCGCCCGGTCGCTCTCGTTGAACAGCGCGATGGCCCGGTCGCCGTTGGCCAGCGGCTTGGACAGCACGTGGTACCAGCCGTCGGTCTTGACGAACGTGCCGTGGACGCCCAGCGAGTCCTGGTCGACGGCGACGACCTTGGGGTTGGCCACGACCGAGGGCGGCGCGGCGGCCGGGTCGGCCTGCAGGATCAGCGGTGCGGCGCCGACGGCCCAGAGGGTGAACTGGGCGCGGTACTCGGCCTCGGTCATCCCGCCGCGCCCGGCCTGGATCAGGTCGGGGTCGGCCCAGGTGCCCGGGCCCGCGTACTCGGCCCTGAGCTGGTTGGTCTCCCAGATGTCCACCATCGTGGCGTAGGTGTCGGGGATGGGGCGGTTGTAGACGTTCGTCCGCCAAGTGGTGGCGCCCGCGCCCTTGCCCCAGAGCCACGGCACGGTGCTGCCGTCCTCGTTGTTCATGGCGAACACGACGTCCGCGCCGAGGGCCTGGCGCATGCGGGGGTAGAGGACCTGGGCGATCTGCTGCACGTTCTGGCCGGGGAAGTCGGCGGCGGGGATGTTGCACCAGTCGTACTTGACGTAGTCGACGCCCCAGCCCTTGAGCTGCTCGGCGTCGGCGGCCTCGCTCTTGTACGAGCCGGGACCGCCGCCGGAGCACGCCTTGGTGCCGGCCGACAGGCTGAGCCCCAGCTTCATGCCCTTGCCGTGGACGTAGTCGGCCAGGGCCTTGACGCCGCCGGGAAAGCGGGTGGCATCGGGGGCGAGGGCGCCGCCCGCGCGCTGCGCGGCCAGCCAGCAGTCGTCGACGATGACGTACCGGTAGCCGAGCGGGACGAGGGGCACGAGGGCGTCGGCGGCCTTGCGTACCGACGACTCGGAGACCGAGCAGCCGAGCGAGCGGCTGCTCCAGCCCATCGGCGGGCCGGCCGCCGCTTCGGCGGTGCTGGATAACGGCACGAAGGGCATGGCGAGGAGGGCCGCCGCGGCGGCGGCCGTGAGGATGCGCATGGGAGTCCTGTCAGGCGGGGTTGAGTCTGGCGGCGCCCGGCTCGATGGCGAAGGAGCCGGAGGTGTAGGCGGGGGCGTACGGCTCGGTGACGCGTGACAGCGACCGGAAGTCGACCTTCATCTCCTGCTGGGTGAGCTTGGTGCGCACGTAGCCCCGGCGGCCGTTGAAGAACTTCACGTGCGGGTTCTCGTTGAGCAGCACCTGCGTGTTGGGGTATTCGTCCAGGCCGTTGCCGGCGCTCGTCACCGAGGTGGTGACCAGCTCGACGGCCACGGACTTCGACTCCGGGTCCTGGTAGTCGCGCTTGACCTCGCCGGCCCAGTGGCTGTGCACGTCGCCGGTGAGCACGACGGCGTTGCGCCTGTAGGTGTCGATGGCGGCCGTCAGGCGGTTGCGGGAGGCGACGTAGCCGTCCCAGCCCTCGTTCGAGTAGCCCTTGCCCTCTCCGTTCGTCCAGTCCATCTCCATGAGGAAGACCTGCTGGCCGAGCAGGTCCCAGGTGGCGCGCGAGCCCTTCAGCTCGCCGTCCAGCCAGGCCTCCTGGTCGCGGCCCAGGATCGTGCGGTTCGGCTCCAGGCGGTCGAGGCAGTCGGGGCCGACGGTGCCGCTCTTGCCGGTGCACGCGTACAGGTCGCGGTACTGGCGGGTGTCGAGCAGGTGCAGGTTTGCCACCGCGCCCCAGCGGATGCTGCGGTAGAGCTTGAGCGCCGACCCGTTCGGCTTCTGGGCGCGGCGCAGCGGCATGTTCTCGTAGTACGCCTGGAAGGCGGCGGCCCGGCGGGCGAGGAACGGCGGGTCGGGCTGCTCGGGCACGTCGCCGGCCCAGGCGTTCTCGATGTCGTGGTCGTCCCACACCACGACCCAGGGGGCGATGGCGTGGGCCAGCTGCGACTCGGGGTCGGCCTTGTGCTGGGCGTGGCGTAACCGGTATCCGGCCAGGTCGAAGCACTCGCCGCCGGCCTGGTCGCGGACCGGGTACTTGTAGTCGCCGTACTCGTAGATGTAGTCGCCGAGGAAGGCGATCAGGTCGGGCTGGTCCTCGGCCATCCTGCGGTACGGCGTGAACCAGCCCACCTGGTAGTCGGCGCAGGAGGTGAACGACAGGTTCAGGGCCCGGCTGCGGGTGCCGGGGGCGGGGGCGGTGAGGGTGCGGCCGACGGGGCTGAGCTCGCCCTCGGCCTTGAAGCGGTAGAAGTACTCGGCGCCCGGCTGGAGGCCGTCGAGCTCGACGTGCACGCTGTGGGCCACGTCGGTGCGGGCGACCTCGGCGCCGCTCCGTACGACGTGCCGGAAGTTCTCGTCCTTGGCGAGCTGCCACTGGACCGGCACCGGGCGGTCCGGCATGCCGCCGAGGCCGTCGAGGGCGACCGGGTTCATGGCGAGCCGGGTCCACAGGACCACGCCGCCGGGCGTGGGCTCGCCGGAGGCGACGCCGAGCTGGAAGGGGTCGGAGAGAGGGGCGCGCCGGACGGCCGCGCGCACGGGTTCGGCACCCAGTGCGGCGGAAATGCCCAGGCTCGCGCCCCCGGCGAAGAGTGAACGCCGGGTGATCATGGGGGTCCTTACTTGACGGTGGCGTTGCCCTCGGCCACGGCCTGGTCGGCGGCGGCCTTGGGGGTGAGCTTGCCGAGGTACATCTCGTTGAAGATCTGGTTGAGCTTGGTCTCGAAGCCGGTGAAGCCGGTGGTGACCGGCAGCGGGAAGGTCGAGCCCGTGGATTCCTGCTCGAAGGGCGCGACGTCGATCTTCTTGGCCTTCCAGTAGTCGACGTAGCCCTGGCTGAGGCCGTTGAGCGCGGGGAAGACGTAGCCGCCGTCGGCCATCATCTTCTGCGGCTCCTGGGTGCCGAGGTATTCGGCCAGCTTCATGGCCTCCTTCGGGTGCTTGCTCTTGGCGTAGACGGCCTCGGCCAGGCCGTTCAGGTTGACGGAGCGGCCCTGCGGCCCCTCGGGCATGGCCGCGACGCCCATCTCGAACGTGGCCTCCGGCGCCACGAACGGCAGCAGCGCGTTGTTGGCGGGGAACATCGCGACCTTGCCCGCCTTGAACATGTCGGTGATCTTGCCGGTGGGCGGGTTCGTCTGGGTGGCGGGCGGGGCGACGTGGTGCTTGTTGACCAGGTCCACGCCGAACTGCAGCGCCTCGACCGACGCCGGGTCGTTGAAGGCGTACTTGCCGAAGGGCTTGTCGACGAGCTTGCCGCCGTTGGAGCTGACCCAGTTCATCCACTGCGTCTGGTAGTGGTTCCAGGAGGCGAAGCCGTACGTCTTGACCTTGGCGGGGTCGAAGCCCGCGTCGCCGGGGTGCTTGCCGGCCTCGTCCACGGTGAGCTTGCGCGCGGTGTCGAGCAGGGTGCCGGTGCCGTCCTTGGCCCAGGTCAGCTTGTCGGGCATCTCGACGCCGGCCTGCTTGAACAGGTCCTTGTTGTAGAGCAGGCCGACGATGCCCCAGTCCTTCGGGACGCCGTACAGCTTGTTCTCGTAGGTGAAGGAGCCGACGACGGTCTGGTGGTACTTCGACGCGTCCACCTGGACCGGCGACAGGACGCCCTTGGTGACGTACTCGGGGAACTGGGTGGGGGTCATCCAGAAGACGTCCGGCGCGGTGCCCGCGACGACGTCGGCGGTGAGCTTCGTCCAGTACTGGTCGTACGGCAGCAGCTCGATGTTGACGTGGATGCCGGGGTTGGCCTTCTCGAAGGCCGCCATGACCTTCTCGTAGCCGACCTTCTGCTGGTCGTCCCAGAGCCGGTACGTCAACGTGACCTGATCGGACCCGCCTCCGCCGCCCGAGCCCGAGCCGCAGGAGGTGAGGGCGAGCAGGGCGGCGCCGAGCAGCGCCCAGCGAATCGGGGGGTTGCGCAACATTCGCTGACCTCTTCTTACTTGAGACCTGTGAGGACCACGGATCTGACGATGTGCTTCTGGAAGAAGATGAAGATGGCCACCATCGGGACCAGCGCGATCAGGCTGCCGGCCATCATGAGGTTGTAGTCGACGCCGATGCCCTGCTTGAGCGTGGCGATGGCCACCGTGATGACCTTGGTGTCGTCGCCGCTCGTGATGATCAGCGGCCAGAGGAAGCTGTTCCAGGACGAGATCACGGTGATGATCGCCAGCGTGCCGAGCGCCGGGCGGCAGAGCGGGAGCATGACGCGCAGCAGGATCGTCAGCGGGCCCGCCCCGTCGATCCGCGCCGCCTCCTCCAGGCCGGCGGGCAGGGTCTTGAAGAACTGCCGCATCAGGAAGATCCCGTACGGGGTGCCGAGCACGTACGGGGCGAGCAGGCCGTACCAGGTGTTGACCAGGTCCAGCTGCCGCATGATCAGGAACAGCGGGATCATGGTGACGGCGCTGGGCACCATCATCGTGGCCACGAACAGCCAGAACAGCGCGTCCCTGCCCCTGAACCGGAGCCGGGCGAACGCGTACGCCGCGAACGTGGTGAACACCAGCTGCCCGGCCGTCAGCAGCGCCGTCATCACGGCCGTGTTGAGCAGGTAGCGGGGGAAGTCGCCGGCCAGCATCTTCGCCAGGTTGTCCGTGGTCGGCGGCAGCCCCGGCAGCCATGGGGCCGTCTCGCTGAGCTGCCCCTGCGTCTTGAACGCGGTCAGGACCACGAGCAGGTACGGGAAGACGGAGACGAACGCACCGATGGCGAGCACGGCGTACAGGAAAATTCGCTTGGCCACGAGTCTCACAGCTCTCAGCTCAGGTCGTAGGTGGTGCGCTTGCCGAAGAACCTGACCTGCGCCATCGTCACCAGGAAGATGATCAGGAAGAGCAGCGTCGACAGCGTGGCCGCGTAGCCGAAGTCGAACTCCTTGAACGCGGTCTGGTAGATCCGGAAGTTCAGCACCTCGGTGGTGTGGCTGGGGCCGCCGTCCGTCATCGCGAACACCGTGTCGAACACCTGGAAGGCGCCGATCAGGTTCGTCACGCTGACGAAGAACATCGTGGGGTTGAGCAGCGGCAGCGTGACCCGCCAGAACCGCTGGGCCGGGGTCGCGCCGTCGGTCTCGGCCGCGTCGTGCAGCTCCTTCGGGATGCCCTGCAGGCCGGCCAGGAAGAACAGCATGTTGTAGCCGGTGTACTGCCAGACGCTGACCAGCGCGACGGCGGGCAGCGCCCACGCGGGGTCGGACAGCCAGTCGGGGCCGGTGACGCCGACGAGCGCGAGCGCGCTGTTGATGGCGCCTTCGCGGGGGTCGAAGATCCAGTTCCAGATCAGGGCGAGGACGATGGGCGTGGCCATCCAGGGGACCACGAAGAGCGAGCGGTAGAACCTGACCCCCTTGACGCGCTGGTTGAGCAGCATGGCGAGGGCCAGGGCGAGCACGGTCTGGAGCGGGATGCACAGCAGTACGTACGCGACCGTCACCCCGAGCGAGTGCCACGCCTGCCCGTCCCCCGCCAGGCGGCGGTAGTTGTCCAGCCCGACGAACTCAGGGGACGAGAGCAGCTCCCAGTCGAAGAGGCTGAGGACGAGCACGATGAGCATCGGCAGCAGGAGGAACGCGATCACCCCGAAGAGGCTGGGAGCGACGAAGAGGTAGGCGTGCCAGCCGCTCCCCCGCCTCTTGGCCACCTTGACGTCCGCCACCAGGCTGCTCCGCGCGATGTGGGTGGTCACGAGGGGTCCGTCGCCGTCGGGACCATGAGGCGCCTGGTCGTCTCCAGGCCCCAGTCGTCCAGCGCCGCGATCGGGTCGCTCGACCCGCGCAGGCCGCCCGTGCCGGCGATGTGCGCGGCCCACTCCTCCCGCGCCTCCACCTCGGGGCGCAGGATGATGCAGTCGGGGTCGTTCACCCACCAGCGGGCGTGCAGGAACTCGCGGGCCGCGCCGGTGAGCCGGGCGCCGAGCTGGGACGGCTGGCTGATGTCGCCGGACTTGGGCTGCAGGGTCGGCGCGATGTCCGGGCTGACCCGCATGACGTCGACCAGGCCGATGCTGGGCAGCATGGGCGCGCCGCACCCGTGCAGGGTGGCGTCCGCGCCCGCGCCCCGGCGGATCAGCTCCAGACCCCGCCGGTACGCGGCGATCGGGTCGAGGTCCTCGTGCCGCCCGCCCGCGAGGGCTCCCGCGTAGATGAAGTCGAGCTTGAAGTGGCTGATCCCCATGGCGCTGAACGTGCGGAAGACGTTCACGAGATGCTCGGCCGCCTCCGGGTTGGTGACGTCGAGCACGGCCAGCTCCTGGTCCCACATGCGCCCGGCGTACGCGTCCCGGACCAGCCAGTCGGGGTGCTCGCGGAAGATCCGGCTGCGGTGGCCGACGAGGAACGGCGCGGTCCAGATCCCGGCCCGCCGCCCGGCGCCCGTGACGGCGTCCACGGCCCGCGCCAGCGAGCCGAACTCCGGTCGCCCCTCCAGCCAGTCGCCGATCTCGGCCTCGTAGCCGTCGTCGACGAGGAACATGTCGGCGCCCAGGCCGAGGCGTTCGGAGCGCTGGAGGTTCTCGATGACGTCGGCGTCGGTGACCTTGTCCCAGTAGCCGTACCAGGTGCACCACATGGGCGGGACGGCTGGGAACGTCCGCTTCTCCGTCATGCTTTCCGCCCAGTCGCGCAGGGCCTGGTCCAGGCCGCCTTCGGCGCGGTGGTGGCGTACCGGGCCGTCGGCGGAGATCACCAGGCGGCCGCCCTCTTCACGCGCCCTGATCGAGGGCACCTGGAGGGGGCTCGGCGCGGACCAGAGCTCGACGGAGCCGTCGCCCGGCTCGACGGCCAGCAGCCCTTCGCCCTGAAACACCCCCCGGGGGATGGGGGTCTCGGGGCGGTAGGCGAGGATCTGGATGGTCTCGTCGGCGGGCCGGGGCGGGGCGTCCGTCAGGCGGTACGCGCCGGTGGGGCTCCACGACTGCCAGCCGTGCTCGAACACCCGCGCCTCGCCAGGGCCGCACCTGATCTCGCCGATGTCTTCGAACGACATCCTCAATCCTCTC
This sequence comes from Nonomuraea sp. NPDC003707, assembly GCF_053587055.1. Lineage (NCBI taxonomy): Bacteria > Bacillati > Actinomycetota > Actinomycetes > Streptosporangiales > Streptosporangiaceae > Nonomuraea > Nonomuraea sp. NPDC003707. The sequence continues at coordinate 240,055 of NZ_JBSFNK010000007.1, read as the reverse complement.
GACTTACGAAGGAGCGCTTCATTAGTAGCACCGGCGCTCTGGTGGGGTCAATGACGGATTTTTGCCGCAATAACAGGAGGTGGAGGCGGCGCGTACAGCCGTCAATCGCTGGCATAATCTCTGGTTACAGAGGAGACCTACTTAAGGACGGCGATGGCGGACGTTCGCGGCGGCGACCTGTCCCGGCTGCGGCAGCTCAACTCGCTGACGGCCATCCGGGAGCTGCGCAGGGCGGGGCCGCTCACCCTGTCGGCGCTCGCCGAGCGCACCGGCCTGTCCCGGCCGTCCATGAAGGAGGTCACCGACGAGCTCATGGGCCTGGGCTGGGTGGAGGAGGTGCCGCCGAGCCTCGGCACGATGGGCCGGCCGGCCCGCCGCTACCGCTTCCGCGCCGACAGCGGCTACCTGGTCGGGGTGGACATAGGGGGTCACAACATCCGCGCCGCCCTGTCCGACCTGGACGGCGAGATCCTCGCCGAGACCCGCCAGCCGGTGCTGCCCGACGACCCGATCGAGGAGCGCCTGGCGGCGATCGAACGCGCCGTCTCCGGCTGCCTGGCGCTCAGCCGTACGTCGGTCTCCGACCTGTGGATGATCTCGGTCGGCACGGTCGGCGTGATCGACGTCGAGGGGCGCGTCATCTACTCGGCCGCCGTGCCCGCCTGGCGCGATCTCGACCTCGCGGGCAAGATGCGCGAGATGTTCCCCTGCCAGATCCTCATCGAGAACGACAGCCGCCTGGCCGCCATGGCCGAGACCCGGCGCGGGGTGGCCAAGGGCGCCAGGGACGTGGTGTTCATGCACGTCGGCCGGCGCATGGGAGCCGGGCTGATCATCGGCGGGAAGGTGCACAGGGGGTTCGGGGCGGCGTCCGGGGAGATCTCCATGCTGCCCGAGGCCCGCTGGTACGACCCCGCCGAGCACCTCAACACCTGCCCGTCCCTCCCCGAGGGCACGCCGCCCGAGGACGCGGCCGGCTGGACGCTGGCCGCCGCCCGCAACGGGGACCCGGTGGCGCTCGCCGCCGTCGAACGGTACGTGGACGACCTCGCGGTGGGCACGGCCGCGATGGTGCTCATCCTGGACCCGCAGATGGTGGTGCTGGGCGGCGGCTTCTCCCGCTCGTCCGACGTGCTGCTGGGGCGGCTGCGGGAGCGGTTGGAGCGTACGTGCATGCGGATGCCGGAGGTGCGGGCGTCGACGCTGGGGGACGAGTGCGTGGTGGTGGGGGCCATCGACTACGCGGTCGACCACCTCGACGACCAGCTCTTCACCCCCGACAGAGGCCCCCTCCCGTTCACCCGCTGACACCCTTGGGTCAGGAGGGTGGGCGGCGGCGGGCGCGGTAGTCGCGGGGTGGCAGGCCGTACTCGCGGCTGAAGGCCCGGCTGAAGTGGAACGGGCTGACGAAGCCGGACGCCGCCGCCACCTGTCCCACGTCCAGGTCCGTCACCTCCAGCAGGCTCGCGGCGTGCCGTACCCGCGCCTCGCGGACGGCCTGCATCGGGCTGCGCCCGGTCTCGGCGGCGAACAGGTGGGCGAAGCGGGACGGCGAGAGCGCGACGGCACGAGCGAGCGAGGCGACCGAGTGCGCCGCGCCGGGCTCGGCGGCGATGAGCGCGAGCGCCCGGCGTACCCGCTCGTCGCCCTCGTCCGGCCGCCGCGCCCCCTCGGGCCGGGCGGAGGCGGTGGCCAGGACGATCGCCTCCTCGACGGCCCCCAGCACCAGCTCACGCACCGGCCCCGACAGGACGACGGCGGGCAGCCGCGCCTCGGCGGAAGCCGCCACGGGCGGGTACACGTCGGGCAGGGGCGCGGCCGGTACCCACCGGGCATCCTGGAGCGCGCGCTCGAACGCCAGCCCCATCCGCCCGCGCACGCCCACCGGCACACCCCCGACCAGATGGCACCCGTCACCCCGGGCGAACGGCCCCAGCCAGGCCGCCCACGAGGGCCGGGGCTGGAAGTGCACCCACCAGAACCGCCACCGCTCCGCGCCCGGCAGCACCCGGTAGTACTGCGACACCCCGGACCCGAGCACCGCCAGGTCCCCCGCCCGGACCTCGAACGACGCCCCGCCCTGCGCCACGAACCCCGCCCCCGCCTCCGTCCACAGCAGCAGCCAGCTCGGCGACCCGGCGGGACGGCGGGTGGCGTACCCGGGCGCATTGTCGTAGTGGCCGACGATCGTCAGCTCGGCAGCAGGAACAGACATGTCCTCAGCGGTCACAGGCATACCGTTCCACGATCCCGGTCTCTAGCGTGGGAAACATGAGGCTCAACGACTTCCACGATCAGGGGTACTTGCTGGTGCCCGCTCTCCTCGCCCCTGAAGAGGTGGCCGAGCTGCGCGACGCGTTCATGGCGCTGCACGCCAAGGGGCCGATCCCGGGTCACTTCGCCCCGCAGCCGCAGGAACCCGGCCGGCCGTACGACATCCTCCGTGACTACCCGCGGATCATGCACCCTCACCAGGTGAACGACCTGGCCCTGCGGTATCTGCTCGACACGCGCATCGCCGCGATTCTCCGCGACATCCTAGGAGAGGAGCCGATAGCAGCCCAGAGCATGTTCTACTTCAAGCCGCCGGGCGCCAGGGGCCAGGCGCTGCACCAGGACAACTTCTACCTCCGGGTCGAACCGGGCACGTGCGTGGCCGCATGGGTGGCGCTCGACAAGGTCGACCGGGCCAACGGCGGCCTCGAGGTCGTGCCGGGGACGCACCTCATGGACCTGTTCTGCCCGGAGGAGGCGGACCAGGACATCTCCTTCACCAGGGAGTACGTGCCGCCGCCGCCCGGCCTGACGAAGGTGCCGGTGGACATGGAGCCCGGGGACGTGCTGTTCTTCAACGGCAGCCTGGTGCACGGCTCGGAGCCGAACAGCACGGCCGACCGCTTCAGGCGCAGCTTCATCTGCCATTACGTGGGCCGCTCGGCCGAGCGGATCGCCGAGTACTACCCGACGCTCACGATGTCGGGCGAACCCGTCCGGCTGGAGACGTCCGTGGGCGGCGGCCCCTGCGGCACCGAGATCACCGGCCCCCACTAAGCCGCGTACCCGCAGAAGAGGTCAACCGCCGGAGATGTCGGACTCCGCGTCGCCGTCGGGCATCACGCAGTCCCAGGGGTCGTCCAGCCACCCGTCCGGCAGCAGCACCTTGGTCCGCTCCCCCGACTTCCCGCGAGGCGTGTCGGTGTTCGGCGGCCACGGCTGGTCGTGCTCCAGCTTCGCCAGCCCCTCGCGCAGCCCGTCGAGCGACTCGGCCGTGGCCAGCTCCCGCCGCAGCTCGCTCCCGACCGTGAACCCCTTCAGATACCACCCGACGTGCTTGCGGAAGTCGGCGACCGCGTACCGCTCGATGTCGAAGCACTCGGTCAGCCCTTCGGCGTGCCTGGCCATCACCTCGGCGACCTCGCCGAGCGTGGGCCGGGCCCGCTCCGGGCTGCCGTTGAACGCGTTCTCCAGGTCCTTGAACAGCCACGGCCGCCCCAGGCAGCCCCGCCCGACCACCACGCCGTCGCACCCGGTGCGCGCCACCATGCGCAGGGCGTCGTCGGCGCACCAGATGTCGCCGTTGCCCAGCACGGGGATCTCCGGCACCGCCTCCTTCAGCCGGGCGATGGCCTCCCAGTCGGCCACTCCCCCGTAATGCTGCTTGGCCGTGCGGGCGTGCAGCGCGATCGCCGCGACGCCCTCCTCGGCCGCGATCCGCCCCGCGTCGAGATACGTCAGGTGATCGTCGTCGATCCCCTTGCGCATCTTCATCGTGACGGGCAACGACCCCGCGTTGGCCACCGCCTCCCGCAGGATCCGCCGCAGCAGATTCCTCTTGTACGGCAGCGCGGACCCGCCCCCGCGCCTGGTCACCTTGGGCACCGGGCAGCCGAAGTTCAGGTCGACGTGATCGGCCAGGTCCTCCTCGGCGATCATCTTGACCGCCCGCCCCACGATGTCGGGATCCACCCCGTACAGCTGGATGCTCCTGGGCCGCTCCGACTCCGCGAACCTGATCATCCGCAGCGTCTTCGGGTTACGCTCGACCAGCGCCCGCGTCGTGATCATCTCGCAGACGAACAGGCCCGCGCCCTGCTCCCTGCACAGCACCCGGAACGGCGCGTTCGTGATGCCCGCCATCGGCGCCAGCACCACGGGCGGCCAAACCCCAATCGGCCCAATCTTCACTCCGTCAGTTGTAGCGCAGGTCAGGTCGAAACCGGTATTCGCAAAGGTCACGTTGCCACTCGCGCATCGCTCACACGTTCTACCCGCACAGGCCAAAGCCTGGTAATCTCATGGTCACTCAGGGTGAGTGCCCACGCCTCCCCGCCCAGGTGGGCAACGATCCCAGCCGAGTACGCCTGACGCAGGATGGCTAAGCTGATCAGAGACGTTGTCATTCACATCTTGAGCGGAGAGAGGACGGATGCTTCTTCGCGTACGGGTGGCGCTGCCCGACAAGCCGGGTTCGCTCGCACAGGTGACCAAGGTCCTGGGGGCGTCGGGGGCCGACATCACGCAGGTGACCGTGCTCGACCGGGGCGCCGGCCAGGCCGTTGACGACATCACGGTCTTCTGCGCGGAGAGCACGCCCAGGCAGTCGCTGGTCAAGAGCCTGGAGACGGTGGAGGGCGTGGCGGTCGAGGGCATCTGGACCACGCGGGAGGCCCCGGGCACGTACCCTGAGCTGGAGATTCTCAAGTACATCACCACGGCGGGCGACCGCGCGCTCACCACGCTCGTCGACTCGCTCCCGGTCCTGTTCAGCGCCGACTGGGCCGCCACGACCGCCGAGCGGCGCGTCCTGTACGCCAGCTGGCGCGCCCCGAAGGACCTGATCGTCCCGGAGGAGACCCCGTCCCGCCCGACGGCCGTCACCCTGGAGGAGGGGCTGCACGTCATCCACGCCCCGCTGCCGCCCCTGGCCCTCTCCCTCCTCCTGGCCCGCTCGGAAGGCCCCGCCTTCCACCGCATCGAGGTCCACCGCCTCACCCGCATCCTGGAGATCTTCCTCAGCCTGCCCGCCACCGAACGGAGCGTGGCCCGCCAGCTCCGCAAATAGGCGCACTCCACCGCTACGCGTAACCATCCGGTCGGCGAACGCGCTAGAGTTGTCGAGGCAGCAACGCGGAAGTGGCTCAGTGGTAGAGCATCACCTTGCCAAGGTGAGGGTCGCGGGTTCGAATCCCGTCTTCCGCTCGGAGAGATTCGACTCGGTGGCGTGGCCGAGAGGCGAGGCAGCGGCCTGCAAAGCCGTCCACACGGGTTCAAATCCCGTCGCCACCTCCACGGACGATTAGCTCAGCGGGAGAGCGCTTCCCTGACACGGAAGAGGTCACTGGTTCAATCCCAGTATCGTCCACCAGTTCAAGAGTTGAAGCCCCAGCTCACGGCACATGCCGAGAGTCTGGGGCTTCTTGTTGTCCTCGGTTGATCATGGTTGCTGTCAGCACCGGTGCTGACGTTGTGCTGACGCCCGACTCGCCCCCTGGCCCAGCTTCATCCACTACGATCGCGGCGAAGGTAACAGGTGATGAGGGCTCGAGTCCTTCCATCCCGCTCAGCTCGCTGCCGACTCGACGCTCTGTTGATCGGCCGGAGCGAGCTTGAGGCCCTCACCTTCGACGGCTTCGCCGTTGCCGTCATCCCGTGGCACGAGTGCCCGCGCAAGTTCCGTGACCTTGTCGAACAGGGCGAGAACGAACTCACGCCCCTCCGACCGCCAGATCAGAATGGGCAACGCCGGCGCCATTATGGCGACAACCGGGATGAGGAGAAGAACCAAGAGCGCGCCAAGCGCCACTCGCTGCCAGGTTGCGTTTAGAACGATCATCTGCGATCCCGGTCCACGGTCCGTTGGGTCACTTCCCAGACGCTTGCGCGCCTTTCCCCCCATGACCGCGTGTCCGCCAGCACGGGCATCGCGGATGATCCAACCGCTTCGTCGGCCCTGAGTGACCAGCCAGCCTCCCCGCGGCTCATCACTCTGGATCGCTTCGCCAAAAACACTAACCGTCCGCTCCGAACTGAGCAAGTGCTCCGAAGCGCCATGAGGAGGTAACGCATGGCCGCAGAGGGCCGGCCCCGAAGCAGAACGCGGTTCGCCGCAACAGGCAGCCCAGCGAAGGCCCGCCAACCTGCGCGGCGCTCGCCCGGATTACAGGGATCTGCGCGGAGCCGGCACAGCCGCCAACGCTCCCGCCCATCCGTCCCAGGGACTACAGCGAGTTCGCCATCGAGGCGGCGAGCGCCGAGAACGGCCCCCTGAGCCGGTTACACCTGACGCCGCAGCCCAGGTCGATCAAGATCCGACGCCCTGAAATGTCGGTGCCAAGTGCTTGCATGGGCCCATGCGTTACGGCATCGACATCGCGATCCTCGGTGAGCTCGCAGAGCCATCGCGCTTGGTTCATCTGGCTCGGGAGGCCGAGGCCGCCGGATGGGATGCCGTGGTGGTGTGGGATCACCTTGCCTTCGCCTGGGGGACGCCATCGGCCGACCCGTGGGTGGTGCTGGCCGCCGCGGCCCAGGAAACCTCCCGTGTCCGGTTGGGCACTGCGGTGACCGCCGTGGCCCGGCACCGTCCGGAAACGCTGGCTCACACCGTGGCCACTTTCGATCGGCTGAGCGGCGGCCGGGCGATCCTGGGTGCCGGGCTGGGCGGAGTGACCGCCGAGTTCACCGCGTTCGGCTCGTCCCGGCCCGGTGGGAACGTGCTCGACGAGGCGCTGGAGGTCATCTCCTCGCTCTGGTCCGGCGCCGAGGTGCACCACCGGGGCGCCCACTACACGGTCGACGGGGTACGCCTGTCGCCGTTGCCCCTCCAGCGCCCCCGGGTCCCGGTGTGGGTCGGCGGCTCGGCTCCGGGCGCTCTTCGCCGGGCCGCTCGCTATGACGGGTGGATCATCGGCGGTGACAACCAGGAGTGCCGCATGACGCTGTCGCCGGACTCGCTCGCCGTTCAGGTCGGAGAGGTCCTCCGGCACCGGCCTTCAGCCGCGGGTTTCGACGTGGCGATCATCGGGGTCAGCGAGCCTGGCTCCTCGGTGAAGGCTTACGCCGACGCGGGCGCCACCTGGTGGCTGGAGCACCTCCACGGATATCGGGGCTCCATGGAGCAACTCGTGGAGCGCGTCAAGGCGGGGCCGCCGCACGCGGATTGAGGCCTTTGTCGTTCGCCTCCAGGCCGGTGCCGGCGTCACCTGTCACGATGGTGAAGCCGGACGTGACGGCCCTGCCAGCGCGCCCGCAACCACCGGTCGTGGCTGGCGATCACGATCGCGCCGGGTCCCGCCGAGCCCATCGCCTCCTCCAGTTCGTCGGAGAGGCGGGGCGAGAGGTGGTTCGTGGGCTCGTCGAGCAGGAGCACCTCCGGCGGGTCCGCCACCAGCAGCGCCAGCGCGAGCCGCCGGCGCTGGCCGACGGACAGCTCGCCCACCCGCAGGTCCACGTCCCGCCGGCCGATCAGGCCGAGGGAGCCCAGCGGCACGGACTCGGCGCGCTCCGCTCCCAGTGCCAGCTCGTACGTCTCCCGCACCGTGCGGTCCGGCCGCTCGAACACGGTGTCCTGGGCCAGCAGCCCGACGGTCAGGCCGCGCCACCGCCGCACCTCGCCCTCCGCGTCGAGCCGGCCGGCCAGTACTGCCAGGAGCGTCGACTTGCCCGCCCCGTTCGGCCCGGTGACCAGCAGGCGCTCCCCTGGCGACACGTCGAGCCGGTCGATCGCGAGCCGTCCCGGCACCCGCACGTCCCGCAACGACAGCAGAGGCGTGTCGGGAGCGACGTCCTGCGGTGCGTGGGTGGCCAGGGCGGGAGTGGCGTCGTCCGGCGCGTGGAAGGCCAGGGCAGGAGGGTGGAAGCGGAGTGGCGCCGGTGGGGCGGGGACCTGGTCGCGTTCCAGCTCGGCCAGCCGCCGGGCGGCGTTGCGTACCCTGCGCGAGATCTGGCTCTGCACGCGCCCACCGCGGTGCCCGTACCCCATCTTCTCGTTGTCGCGCCGCAGCCCGTCCAGCGCCACCCGCCGCGCCGTCACCGCGACGGACCGGCGCAGCTCGCAGAGCTCGGCCTGCTCCTCCACGTGCCGCTGCTCCCAGCGCTCCCGCTCGGCCCGCTTCTCGGCCAGGTACGCGCCGTACCCGCCCCCGTACCGGACGGGCCCGTCCACCGCGGGGTCGAGGTCGATCAGGTCTGTGCAGACAGCGTCCAGGAACGCCCGGTCGTGGCTGGCCACGACCACGACCCCGGACATGCCGCGCAGCTGCTCCTCCACGAACATCGCGGCGGCGTCGTCCAGGTGGTTGGTGGGCTCGTCCAGCAGGAGTGCCGCGGGCCGCCTGATGAGCAGCGCCGCCAGGGCCAGCCGCCCGCGCTGCCCGCCCGACAGTGACGCGAGCGCGCGGGAACGCGGCACGCCACCCAGGCCGAGCCGGTCGAGGACGATCTCCGCGCGCCGGTCGGCGTCCCAGGACTCGCGCTGTTGCGCCTGGTCGAGCCGGGCCCCGTACGCTTCGAGCAGAGCGGCGTCATCCGGGGCCCCGGCGAGCGCCCGGGTGAGCCGGTCGAGCTCGGCCAGGTCCGCGCGCGCCTCGCGCAGGGCGTCGTCGAGCACCTCGGCGACCGTGGCATCGCCGTCGAACGGCAGCTCCTGGTGCAGGAAGCCGAGGTCGGCGGGGCGGACGACGGCGCCGGAGTCGGGCTGGTCCACCCCCGCCAGCAGCCGCAGCAGGGTGGACTTGCCCACGCCGTTCTCGCCGATCAGCCCGATCCGGTGGCCGGGGGCGGCGGTGAGGGTGACGCCGTCGAGCACGCGCCGCGTGCCCAGCGTCCGTACGAGGTCGCGGGCGAGCAGCGCGTCACTCACCGGCGGGCCCTCCGGTCTCCAGCAGCCGGCCGCCGGACAGCTCCAGCCGGCGCTCCACCCCGATCTCCGCCAGGAACCGCTCGTCGTGGCTGACCACCACGAACGCCCCCTCGTACGAGCCGAGCGCGCTTTCCAGCTGCCCCACGCTGACCAGGTCGAGGTTGTTGGTGGGCTCGTCGAGCAGCAGGAGCTGGGGAGCCGGATCGGCGCAGAGCACGCAGGCCAGCGTGGCGCGCAGCCGTTCGCCGCCCGACAACACGCCCACCGGCAGGTGCGCGCGGGCGCCGCGGAACAGGAAGCGGGCGAGCAGGTTCATCCGCTCCGCCTCCGGCCTGCGGGGGGCGAACGCGGCCAGGTTCTCGGCCACGGTGCGCTCGACGTCGAGCAGGTCGAGCCGCTGCGACAGGTAGGCGACCCGGCCGTCGGCCCGCCTGGTCGTGCCGCCGTCGGGCGCCAGGTCGCCGCTGATCAGGCGTAGCAGGGTCGACTTGCCCGCGCCGTTGGGGCCGGTCAGCGCGATGCGTTCGGGCCCGCGGACCGTCAGGTCCAAGCCCGGCTCGGCGAACAGGCCACGGGCCTGCAGGTGCTCGCCGTGGAACACCGTGCGCCCGGCGGGCACGTTCGTACCCGGCAGCTCCAGCGTGATCTTCTGGTCGTCGCGCAGCGCCCGCCCGGCCTCGTCGAGCCTGGCCTTGGCGTCGCTGACGCGGGCGGCGTGCATCTGGCCCGCCCGCCCGGCCGACTCCTGGGCGCCCCGCTTCATGTTCCCGGCGAAGATGCGCGGCAACCCGGCGCTCTTGAGGTTGCGGGCGGCGTTGCTCGCCCGGCGGTCGGCGCGCTCGCGGGCCTGTTGCATCTCCCGCTTCTCGCGCTTGAGCTCCTGCTCGGCGCTGCGCACGTTCCGCTCGGCGGCCTCCTGCTCACCGCGTACGGCCTCCTCGTACGCGGTGAAGTCGCCGCCGTAGAAGCGGACCTCGCCCCGGTCGAGCTCGGCGATGCGGTCCATCCGGTCGAGCAGGGCCCGGTCGTGGCTGACCACGAGCAGGCAGCCGTTCCAGTCGCCGAGCACGTCGTAGAGCCGGCGGCGGGCGGCGAGGTCGAGGTTGTTCGTCGGCTCGTCGAGCAGCAGGACGTCGGGCCGCCTGAGCAGCTGCGCGGCCAGGCCGAGCGAGACGACCTGGCCGCCGCTCAGCGTCCGCAACGTGCGGTCGAACACGAGATCGCCGAGCCCCAGCCGGTCGAGCTGGGCGCGGGTGCGCTCCTCGATGTCCCAGTCGTTGCCGATCGTGGTGAAGTGCTCCTCACTGGCGTCGCCCGACTCGATGGCGTCCAGCGCGGCGATCACCGGGGCGATGCCGAGGACCTCGGCCACGGTCAGGTCGCCGGTGAGGGGCAGGCTCTGCGGCAGGTAACCGAGCAGCCCGCTGACGGACACGCTCCCGCCTCCGGGCCGGTACTCGCCGGCGATCAGCTTGAGCAGCGTGCTCTTGCCCGCGCCGTTGGGGGCGACGAGGCCCGTACTGCCGCCGCCCACGGTGAAGGACAGGTCGCTGAAGACGGGCGTGTCGTCAGGCCAGGAGAAGGACAGGCTGGAGCAGATGATGAACGCGTCGGACATGCGAGAAGACCTCGTGAGAGAACGCGGGCGCGCCGAAGCCGCCCGGTAAAGGGGACAGGGGTTCGGGAATGACGACGAGGGCCACATCGGCGGCGGTCATGTGCGCCTGCCGGGGCCGGTCAATCTCCGGTATCACCCGGAGATGTCGTCGTCACCTGCCACGTCTGGTCTCCAAGCTTCTGATCACGAGCGTTTCACACCCTAGCACCCGCTGGGCGCCGGCTACCCCTGGTCCCTTTCGCTCGGGACCGCTCCGCGACTATCCCCTGATCCTCTTCGCCCGGGTCCGGGCCACGGCTTCCGCGACCGCGCCGCGGTTGCCGTCGGCCCAGCCGACGTGCTGGACGATGCGCTCGATGCGCCAGCCGTCCGGGGTGCGGAGCATGTGGTTGGTGTACGAGCCGCGCAGCAGGTAGAAGTCGCCGCCCTCGGACCCTTCGAGGAGGTGCTGCGCGTACATGGCGGAGTGGCAGATCGCCCGGTCGGGATCGTCCGGGTCGAATTCGACGACATGGTTCGGGCTGATGTGCTGTGTGGCGGTGAATCCGTCGAGGGCCTCGCTGATGCGGCGGACGACCTCGTCACGGGCGAAACTTCCGGCCGGGCTGCCCAGTTCGGAGTAGTCGGTGTACACGGGGTCGGTGAAACAGGCGGCGAACAGCTCCCAGTCACGGCGGTCGACGCTGATCGCGTACTTGGTGACCTGCTCGACGATCTCGACGCGGTCTTCGAGCCGGCGGATCCGGGCTCCGAGGTCGGTGGCCATGCGCGTTCTCCCAGCCGTTGAGGGCGGTCTCCGAGTGCTCAACCATACGGTGATGGATTATCCGAAGCAAGACGATATGAGACCAGACCATCCGAGGAACATGCGATAGCATCCGCTCGTGCCCCGAGACAGTGACCGCTCCGTGCCGGCCGAAGACCTGACCTGGCTGGCCCATCGCGCCGCCGAGGCGCTCAAGGAGGCCTTCAACAGGGTGTCGCGCGCGGCCGGCCTCGCCGACCTGCGGGACTGGCTCGTTCTCGCCCTGGTCAGCGACGGCTCGCAACGCACTCAGCTCGAGATCGCCCGCGAGCTCGACATCGACAAGACGACGCTGGTGGCCATCATCGACCGCTTGGAGAAGGACGGCCTGATCATCCGCAACGTCTCCGAACGCGACCGGCGCGTCCGCATTCCGGCGGCCACGCCGAGGGGCGTCGAGGTGAAGAACCAGGTCGCCGTGGCCCGCGACGCGGCCATCAGCGAACGCCTCGCCGCCATCCCGGCTTCCGAGCATGCCAGGTTCCACAGCATGCTGTGGAGCATCGTCGAAGGCGCCTGAAACGGCGCCGTCCCTGAGTGGTGCTCAGCGCAATCTCGTCGGGATCGGGGCGCGCTCCCACGACCCGCCGCGTGACCAGGTGACTTGGGGTGGCGAGCGGGGTATCCGGGCGGGCTCCAGCAGGCCCACCCGGCAACCACGTATAGCGGAGGTTTCCGGGGGTCGAAGGGGCGGCAGGCCTCTGGGAGGCGGTGGCTGGAATCCCGGGTGCGAAGCGGCCCCGTCGTGGAAGGCCGTGCTTTTCTGGAGGCGGGTCGGGCGGTGATAATGGTCCGCGCGTTCGGGGTCGGCGGCTGTTAGCGTTATCGGCAAGGGGGTGAGCCTCCGTGAGATCCAGGGACGGCAGGCCTGCGGTGCTCATGGACGTAGCCGTGCTCGCCGGAGTCTCGGCCATGACCGTGTCGCGCGTGCTCAACGCGCCGGATCGGGTGCGGGCCGAGACCAGGGCGCGCGTGCTCGCCGCCGTGCAGGAGCTCGACTACCGGCCCAACCAGGCCGCGCGCCAGCTCGTCACCGGGCGGTCCGGGGTGCTCGGGGTGGTGAGCATCGACACCACCCTGTACGGGCCCGCCTCCACGCTCTACTGCATCGAGCAGGCCGCCAGGAACGCCGGATTCAACGTGAGCATCGCCAGCCTGCCCTCGCTCAGCCGTAAGTCGATGGAGGAGGGCGTGGAACGGCTGCGCGACCAGGCCGTGGACGGGGTGATCATCGTCGCGCCGCACGAGTCGGCCGCCGACGGGCTGCGGCATCTGCCGGCCGAGATGCCCGTGGTCGCGGTCGACGCCGGGGACGACATCCCCGTGCCCGTGGCCAAGGTGGATCAGCGTACGGGCGCGGCCAGGGCCACCCGGCACCTGCTCAGCCTCGGCCATCGCACGGTGTGGCACGTGGCCGGTCCCGCCGACTGGCTCGACGCGAACGGGCGCATCGAGGGGTGGCGGGGCGTGCTGGAGTCCGCCGACCGGCCGGTGCCCGAGGTGCTGCGGGGTGATTGGAGCTCGCGTTCCGGCTACCAGCTCGGGCAGCAGCTGGCCCGGAATCCCGAGGTCACCGCCGTGTTCGCGGCCAACGACCAGATGGCGCTCGGCGTGCTGCGCGCCCTGCGTGAGGCCGGGCGGCGGGTGCCGGAGGACGTGAGCGTGGCCGGGTTCGACGACATCCCCGAGTCGGCCTACTTCTGGCCGCCGCTGACGACCGTACGCCAGGACTTCCACGAGGTGGGCCGGCATGCCTTCCACTTGCTGCTGGACCGGATGGCGGGAGCGTCGGTCGACGCGCGGCGGCTGGTGGAGCCCGAGCTGGTCGTGAGGGAGAGCACCGCCCCGGCCCCGGAGGCGTAGGAGGCGGCAAGGACCGGAGGTGTACGAGGCGAGGGTCCGCCGGTGAAGTCTGCGGCGTGGTCCCGTGCTCAGCCCGGCGCAGGTGCCGGGCCGAGCATCGGCGGTCAGCCCCGGGAAGGTGCGGGGCCGAGCGCGAGCGGTCCACCCCGCGAAGGTGCCGGGCTGAGCGCCAGTGGTCAGCCCGGTGGGGTGGTGGTTATGGGCGGGCCAGGCGGATCACGTTCCAGGAGACCGGGGGCAGGAGCACGCGGGCCGGGTCCTGCTCCACGTCCGGGTTGGCCCGGGGCGCGATCCGGTCCGGGTCGTCGGCGGTGTTGCGGGCGTAGAAGTCCGGGTCCGTCAGGGTCGTGGCCTCGACGATGCGGGCGCCGCCGAGCGCCCGGGTGTCGATCTCCAGGGAGAGCGGCCCGTCGGTCGAGCGGTTGACGGCGAACAGCGTCGTGCCCTCCTCCGAGTGCGTGGCCACCGCGTGCAGCAGCGGCACCTCGCCGAACTGCGCCGTCTCGTACGACGGCGACACCGGCTCCACCCGCAGCACGTCGCCGGCCGCGAGCCGGGACGCCTGCGCGAAGGGGTGGAAGGTGGTCTGGCGCCACGCCCGCCCGCCGGGCTCGGTCACGATGGGCGCGATGACGTTGACAAGCTGGGCCAGCGACGCGGCCGTGACCCGGTCGCTGTTGCGCAGCAGGGTGATCAGCAGGCCGCCGAAGGCGACGGCGTCGGCCAGGTGGTAGTGGTCCTCCAGCAGCCGCGGCGCGATCGGCCAGTCGGCGGGCGGCGCGGCGTTCTGGAAGCGCGACAGGTACCAGACGTTCCACTCGTCGAAGGAGATGTCGATCCGCTTGCGCGACTTCAGCCTGGCGCCGACGGAGTCGGCGGTGGCCACGACCGAGCGGATGAAGTACTCCATGTCGGTCGAGCAGGCCAGGAAGCTGCCCAGGTCGCCGTCCTTCTCCTCGTAGTACGCGTGGCAGGAGATGTAGTCCACCACGTCGTACGCCTCCTCCAGCACCGTGGCCTCCCACGCGCCGAAGGTCGGCATGCTGGAGCTGGAGCTGCCGCAGGCGACCAGTTCCAGGGACGGGTCCACCATGCGCATGGCGCGGGCGGTCTCGGCGGCGAGCCGGCCGTACTCGTGGGCGGTCTTGTGCCCGGTCTGCCAGGGGCCGTCCATCTCGTTGCCCAGGCACCACATCCTGATCGCGTGCGGCTCCTTGGAGCCGTTGGCGATGCGCTGGTCGGACAGCGCGGTGCCGGACGGGTGGTTGCAGTACTCCAGCAGGTCGAGGGCCGCCTCGATGCCACGGGTGCCGAGGTTGAGCGCCATCATGGGCTCGACGCCGGCCTTGCGGCACCAGCGGACGAACTCGTCCACGCCGACCTCGTTCGTCTCGGTGCTGTGCCAGGCCAGGTCCAACCGGCGGGGGCGCCGATCGACGGGGCCGACGCCGTCCTCCCAGCGGTAGCCGGAGACGAAGTTGCCGCCCGGGTAGCGGACCGTGGACACCCCCAGCTCCCTGGTCAGGTCGAGCACGTCACCGCGGAAGCCGTCCTCGTCGGCGGACGGGTGGCCCGGCTCGTAGATGCCGGTGTAGACGCAGCGCCCGAGGTGTTCGACGAACGTGCCGAAGGTGCGCCGCCGGACGGGGGCGACCTTGAACGCGGGATCGAGCGTGAGTTTTGCCTGGTGCACGGAGAGATCTCCTGGGTTTCGCGGGCGTTACGTGATCCAGATTGTTAGCGATAACAAGGAGGCCGGTCAAGGGGTGCGCCACCAGGTGGCGCTGGTCAGGGAGGGGACTTGACACGCCGGTTGTTACCGCTAACACTCGGGTAACCCCAACGAAACAAACGGCCCCCGACCTCAGCGGAAAGCGACAGCTCGCAGGAAGAGGCCACCGTGCAAGATCCCCCTCACATCTCCCGCCGCCTGCTCCTCGGCGGAAGCCTCGCCCTCGCCGGCGCCGCCGCCACCGGATGCGCCATCCCCGTCGGGCTCGGCTCGTCCCAGACCCGCGTCCAGTACTGGCACTTCCTCGGCGCGAGCGACGGGATCATCATGAACAAGATGGTCCAGGCGTTCGCCAAGGACAACCCGGACATCTTCGTCGAGGAGAACGTGCTCGCCTGGGGCGAGCCGTACTACACGAAGATCGCGATGGCCGGCTCCGGCGGCCGCTCCCCCGATCTGGCCACCTTCCACCTGGCCCGCCTGGCCGGGATGGGCGCGGGGCAGATCCTCGACCCCATCAACGTGAAGCTGCTGGAGGAGGTCGGCCTGCGGGCCGCCGATTTCAGCCCGCCCATCTGGGAGCGTGCCCACCTCGACGGAGTGCTGTACGCGATCCCGTTCGACGCCCACCCGATGGTGCAGTACTACAACACCGACATCTGCGGGAAGGCCGGGCTGCTCGGCCCCGACGGCAAGCTGAAGCCCACGACGGGCGTGGACGAGCTGGTGGCGGCGCTGAACAAGGCCAAGGAGGTGATGGGCGGCAAACCCCCGCTGGCCTACGACGCGCTCGGCATCGGCACCGTGGGCCCCTGGCGCGTGTGGTACTCGCTCTACCCGCAGAGCGGCGGCACGCTGCTGTCGGACGACGGCACCAAGATCGCCATCGACGACGCCAAGGCGCTCGAGGTGCTGCGGTTCATGCGCCGGCTCGGGGAGGAGGGGCTGTGCGACCGGCGCACCGACTACGGGGCTTCGGTGGCCAACTTCACCAACGGCCAGGCCGCGTTCCTGTGGAACGGCGACTGGGAGACCACCGGGCTCAAGGAGCGCAAGACGCCGTTCAGCATGACCCGGTTCCCCAACGTGTTCGGCTCGGGGGCGGCGCAGGCCGACTGCCACTCGTTCGTGCTGCCGCACCAGCGCAACCGCGACCCCGAGGTGGAGCGGGCCACATACCGGTTCATCGCCTACCTGGTCAAGAACAGCGCGGACTGGGCGGTCGCCGGGCACGTGCCCGCGTACCTGCCGGCGCTGGAGGAGCCCGAGTACCTGTCTCTCCAGCCGCAGTCGGAGTACCGCTCGGTCATCACCGACGTCGCGCTCGACCCGCAGGTGTGGTTCGCCGGGTCGGCGTCGCGGCTGTGGCTCGAGTTCGGGCAGGCCTTCTCCCCGGTCATCACCGGGGACCACACGCCGGAGGAGGGCCTGGCCGCGGCCAAGGCGGCGCTCGACCGGCTGCTGTCCGCCCCGAACCCCTTCCCCTCCGAGGAGCGCCAATGAACGAGGAGGGCGCATGACCACCACCGTCGCGGCTCGCGCGACCGCCGCCCCCGTCGCCCAGGCGAAGGTCCGGCGTGGCTGGACGCAGCACGGGCTGCTGTTCGTGGCGCCGTTCCTGCTGATCTACCTGGCCTTCCTGGTCTGGCCGACGGTGCTCGGCTTCCGGATGAGCCTGTCGAGCGTGAACATCGCGGGCGGCAACAACCACCTGGTCGGGTTCGCCAACTACGCCGAGGCGTTCGCCGACCCGCGCATGTGGCACTCGCTGTGGAACACGCTGGCGTTCACCGTGCTGAGCACGGTCCCGCTGGTGCTGCTCGGCCTCGGGTTCGCGCTGCTGGTGCACCATCTGCGGTTCGTGCAGTGGCTGTGGCGGCTGTCGTTCTTCGGGCCGTTCCTGCTGCCGTCCGCCGTCGTGTCGCTGCTGTGGCTGCAGATGATCTACCCGCCCGACTACGGCCTGCTCAACGGCACGCTCGGCACCGACACACTGTGGCTGGGCGACCCGTCGGTCGCCATGTGGTCGATGGTGCTGACCACGGTCTGGTGGACGGTCGGCTTCAACTTCCTGCTCTACCTGGCCGCGCTGCAGTCGATCCCGCAGCACCTGTACGAGGCCGCCGCCATCGACGGCGCCTCGGCCTGGGACAAGCTGCGCTCGATCACCCTGCCGCTGCTCGGCCGCACGACCGCGCTCATCGTGGTGCTGCAGCTGCTGGCGTCGCTGAAGGTGTTCGACCAGATCTACCTGATGACCGCCGGCGGGCCGCAGGACTCCACCAGGCCGATCATCGAGTACGCCTACGACGTCGGCTTCACCGGCTACCGCACCGGCTACGCCTCGGCCGTCTCGTACATCCTGTTCGTCCTGATCGTCATCGTCTCCCTGGCGCAGCTGCGGCTGTTCCGCAAGCGGACGGAGATCTCGTCATGACCAAGCGGTTCAGCTTCAGCCAGCTCGTCCTGCTGGTGGTCGCCCTGGCCCTGGCGGTCGTCTGGCTCGCGCCCATCGCCTGGGCGATCGCCACCTCGCTCAAGCCGGAGACCGAGACCACGAAGGTCCCGCTGCAGTGGTTCGGCAGCGAGATCACGCTGGACTCGTACCGGCTGGTCCTGGGCACCGGCGGCATCGTCAAGTGGGCGATCAACTCGACCGTCACCGCGGTGATCGTCACGTTCCTGACCGTGCTGTTCTCGGCGATGGCGGCTTACGGGTTCGCGCGCACGCAGTTCAAGGGGCAGCGGGTGCTGCTCGCGGTGATCCTGGCCGGGATCATGGTGCCGCCGCACGTGCTGATCGCGCCGCTGTTCGCGGAGATGGTGGCGCTCGGGCTGGTCGACACCTGGTGGGCGATCATCCTGCCGCAGGTGGCGGCGCCGCTGATCGTGTACGTGCTGTTCAAGTTCTTCCAGGACGTGCCGCCGGAGCTGGAGCAGGCGGCCTTCGTGGACGGGGCCGGGCGGTGGCGGGTGTTCTTCACGATCGTGCTGCCGCTGTCGCGCCCGGTGCTGGCCGCCGTGTCGATCTTCACGTTCATCACGACCTGGAACAACTTCCTCTGGCCGTTCCTGGTCTCCACCGACCCGAACACGATGACGCTGCCCGTCGGGCTGGCCAACGTGGTGCAGGGGACGTTCGGGCTGCGGTACGCGCAGATCATGGCCTCGGTCGTGCTGGCCGGGCTGCCGCTGCTTGTGGTGTTCGTGCTCTTCCAGCGGCAGATCGTACGCGGCGTCGCCCACACCGGCCTGGCCGGTCAATGATCCCGCAGGTGCTCCCGCAGGGCGTCCCGGTCGTCCGGGACGCCGTGGGCGCGCAGGACCTCCTGGAGGTTGATCCAGCTCCACGCGTCGTCACTCAAGTCGGCGATGGCCGTGAGGGCGGCCCGCCGTAGCTCCGGCGCGTCCGCGACGGTCTCCAGGAGGTCGCCCGCGATCGGGAAGGCGTCCACGGGCTTCGCGGCCGCCAGGCGGGCGATGAGGGCCTGGGCCCTGGCGGGCGCATCACCGGGCAGGCGTCGCTTGCTGACGCGGGCGGCCAGCGTGGCCAGGTCGCCCTCGGCGTACGGGAGCGGGGTGTCGCCGGTGGCGGTGAGCAGCCGGACGACGGCGTCGCGGGCCTGCGGGGGCGCGTCCTCGCCGTGCAGGTTGACCAGCGCCAGCGCGGCGGCGTCGCGTACGAGGCCGTCGGCGTGGCCGAGCCCGGGCTCGATCGCCCCTGCTGGCACCCCTGCCGACGCCTCTGCCGACGCCTCTGCCGGCCAGGGCAGCAGGGAGAGCGCGAACATCGCCGTCGCGACCGTGACCGGCTCGGCGTCGGCCTCGACGAGGCCAGCGAGCGCGGGCCCGGTGGTGTCCGCCTCCTCGGGGAACCAGCTCACGAGGTACGCCGCGGCCGTTCTGACGTGCGGATCCCCGTCGGCCAGGAGGGCGATCGGCAGGTTCTCCCTGACGGCGTCGTAGGAGGCCAGCATGGCGGCGTCGAACATGCGCTCCAGCTTGTGGTCGTACGTCTGCCGGACGTAGGCCCGGTCCCTGCGGACGGCGTCGTTCGGCGCCTCGGCCACCCACTGCTCGAGGTGGGCGTCGGCCTCCTCCTTGCTCCTGGACTGCACGCCCGCGCTCTCCTCGCGCCAGCGCGCGATGCCGACGCCTTCCGGCAGGTGGCCCTCCTCGTAGCCGAGGGCCAGGGAGGCGAGCAGATGGAGGATCAGCTCGCGGTCGGGCGTGGCGGGGTCGGCGGCCAGGCGGGCCAGGAACGGCACCGCGTGCGGGGTGGCCGGGAAGCGGGTGCCCTGGTGGAAAATGTTGCCGTAGAGCGCCGACATGGCTTTCTGGCGCTCGCCTTCGTCCTCGGACGCGAGCGCCCGAATCTGGCCGGGCACGTCCGTGGCCCGGCCGTAGGCGTGCTTCAGCTTGCCCCAGGAAACGCGATCGAGATCGTCCACGCGCGCGAGCGTATCGGTAAATATCAGATTACGTCCGCCGTTTACCGTTGCCAGGGAATTGCCAGGAACGATGGGTAGTCTCCCTCGGCATGAACTGGCAGCGCAAAATGAACAAAGCGCTGGTCAGGTTCACCGGATTCCAGATCGAACGTGTAGGAAAAGCGGCTCCTCCCCAGCCCGTTCCCGAGATCAGACCGCCCGCGGATCCGGCGACCGACCGGTTGCTCGACTCCCCCGTGTTCCTCCTGTCCCCCGTGCGGTCCGGTTCGACGCTCCTGCGCGCGATTCTGAACGCCCACTCCGCCCTGCACGCCCCTCACGAGCTGCACGTACGCCGCCTCCGTGTGCAGTTCGACACGAGCCTGGCGGCCAAGGCGATGGCGGCCCTCGGGCACAACCAGGCCGATCTGGAGCATCTGCTGTGGGACCGCGTCCTGCACCGGGAGCTGGTACGCAGCGGCAAACGGTTCATCGTGGACAAGACCCCCGCGAACGCCTTCGCCTACCACCGCATCGCCGCCTGCTGGCCCGACGCGCGCTTCGTCTTCCTGCTCCGCCACCCCGCCTCGATCGCCGCGTCCTGGCATGAGGCCAGCCCCGACAGGCGTACCCCCGAGGAGGCCGCGCTGGACGCGCTGCGGTACATGAAGGCCGTCGAGCGGGCCAGGTCAGCCCTGCCCGGCCTGACCGTCAGGTACGAGGAGCTGAGCGCCGACCCGGAGAAGGTGACCCGCGAGATCTGCGAGTTCCTGGGCCTGGAGTGGGAAGCGGGGATGCTCGCGTACGGGGAGCAGTCCGTCCTGGAGAAGGGCCTCGGGGACTGGCGCGACAAGATCCGCTCCGGCGCCGTGCAGCCCGCGCGGGAGCTCCCCTCCGCGGACCAGGTCCCGGACGCGCTGAAACCCATGTGCCGGACCTGGGGGTACCTCACGTGAAGATCCGCTACCTCATGCTGCACGCGTACGGCATGGGCGGCACCATCCGCACCGTCGTCAACCAGGCCAACGCGATGGCCGCCGCGGGCCACGACGTCGAGCTGGTCAGCCTGGTGCGGCGGCGCGACACCCCCCAGTTCGCGCTCGACCCGCGGGTCGGGATCACCGCGCTGGTGGACCAGCGCGGCGGCAGGGTGCCGGACTCGTTCGGGCGCCGGGCCTGGCGAAAGGTACGCGGCAAGATCGTGCCGAGGGGCGAGTTCGCGGCCGACTACTTCACCGAGCGGGTGGAGTGGGCGGCGATGGAGTACGTCTCCGGCCTGCGCGACGGCGTCCTCGTGACCACCAGGCCCGCCCTGAACCTGATCGCCGCCCGCCGCGCCGCCAAGGAAGTCGTCAGGGTCGCCCAGGAGCACATGAACCTGTCGGCGTACCCCGACACCATCCGCAGGGAGATCGCCCGCCACTACGGCCGGTTCGACGCGGTCACCGTGCTGACGCGCACCAACCGCCTCGAGTACCAGCGCCTGCTGCCCTCGACCCCCATCGTGCAGATCCCGAACGCGGTCCATCAGGCCGACCAGGAACGTTCCCAACAGGTCAATCCCGTCGTGGTCGCGGCCGGGCGGCTGGTGCCGCAGAAGGGGTTCGACCTGCTCATCACGGCCTTCGCGCAGGTGGTGCGGGAACATCCGGAATGGCGATTGCGCATCTTCGGCACCGGGCCGCGCAAGGGCCAGTTGCAGGGGCTCATCGACGGGTTCGGGCTGGGCGAGCACGTGTCGCTGGCCGGGCGCACCGACCGGCTGGACAGGGAGCTGGCGGAGTCCTCCGTGTACGCGCTGAGCTCCCGGTTCGAGGGCCTGCCGATGGTGATGATCGAGGCCATGACGCACGCGCTGCCCGTGGTCGCCTTCGACTGCCCGACCGGCCCCCGGGACGTGCTGACGGACGGGGTGGACGGCGTGCTCGTGCCGCCGCGGGACGTGGACGCGCTGGCCGCCGCGCTGAGCCGGGTCATGGGTGACCGGGAGCTGCGGGTGCGGATGGGGAAGGCGGCGCACAAAGCGTCGCGTGCGTACGCGCCTGAATTGGTGATGCCATTGTGGGAGGATTTGTTCTCGGAGTTGCTGGCGGGTGAGCGCGTGGCCGACAACTTCTGGACGTCCGGGAAAAGATTTACCTGACAGATTCCTTCGGCATGGCCGGGCTTTCCGCTCCCTTTGTCACGAAATATCGCCCATTTCGGCAAAAGCATCTCAAAGGGCGCGGCAATCTGGAGCGATGCGTATTCGGAAAGCCCACCTGGCCGCTGCGGCAGGTGCCCTTGCCCTGGTCACGGGGCTCACCGCACCCGCACACGCCAGCGCCCCCGCCGCCGCGCCCGTCCACGCCGTCCAGCAGGACGCGCCCTCGGTGTACGGCAGCGCCGCCTACCTGATGGACGTCTCGTCCGGCAAGGAACTGTTCAGCAAGAACGCCGACGACCGCCTCCCGATCGCCAGCGTCACCAAGATGATGACCGCGTACGTCGTCCTGAAGACCGCCAAGCCCACGGACGTGGTGCAGGTCAAGCGGGAGGACGTCCAGTACGCGGAGGACGGCGGCGGCACCACCGCCGACCTGCGGCCCGGCGACCGCCTCACCGTCGGCGAGCTCCTGTACGGCCTCATGCTCCCCTCCGGCGCGGACGCCGCCCACGCGCTCGCCCGCACGTACGGCCCCGGCGTCGGCGGCTTCGTCGGCAAGATGAACGCGACCGCGCGCGAGCTGGGCATGAACGACACCGAGTACGTCAACGCCGACGGCCTGCCCAAGCGCGGCGGGGACGGCTACTCCACCGCCCGCGACCAGAGCATGCTGGCGGCCAAGGCCGTGCAGGTGCCGCTGATCAAGGAAGTGGCCGGGACCCGGTACCACTCTCTGGACGCCACCTCCGAGCACCGCTCGTACGACTGGCGCAACACCAACAAGCTGCTCGGGACGCCCGGTGCGCTCGGGCTGAAGACCGGGTTCACCCGGGCGGCCGGGTTCACGCTGGCGTTCGCGGGCGAGAAGCGCGGCCACACGCTGGTGGGCGTGCTGCTCGGCGAGTCGGACTCCAGCCGCCGCTTCGACACGGCGGAGGCGCTGCTGTCCTGGGGTGCGGCCCGCGAGTCCGCCTGACCGAAGCCCGGGCGGACACCATGGACGGTGTTGATCCTTTGGACTAGTTTGCCCGACATGAGGACCGTCGACGGCGGGCAGAGCCAGCAGAACGTCTCCCCGCCCGACACCTCCACGCTCCAGTTCCGCGACTTGAAGCGCTCCCCACGGATGAATCCGGGGGATTCCAGCCGTCCCAACCGTGCGGCTACGCGCATGGTCGCGACGCTGTTGCTTGGCGATTCACCTTCCGGCCCCGCTTTCGCGGGTTTCCACGCCCCAACACGCGCACCCGGTCTGAGTTGTGCGTGCTCCGCCCTCCCAGCGGTGAGTAGATCCTTGCCCGGTCCCCCTCGCGAGCTTGGTTATCACTCACGTGTTCGACCGCGACCCACCATACTCACGCCGGGCACGTCACCGCAGTCGATTCCCGTCAATGCACGCTCGCGCCCTGGCGGGCACTCCCGCGCCGGGCTTACGCCCATGGCTGAAGCCAGGGGTCCGCGCCCGGCATTCTCGATCGAGGCGTTCGACGAGCGCAGGGCCGTGGCGCTGTCGATCGGCGAGGGCACGGACTCGCGCGTCTACCGTACGGAGGACGGCGGGCGCACCTGGACGGTCTCCGGCACCCCGATCCCCGCGGGCGACCCGGCCCGCGGCGTCTTCGGCCTGGCCTTCCGCGACCGCCACCACGGCCTCGCGGTCGGCGGCGACTACCGCCCCGACCAGCCCTCCCCCAGCGCCGCCGCCCTCACCCGGGACGGCGCCACCACCTGGCAACCCGCCACCACCCCGCCGCCCGCCTACCGCTCCGGCGTGGCGTGGCTCCCCCACCTGCCGTTCGCCGCCATCGCGGTGGGGCCTTCGGGCAGCGACGTGACGTGGTCGGGCGGGCGCACCTGGGAGACCTTCGACAACGGATCGTTCGACACGGTGTCCTGCACCCGCGACCTCTCCTGCTGGGCCTCCGGCGGCCAGGGCCGCCTCGCCCACCTGACCCTCCGATAACCGCGTAGGCGGTGTCAGCGGACGCCGCGGGGGCGGAACTGGATGCTGATGCGCGGCCCCGCCGGCCGGGAGGTCTTCGGGATCGCGTGCTCCCACGTGCGCTGGCAACTCCCGCCCATCACGATCAGATCCCCGTGCCCCAGATCCCGCCGGATGGACGGCCCGCCGCCACGGGGCCGGAGCAGGAGCGGGCGGGGGGTGCCGACCGAGACGATCGCCACCATGGTGTCCTCGGTGCTCCCCCGCCCGATCGTGTCGCCGTGCCAGGCCACGCTGTCGCGCCCGTCGCGGTAGAAGCAGAGCCCCGCCGTACGGAACGGCTCCCCCAGCTCCTCACCGTAGTGATCGTCGAGGGCCCGGCGGCAGTCCTCGAGCACCGGATCCGGCAGGGTCTCGTCCTCGTCGTAGAACTTCAGCAGCCGCGGCACGTCCACCACCCGGTCGTACATGCGCCGCCGCTCCGCCCGCCACGGCACCGTCCCGGCCAGCCGCTCGAACAGCGTGTCGGCCCCCGTGAGCCAGCCCGGCCGCAGGTCGATCCAGGCGCCGTGGTCGAGGTGTGTCCTGCGGACCGTGACGCCGAGCGGCCCGACCCCGAGCTCCTCGTCGAGGCCGAGCAGAGATGCTTGGAACGAGGCTGTCATGCGGTCAAGTGTATGCCTTTGTTCAAACATGCATTCGACTGGGGTGTCGGCTCGCCTTTGCCGAGGGGTCGTGCGAGGCTGGCAATCGCCGGATACGAGTGGCATCGCCGCCCTCAGCCCGCACCGTGAGGCGAAGAGGCCACCCATCGCTTCGTCACACGAAGGAGCAGGCCATGCTCACCACCGATTACCTACCGGGAGCCCCCTGCTGGATCGAGGTCAACACCCCCGACGCGGAGGCGGCGAACGTCTTCTACACGGGGCTGTTCGGCTGGGAGTCCGTCACGCTGGGCCCCGAGTACATGCAGTATCGCTTCTGCCAGGTCGACGGCAAGACGGTCGCCGGGATCAGCGAGGTGACGCAGGAGGGCTGGACCCCGGCGTGGCTGACGTACTTCCAGGTGCCCGACGTCGACGTGATCGCCAAGACGATCGAGCAGGCGGGCGGCACGGTGCTCTTCCCGCCGAGCGACGTCGAGGGCCAGGGCCGCATGGCGGTCTTCGCCGATCCCACGGGGGCCGCGTTCGCGGTGTGGCAGCCGGGCCGGACGAAGGGGCTCGGCATGGTCACCAAGCCTGGCTCGCTCGGCTGGATCGAGCTCTACACCCCCGACCCCGCCGGCATCCGGGCCTTCTACCAGTCGGTCTTCGGCTGGCGCGTCGAAGACCTGCCCATGGGCGACATTTCCTACCCCGTCATCTCGCCCGCCGACGGCGGTGAGGCCTCGGCGATGGCCGGGATCGTCCAGCTCCAGCCCGGTGACAGCCCGCACTGGCTGCCGTACTTCGAGGTGCCCGACTGCGACGCCACGGCTGCGCTGGCGCAGCAGCTCGGCGGCACACTGCGGGCTCCCGCGACGGACGTGGAGGAGGTCGGGCGCATGGCCTTCCTCGCCGACCCCTACGGCGCCCGCTTCGCGGTCATCACCAGCTCGGCCTGACCCCAGCCACAGGCCCGGTCCGCGCGGCGCACGGGCCGGGCCGGCACTCGCCGTCCTGTAACGTCTTCACCGTGTTATACCGTTACATGGCCGGTGCGGTGGCCGCGCGCACCGGGGACGAGATGTCCGGGCCCGCGCTCCTGGTCGCCGGGCTGGCCGTCACCGGGTCTCCCCTGACGGCGTCCTGGCTGCTGGCGGGGCTGACCGTCTCGGCCGCGTTCGGAGGGCCGCTGCTCGGGGTGCTGCTCGACCGGGCGCGGCGGCCGGGGCGGCTGCTCGCGGGCTGTCTCCTCGGGTACGCGACCGGGCTCCTGCTGGTCCTGTACGGGCTGGGCCGGGTGCCGGACGCGGCCCTGATCGGCGTGGCGGTCGTGGCCGGGCTGCTGGGGCCCGCGCTGACCGGGGGCTGGACGGCGCAGCTGCCCCGGGTGGCCGGTCCCGAACGCCTGAGCAGGGCCAACGCGCTCGACTCCATGAGCTACAACGTGGCCGGGCTGGCCGGTCCCGCCGTGGTGGGGCTGGTGGCGAGCGCGAGCGGAGGCACCGCGACGGTCCTGGTGTGCGCCGGACTGCTCGTCGCCGCGCTGCCGGCCGCCTGGAGCCTGCCTCCCGTACGGGCCCGTTCGGCCGCACCCGCCGCCGTACCCGCCTCGCCCGCCACCGTGTGCGCTCACCCCGCCGCACCCGGCTCGCCCGCCGACGGTGGCGCGGCCGGTCGCGGACGGGCGATTCGGGCGGAGCTGGTCGAGGGGTTCGCCGTCATCTGGCGGAACGCGACGTTGCGCCGGGCGACGGCCGGGTCCGCGGTCTCGTGCTGCGGCCTGGCCATGCTGGTCGTGTCCGCGCCGGTCCTCGGCGCCGAGCTCACCGGCCAGAGCGGCCACGGCGCGCTGCTGCTGGCCGTCACCGCCGCGTCCGGGCTGGCCGCGAACGCGGTGATCGCCGCGTGGGGCCGGGTGCGGCGGTGGGACCGCGTCCTGGCCTGGGGGACGGCGGTGCTCGGCGCGGGGATGGCGCTGGCGGCCGGGGCCGGGACGTTCTGGGCTGCGGTGGTCGCCGCGGCGGTGGCGGGAGCGGGCGAGGGGCCGCAGCTCACCGCGTTGTTCTCGGTCCGGCACCGCGAGGCGCCGGCCCGCCTGCGCAGCCAGGTGTTCACCACGGGGGCCAGTCTGAAGATCACCTCGTTCGCGATCGGGTCAGCGCTGGCCGGACCGCTGGCGGCGTACTCGGCGAGCTCGGCCCTGGTGGCGGGGGCCGTGCTGCAGGCCGTCGCCGTGGCCGTACTCACGGCCGGGCGCCGCGACAAGGGACCCCCGGAAGAAGCGTCGCGCTCAGCCCGAGGCGGGCGGTGAGGTGCGGGAGCGGTGGGCGGCGACGCGTTCGCGGGTGGCGCAGCGGGTGCTGCAGTAGCGTCGCGGGCTGCCGCCCCCGAGGTCCAGGTACGGCCGCCCGCACCCCCGCGAGGCGCACAGCCCGCCCGGAATGCGCTGATGGTCGGCCAGCAGCACCGCCAGCGCCATCGCCGACGACGCCAGGAACCACTCCCCCCACGGCGCGTCGTCCCCGCTGTCGACGTGCACGTGCCAGCTCGTCGTGCCCCCGTGGCTGGTGAGTCTGGGCGCTCGGGCCGATCCGGCGAGCAGCCGGTTGAGCAGGTCGGCCGCCTCGCCGACGGTGGCCGCGCCCAGGACCTCGCGCAGCCGCGCCGCCGCCGCCCGCATCGCCGTCACGTCGGCCTCGCCGAGGTCGAGGTCCCCGGTCTCCCCGTGGTCGCGCAGGACCCGCGACACCGACTCGACGGACGGCCCTTCGTGCAGCAGCGCCACGCACAGGTCGACGGCCCTGGCGGCCATCGCCTTGGTCGAGTGAACCTCCACCTCGAGAAGGTTATGCCAGTGCGGGCCCGGGGAGTCCCCGCCGCCTCCCCGGGCCCCGCGCCGCGTCAGCCGCCGCACGCCGCGAAGACGAACATGCCCTTCAGCATCCGATACCGGTCCCGGACCTTGACCGCGCCCGTCTCGGTGTCGATCTGGACGATGGTCATCTTGTTGCCGCTCTCCTGGTACTGGACCAGGTGGACGGTCACCTGGGTGTCCCCGGTCCAGTCGACCATGTCGACGTCCCCGGCCGGCAGGTTGAGCTTCTTGCGGCCGACGACCTGGTCGGTCTGCATGTCGTACAGGACGAGCTGCGGCTTCTTCCCCGCCACGAGGGACGCGACCGTGCGGCCGTCGGCGGACAGCGCCTGCGGCGAGTTGGACGACACGACCTGCGGCGGCGTGCCGCGTACGAGCTGCTCGCCGGTGTCGCTGTAGACGGCCAGGTCGGTGACGCCTTCGTCGGCGTCTGTGCTGGTGAGCACCTCGTCCCCGTCGCCGCTGAAGCCCAGCACGGTCAGGTTGCCCGGCACGGAGCCGAGCCGGGCAGCGGTGGCGGTGTCGAACACGCGCGTGCTCTGGACCTTCTCGCCGGAGATGACGGCGGCCAGCCGGGCGCCGTCGTCGGACAGACGGAGGGTGATGTTGTTCTGGTCCACCCGGGGCAGCGCGTCCTTGGCGAACAGCTTGACGCCGCCCCCGAGCGTGCGCACGGCCAGTTTGCCGGTCTTGGTGAGGTACGCGATCCGCTGGCCGTTGCCGCTGACCGCGATGGGCGCCGAGGCGTACACGAGCTTCTTGCGCTTCACGTCGAGCGCGACCGTCTGGGCGTCGTGCAGCATGCTCTGGCTGCCGTCGTGCATGACGAGCCGCCAGTCGCCGCACGGCTTGGCGTCCCCGTCCTTGCCGCAGCTCTTGATGGCGGCGTACCGGACGCTGTCGTGCCCCCGATGTGCCTGCGCGTGCGGCTCCGCGTACGCGACGCCCCCCGGCACCGCGACGACGGCGGCCGCGAGGACCGCGAAGATCTTGGCTTTCATGTCGTTCACTCCCCCGCCTTCACATAGGCGTACCTGGTCTTGCTGATGGTGTATCGGCCGGTCTGGTTGACCGCCCCGGAGTCGGGATCGACGGTGAGCTCCCGTATCACCGCCGTCTCCCCGACGTCACCGCTCTCCACCACCGCGTGGAGCAGGCCGTCCGGGCCCCACCAGGCGAGGTCCGGCGGCACGCCGGGCGAGAGCGGCAGGTCGGCGCCGCCGGACAGCTGCCCGGTCGCCAGGTCGTAGGTCCGCACCCTCGGCGGCTTCTTCGTGTCGGCGTTGCCCGCGGTGAACACGGCCACCGTCCGGCCGTCGGGGGCCAGGACGAGGGTGGGGGCGTTCGCGACGAGCTGGGGCGGGGTCGCCTTGACCGAGGCGCCGCCGAGCCGGCGCGCGGTCAGGCGGAGCGTGTTGTCGCTCAGATAGCGCTTGGTCAGCACTTCGTCGCCGTCGCCGCTGAACCCGCCCATGCCCTCTCCGAGGGGCAGCGTCGTGATCTTGCCGGTCGCGACCGTGATGACCTTGGCGGGCAGGCGGACGGGCTCGTCGCCGTAGTCGATCACGACCGTGTCGCCCTTGGGCGACAGGTAGACGCCGATGTCGGAGGTGCCGACGCCCTTGGGGACCGCGGCCTTGGGCAGCGTCCTGGCCGGGCCGCCCGCGATCGGCTGGACGACCAGGCGGTGGTCGCTCTTGCGCTCGTACGCCATCACGCGGCCGTCGGCGCTGATGGCGAACGTGACGGTGTCGTGGACCTCGTTGCCCTTGGCGTCGATCTGCGAGGTGGCCGCGCCGGGCACGGCGACCTTGCGGCCGTCCCGCATGATCAGCTGCCAGTGACCGCAGGGGTAGTCGAGGTCGTCCTTCTTGTGGGTGCAGGTCTTGACCCAGGCGGCGCGGGCCTCCGGGGACTTCGACTGGGCGTGGGCGGGGCCGGGCGCGAGCCCCAGTCCGCCGATGACCGCCGACGCCAGCAGGGCCGCGGTCGCTGAGGGGTGCCTCATCGGTGTGATCCTTTCGCTCACCCCGTTAGACACCCGCTTGACGTGGCCGGTTGGTCACAGATCGGCCACGGCTACGGCTCACTCCCTCCCGGGGTCCAGCGGGCGGCGGCCCGCGAAGCCGAGCTCCGTACGGTGGTACCAGGCCAGCTCCGGCTCGCCCTCGATCCAGCACAGCCGCACCGACACCCCGTCGATCACGGCGGGAAAGTCGACCAGCACCGGCGCGATGCCCTTGACCTCGATCCCCCGCTCGTTCCACCCGCTGAGGATCTCCTCGATGCGGGCCTGCAGCCCCTTGATCTCGGGCAGGCCGCCGAGCGGGGAGCTCCCCGTGGCCCGCCGGTCGAAGTCGATCTCGGCCAGGTCGGCGCGGGCGGCGATCACCTCGCGGGCGTCACGCATGACAGCGGGAAGCAGCTCGCGGGCCTCGTCAACGGTGAAGATCCGGTCCATGCCACAGACGTTACGGCGTGTACGCCTCGATGAGCAGCCGTTCGGCGTGGTCGAGATAGTCGTCGAGGTACGCGGCGGCCTTCTCGGGCCGCCCCGACTCGAGGAGCCCGAGCAGGGTCCGGTTGCGGTCGACGAACGGCTCGTGGAAGGCCCGCGGGTTCTCCATCACGTGGAAGACCAGCCGCAGCTCGGCCAGGAGCTGGCGCATGGCCTCGTCGATCCTGGGGCTCTCGTTCAGCGAGACCAGCGCCTGGTGGAAGCGGATGTTGGCGGTGCCGACGCCCTGCCAGTCGTCCTGCTCGGCGGCGCGCTCGGCGTCGAGCACGGCCTCCTTGATCACGGCCAGCGCCTCGGGGGCCGGGCCGCGCCGTACGGCCGCCCCTTCGAGCACGCGGCGCACGCGGTAGAGGTCGGCGACGTCCTCGGCGGACGGGAGCCGGACGAACACGCCCCTGTTGAGCTTGTGGTCGAGCAGCCGCTCGTGGCCGAGCAGCCGGAACGCCTCGCGCAGCGTGTTGCGCGACACGCCGAGCCCTTCCGAGATCGACTCCTCCGACAGCCGCTGCCCCGGACGGAAGAAGCCCTCGCTGATGCGGTCGCGCAGGATGTCGGCCACCCGTTCCGCGGTGCTGCTGCGGCCCAGCCTGGGGCGGTCCTGAGCGAGATCGGCAACCACGTTATCCACATTTGACAGCGAATCATGGAGCAAACCTCTTGTCGAATTGTTCAACGATTCTTATGTTGAAGAGGACCCCCTAGACGAACAAGGAGCGATCGAATGACAGGCTCCGCGCAACAGACCCGGCGGGTGATCCTCGCCAGCCTGATCGGAACGTCGCTGGAGTGGTACGACTTCTTCCTCTACACCACGGCGGCGACCCTGGTCTTCCCCAAGCTGTTCTTCCCCGCGCTCGACCCGTTCAACGCGACGCTGGCGTCATTGACCACCAACGCCGTGGCGTTCGTCGCCCGGCCGCTCGGCGGCGTCGTGTTCGGCCATTTCGGCGACCGGGCGGGGCGCAAGACCGTGCTGGTGGTGACGCTCCTGGTGATGGGCGTCTCGACGTTCCTCATCGGCGTGCTGCCCGGCTACGCGAGCGCGGGCGTGCTCGCGCCGATCCTGCTGGCGGTGCTCAGGTTCGTTCAGGGCCTGGGGCTCGGCGGCGAGTGGGGCGGCGCGGTGATCATGTCGCTGGAGCACGGCGACGGGCGGCGGCGCGGCTTCAACGCGAGCTGGCCGCAGGTCGGCGTGCCCGCCGGATACGTGCTGGCCACCGGGCTGCTGACGCTCCTGTCGTTCACGCTGTCCGACGCGGCGTTCCTGTCGTGGGGCTGGCGGGTGCCGTTCCTGCTGTCGGGCGTGCTGGTGTTCGTGGGACTGTGGGTGCGGCTGCGGGTGACCGAGTCGCCGCTGTTCGCCCAGGTCAAGGAGCAGGGCGCCAAGGCGGAGATGCCGCTGCTGGAGGTGCTGCACACGCACCCGCGGGCCCTGCTGTCCGCCTTCACCGCGCGGATCGGGGTGGACGTGGCCTTCTACACGTTCACCGCGTACATCATCGTCTACCTCACCACGGTGTTGAAGCTGCCGCGTTCGTACGCGCTCAACGCGGTGCTGATCGGGTCGGCGCTGCAGCTCGTGCTGATCCCGCTGGCCGGCGCGCTGTCGGACCGGTTCGGGCGGCGGCCGGTCTACTTCGCGGGCGTGGTGGGCGCGGCGGTGTGGGCGTTCGCGTTCTTCCCGCTGCTCGACACCAGATCGTTCCCGCTGATCGCGCTGGCCGCCGTGGTCGCGCTGGTCACCCACGCCGCCATGTACGGGCCGCAGGCGGCCTTCATCGCCGAGCTGTTCAGCACGCGGCTGCGCTACAGCGGCGCCTCCATGGGCTATCAGGTGGCGGGCATCGTCGGCGGCGCCCTGGCCCCGATCATCGCCCTCAGCCTGTTCGACACGTACCAGACCACGGTCGCGGTGTCGATCTACGTGGTGGTCGCCCTGGCGGTCACGGCCCTGGGCCTGGCCATCGCCCCGGAGACCCGCGACCTCGACCTGGCCGCGCAGCCCGACCCCGGCCCCAAGGCCAAGGCCTCCCTGCCCGGCCAGGTGGGACCCTTCGCCTGAGCTCAGCCGGAAAACGCCGCGAGAAGCCGCGGGCGGCGGCTGCCAACGCCGCCCGCGCGGAAGGGGTACTGATGAGAATCGCCCTGATCGTCGTCGCCGCGCTCATCGCCGTCCCCCTGCTCATCGGGGGCCTGGGGGGCTTGGAGAGCACGGGCGGCGGCGAGGTGGCCGTCATCCGCGACGGCGGCCCGCTCGACGACAACCAGGTACGCCAGGTGATCAACCCCGGCTCCGGCCTGACCTGGACCGGCATGTGGTCGTCCACCCACCTCTACCCGGCGCAGCAGCGCTTCTACACGATCACCGCCGACCCCAAGCGGGCCACGACGCTCGGCGTGGACGTGGTGACGGTGCCCAGCAGCGACGGGGTGAACCTCGGCATCGAGGGCACCCTCTACTTCACGCTCAACCTGGACCATCAGACGCTGAAGACGTTCGACGACAAGTACGGCACCCGCACCTTCCGCGCCCAGGACGACCGCTCGCTCTACGCGTGGGACGGCGACGAGGGCTGGTCGGCGTTCTTCGGCCAGGCGGTCCGCCCCGTGATCGACAACGCGCTGCGCGGCCAGATCGGGGCCATGCGCTGCGCCGAACTCGTGCCGTCCTGCGCGCTGCTGGAGAGCTCCACGCTCAAGGCGCAGGACAGCAACGCCAACATCGTCAAGGTCCAGAACGCGGTCGACGCCTCGCTGGCCCGCGACCTGCCGGCCACGCTCGGCGGCGACTTCCTCACCGGGCTGCGCTTCACTCTGGCCAAGGTGACCCTGCCGGGCGAGGTGCAGCAGGCCGTGGACCGCTCGCTGGCCGCCTCGGCGGCCGTCTCCGAGGCGCAGGCGAAGGTCGCCCAGGCCAAGGCGGAGGCGGACGCGAACCGGGCAAGGCAGGACGGTTACGACAAGTGCCCGGCGTGCGCGGAGATCGAGAAGCTCAAGTCGCTGCCGCAAGGCATCACGGTGTACGCCCCCGGGAATCCCCAGTCGGTCGTGGTTCCGTCGCGGTAGTCAAGATGTGGTTGACTCTTTTTGCGCGCAGCGTCTGGGTTGTGACGGAATCGCCACCTATTCACAGAGCAACCTCCACCTAATACGCATAAACTGCGCGGCTGTGAGCCTGCCTGTACGTGAACGTTCCCCCCGGCCGGGCGGCGGTCGCCACCGCCGTCCCGTGCCCACGTCCCTGCCGCCGGACGCCCCCATGCTCGTGCTCGCCACCCCCGGCGCGGCGGCCGGCGTGGCCGAAGAGATCGCGACCGTGGTACGCCTCGACCACCCGCAGATCGAGGTGCGGCTGACGAGCGTCACCGACCTGGCGGACTCCCTGCCCTCCGGCCGCGACGCCGTCATCGTGCCGCTGCTCACCTGGGACGATCCGGTCGTCCTGGCTGAGATCGGCAAGGCGGTCGCGGCCAGCGGCAGCGGCGCCGTCGTCACCGAGGCGCTCGGCCCGCACCCGCTGCTGGCCGAGGCCCTGCACATCAGGCTCGCCGAGCGCGGCCTGGCCAGGGCCGACCGCGTACGGCTGCTGAACGTCTCCAGCCCCGTGGACGCCGTCATCATGGCCACGGTGGGCGGGGAGCGCGCGGTGCACGCGGTGCAGGCCACGGCGGTGCTCCTGGCCTCCAGGCTCACGCTGCCGGTCGTCTCGGCCTCGCTCGACAGCGAGCCGGGCATCGCGATGGCGGCCCAGCGGCTGCGCGCGGCGGGCGCCGAGCGCCTGGCCATCGCGCCCTGCATGATCGGCCACGAGTCCCCCACGGGGATCGTCGAGCAGGCCGCCGCCTCGATCAATGCCGGGCACGCGGAGCCGCTCGGCGCGCACAGCGCCGTCGCCGAGCTTGTGGCGCGGGCTTACGGGAGTCAACTCGCCACTTGACAAGGGCTTGTAGAGATCGCGGGAATCGCGTTACCGTCTGCAAATGCGGCGGGTGGTGTACAACGGCGAACGGCTCGGCCTCCGTGACGTCGCGGAGGCCGACGTGACCGCGCTGCACGCGGTCTACGGCGACACCACGGCCACGCAGCACATGCCGTTCGCGCCCCGCAGCCTGGCCGAGGTGGCGGGGCTCGTCGCCCAGGCCCAGGAGGCGGCCGCGACCGAACCACGCCGCCTGTACGTGCTGGCCGTGGTCGACACGGCCCGCCGCGACGTGATCGGGGTGGCCCGCCTGCACATCGAGGCCGACCACCCGCACAGCGCCGAGATCGGCTTCGGCCTCCACCCCGACCAGTGGGGACGCGGGGTCGGCACGGACCTCGTGCGCTTGTTACTGTCGTTCGGCTTCAAGCAGCTCGGGCTGCACCGCGTCTGGGGCGCCCGCTCCCCGGCGAACTTACCCGCCCAGCTCGCCATGCTGACCGCCGGGATGGTCGAGGAAGGCCGCATCCGGCACCACGTGCACACGCCGAACGGGTGGCGCGACTCGATCGTGCACTCGGCGTTACAGGACGAGTGGACCGAACGCTAGACCGCCACGGAGAGTGGCGTGACCCGGGATTGTCGGTCGCGGGTCCTACGATGAGCCTCCTCACGGAGGGATAGTCCAATGCTCGACGCGCTGATCGTGCCCCTGTTCGTCACCACGGATCTGCCGCCCGAGTCGGAGCTGGCCGAGTTCGGGGAGTTGCTCGCCGAGACGGCGCGCGTGCTCCGCCACGAGGGCGACGACTACGAGGCGTTCCTCGCGGGCAAGGTGTTCTGGCTGGACCGTCCCGTGCTGCCCGAGCAGCGCCCGGCGGCCGAGGCGGAGCTGCGCTTCGCGGGCATGCTGGGCTATCTCGCCGCCTCCGGTCCCGGCCACACCTCGCGTGCCGTGGTCGGCGCCGTACGCCGGGCGATCGGCGAGGCCGTCACCGGCCGTTACGGCGACGTGGAGGTGGTCCCGGCCGTGTTCGCGATCCGCGACCACGACGTCCGCGAGCGCACCCCCGATTCCGCCCTCTACTTCGACACCCGCGACGCCACCCCCGATCTGGTGAGCGCGACCAGGAGCTACCTCTAGCCAGGCGGGCGCGCCTCGTGCGATCGTGAACGGCTATCAGACCCACGGGCCGCCGCCGCGCGACACGGTGGCGGCTGACCACGAGGAGGTCCTCGCATGGCCGTGCTCGGCGCGATCTGCTTCGGGCTGGTGATCGGCTGGATCACGTACGGGACGCTGCGCCGCAGGCAGGGCGCGGCAGGACTGTCCGACCTCGCGGCGGTGCTGGCTCCAGTGTTGGCCGCTGTGGGTGGCGGGGCGGTGACCGCGCTGGTGGGCACCCCCGAGGTCTTCGGAGCGTACGCGGTGGGCCTGGCCATCGGCTTCTTCGGCTACCTGGTCGCGGCCACGCTCATGCCGGACTCCAAGTGGCTGGGCGACTGAGCCGGTCCTACGCGACCAGCAGGCAGTCGAGCACCACAGCGGCGATACGCCCCGGCCGTTCGGGGTCGGCGCGATGCCGCTCGGCGGTGATCGCCGCGAGGACGACGGCCTGCACGTCCTCGGCGTCCACGTCCGCCCGGACGGTGCCGGCCTCCTGGGCCCGCGCGAGCAACTCGGCGAAGGCCCGGCGCAGGTCCAACACGAGTCGCTGGGTGAGCTCCGACAGATCGACCTCCGCCCTGGCGAGCGCGTCGGCGAGGTCCTGCTTGGCGCGGGCCTCACCGATCAGGCCGAGCAGGAACGGGAAGAACGCCGACCCGCCCTGATCCGCCTGGACGGCCTGGCGGGCCTGCTCGGCGAGCCCGCCGAGGCGGTCGGCGAGCACCGCCTCGACCAGCGCCTCCTTGGCCGGGAAGTGGCGGTGGACGGTGCCTGGGCCGACCCCGGTCCGGCGCGCGATCTCGTCGAGCGACACGGCCAGGCCCTCGGTGGCGAAGGCCTCCCGGGCGGTCTGGAGGATCCGCTCCCTGTTGCGCCGCGCGTCGGCACGCATCGGCCGCCGGCTGTCCATCGTCCCCCTCGCGTTCTGCTGTGTCCCACCACCGTAGAGGCTGCTCGCCCGCTCGTCAGGAGGGCAGGCCCACCAGGACGTACGGGGCCCACAGGTCGGGCTCGGCGGGGCCGTAGAGGTCGCGCAGCTCCAGTACGGCCTCCCGCAGCGCCCGTGCCGGGCCCATGCCGGAGCGCAGCCTGGTGTGGACGTCGCGCATCAGGGCCCTGGTGACCTCGTCGGAGACCGGCCAGAGCGGGAGGAGCACGGACCCGGCGCCCGCGTGGAGGAACGCATGGGCCAGGGCGGCCACGTCATCGCCGCCGCCCGGCGCGGGGTCGCGTTCGTGGGAGCCGAGGACGACGAGCCGGGCGTCCACGGCCATGCTCATGAGCCGCCTGCCGGTCAGGAGGCCGTCGGCGAGCCCGATGCCCGAGCCGAACGGGTCGTCCGGGTCGAACACGCCCGGGCACGACAGCTGCACCACGTCCCAGATGCCGGGGAGCCGGGTCGCGGTGGCGGCCGGGCCGGTGTGGGGCGGGACGTCCAGCAGGGCGCCGGCGTCCCGCGCCGCCGCTTCGAGCGCGCCCTCGGGTTCGGGATGCGGGGTGTACCCGAGCACCAACGACCGGGTACCCGTCGCGGGGCCCCGCCGGGTGAGGCGGGTCAGGGCGGCGACGGAGGGGGCGTAGGTCACGAGGGCGCGTTCGAGGAGCGAGCGGCCGTCCGGGGCCAGCGCGTGGAGCGGGACCCGGTGCAGCTCGGCGTGCGGGACCAGGTAGAGGTGGTCCAGGTCGTCGCCGAGCGCGTCGAGGATGTCTGACAGCAGGAGGTCGGCCAGGCGGCGCCAGACGGCCGCGCGGTGGCGGCGCGCCTCGATGTCCAGCAGCGCGGGACGGCGGCCGACGGTGGTGGCGGTGAAGTCGGCCAGCAGGTCGTGGCCGACGGTGGTGGGGAAGGCGCGCGGCTCGGTCCAGCCGGTGCGGTGGGCGAGCACCGTCACGCTCTCCTCGCCGACGTGGAAGCCGACCACGGCGATCCCGCTGCCTGGGCTGCCTTCTGGGGTGACGAGGGCGTCGAGGTGGAGCTGGTCGAGCGGCGGGTCCCGGTGCAGGGCGACGTAGTCGGGGGCGAGGGGTTCCATCCGCCGCCACAGCGCCGCCACCTCGGCCTCGGCGGTGCGGGCGCGTCCGAGCAACGTCGCGGCTTCCGACGGGTCCCGGGTGTTCCCAGCGGCCGACCTGAGCGTCCGCGTGGTGTCGAGTCCGCGCCGCTCCGCCTCCACGAGCTCGGCGGGCACGCCGTCGGGCACGGGCCAGCGCCGATGGCTGAGGTCGGCGGCGGTCGGCCGGTCCTCGACCGTCCAGGGCCAGGACTCCTCACCCTGACGTGCCGGCTCGGACCAACGGCCCACTGGCTCGGACGAATGGCCGGCCCCACTCCCCGCCAGCCCGGACCAGCGGTCACCACCCTCCCCCGCCGGCCCTGGCCAGTGGCGGTGGCCGAGGTGGGTGGTCAGGGTGTGGGACTTGGCGTGCTCCAGGTGCCGCCAGGCGGCCAGCCCACGGCCCAGGCGGACCGCGAGCCGGATCGCGCGGTCGCGGCCGGAGGCGTGGCCCAGGTCGCAGGCCCGTTCGGCGTCGGCGAGCGCGCTCGGCAGGTCCCCCAGATGCTCGGCGGCGACGGAGCGGTTGTGCAGTGCGATCCCCAGCTCCAGCTCGTGTCCGAGCTCCTCCAGCAGGCCGATCGCCTCCGACAGGTGCCGGTGGGCGCGGGCGTACGAGGTGGTGGCCACGTACAGCGCGCCGAGGCGGCCGAGGGCGAGCGCTTCCCCTGCCCGATATCCGATCTCCTGGGCCAGGGCCGCGGCCTCCGCCAGGTCGACCTCGGCGCGGGAGGAGTCCTCGAGGCGGGCGAGCAGGATGAGCGCCAGGACCACGCCACGGGTCCGGCCGCGGGCGTGTTCGATGTCCAGGGCTCTCTCGGCGAAGAGCCTGGCCTGGTCCGTCGAGTCCCGCAGCGCGCAGACCAGGCTCAGGTCGGCGTAGCTGTCGGCGAGGTCCGTCCGGGAACCCGCTTCCTCCACGATCGCGATGGACTGCCGGTAGAGGGCCTCGGCCTCGGCCAGCTCGCCCAGCTTGAGGTGGAGCGCGCCCCGTCCGGCCAGCAACGGGGCCCGCAGCGCGCGCCAGACCGGCGAGGACAGCAGCTCCAGCCCCTCGTCGAAGGCATGTGCGGCCTCCGCCCAGCGGGCCTGGTCGGCGCGTACGCGACCGAGCAGGTCGAGCGCCTGGACGAGGTCCGCGGGGAGCGCGGCGTCCGAGTCGCGGGCCAGGGCGACGGCCTCGGTGAGGTGGCCGGCGGCCTCGTCCGGGCGGCCCAGGTCCCGGGCCGCCGCGCCGAGGTTGCGCAGGTGGTCGATCACGAGGGCGTCGCGCAGCTCGTAGCCTCGGGCGGCGTACGCGCGGGCGGCCTCCAGGTCCCGCAGCGCCCGGCAGAAGGAGGAGAGCTTGACCAGCAGGAACGAGTGGTAGTCGGAGGCGAGGGGGCGGCCGTTGACGGGGTTCGCGGCGAGCGTCTGCTCGGCGAGGGCTCGGGCGGTCTCCAGGTCGCCGGCGGCCTCCGCCTCCTCGATGCGGAGCCAGGTCTCCAGCCGTTCGGCCCGGTCGCCGTCCGCCGCTCTGATCGCCTGGTTCAGGGTCGCGTGGCCGCGGGTCGCCTCGCCGAGCGTGAGCTGGATGCGGGCCAGGCGCGACAGCAGCTCCGCGTCCAGGCCCCCGCCCATGACCGCGATGAGCTCAAACGCTCCGCCGGACTGCGCGGAGCCGCCGCGCTCCCCCGAGCCGCCGGACGACGCCGAGCCCAGGGGTGTGGGCGGGTCGAAGGATGCGGGCCGGTCGAAAGGCGCGGGTCGGTCGGAAGGCGTGGGTGGTGGGGTGAGGGTGGCGAGGCCGGCTTCGAGGGCGGCTCGGGCGCGGCGGAACTCGCCGCGTTCCTCCAGCGCGAAGCCGAGCTTGATCGAGGTGAGCGCCGCCAGCCGGGGCTGGTCGCCGGCGTGGAATCCGGCCACCGCCAGCTCCAGCGCCTCCACCTGCGCGTCCAGGTCCCCGGTACGGGCAGCCAGCGCGGCCAGCCGGTCGCGGACGACCGCCTCCTTGAGCGGGTCCCCGGCCGACAGCCCCAGGGCCGAGTTCAGCCGTTCCGCCGCCTCGTCCCACGAGCCGAGCCGCAGGTCCAGCGCCACCCGCCCCAGCACGGCGACGAGGACGGCCCCCGCGTCCCCCTCCGTGGCGGCCAGCTCCAGCGCCCGCTCCAGGTCGGCCGGCGCGTCGTCGTAGCGGTCGAGGGCGGTCAGGCAGGAGGCGCGCATGGTCAGCGCGGACGCCTCCTTGACCGCGGCACGCAGCCTGGCGAACGCCTCCGCCGCCGCCCCGAACTCCTCCAGCGCCCGCCCTGGATCCCCTTCCGCGTACGAGAGCGCGCCCAGGTTGTAGCGCGCCGAGGCGGCCCCGTCATAGTGGCCGAGCGACTCGTACTCGCGCTCGGCCAGCCCGAAGGCCGTCCGGGCACCGTCGGAGTCCCCACGGCCCCGGCGGCGCCCCGCGATGCGGTACCACTCGTCGGCGGGCTCGCGCCGCTCGCCCCTGCGCCGCACGATCTCCACCAGCCGGGTCTCGCAGGCGGCGGCCTGCCCGGGGTGACCGCGCTCCACCAGCAGGACGGCGTGCGCGTCGAGCGCCCGGCACGCGTCCTCCCACGCCCCGGCGGCCTCCAGCTCGATGGCGCAGGCGGCCATGCGTTCCGCGGCCGCGGTGAGGTCGTCCTGGTCGACGGCCGCCCGGGCGGCGTGGACGAGCGCCATGGCGGCCGGCACGGTCTCTCCCAGCTCCCGATAGAGCTCACGGGCCTGGACCGCGCAGGCCACGGCGCCGTCCGGGTCGCCGGCGGCCAGGAACGCCTCGGCCGCGTGCCCCTGCTGGGCCGCCTCCTCCGCCGCCAGCCCGGCGCTCTCGCACAGGGCGATGGCGCGGTGGTGGTGTTCGAGCGCGCGGACGGGGTCGCCGGCCCTGAGCAGCACGACGCCCATGCTGCCGAGCTGGAGCGCCTCGGCCCGGACCTCGCCCAGCGAGCCGTAGCCGGCCGCCGACCGCGCGAACGACTCCAGCGCCGAACCCAGCTCGCCCAGCTCCTGGTACGCCCGCCCCTGCTCGGCCAGCGCGTACGCCGTCCGAGCCCCTTCCTCGAAGCCGGAGCCGAACGCCTCCGCCGAACGCCCCAGCACGGCGCAGGCCACCCGCAGCCGCCCGAGCGAGGCCAGCCGCAGCCCGGACTCCAGCAGGAACTCGCCGCGCGATTCGGCCTGCCGCTCGGCGTAACGCAGCAGCTCGACCGTGACCTCGTCGTTCCGCGTGGCCAGCGCCAGCTCGGTCGCGACCCCCGCGAGCCGCTCGTCCGGCACCGGCGTCCCGTCGAGGGCCGCGCCGAGCTGCGACAGCAGCTCCGGGTCCCCTTCCCTGGCGAGTTCGAGCACCTCCCCCAGGTCCCCCGGGTCGCCCTGCGCCGAGAAGCGCGCCAGCAGCGCCCCGCACAGCACCCGCTGCGCGGGCGCCGGGTCCTGGGCGGACTTCACGGCCACCTCCAGACCCTGGCGCGCGGACGACACCGCCTCGTTCAGGTCCTCAACCCGTCCCGAGCGCGCGGCCCGCCAGCGCAGCACCTCCGAGACGAGCCCGTACGCCTCCGCCCGCGGCGACAGCCGCTCACCGGCCGCCAGCGCCTCGCGTAACGCGGCGATCGCCTCGTCGGCGTGCCCGGCGTCGAGGTCGAGCTTGAGCGCCTGGCCCAGCAGCATCAGGACCCTGGGCCTGGCCGGGTCCCGCTCCCCGTGGGCCGCGAGCGCGGCACGCGCGGCCGCGATCGGCTCCGAGGGGTCCCCGCCGGTCACGACGGCCCGCCTGAGCACCGCGTTCGCCAGGTTGGCGAGCAGCCTGGCGCGGTCGGAGTGCCCGCGCGGAGCCTGGCCGGCCGCCTCGCGCATGACCTCGATGGCGGTCTCCAGGTCGTCGGAGTCGCCGGTGACGCCGTACCGGTTCCAGCGGCGGTCTCCCAGCAGCCCGAGCCGCACGACGGGGTCGGCGCCGAGCCCGCGCGCCTTCTCGCCGGGCGTGATGTGCAGGGCCTCCAGCATCTCCGTCCCGGCTTCGAGCGAGCGCTCGTCCCCCGTGACGACGAACCACTCGACCAGCCCGGCCGCGTACGGCGCCAGCACGCCGGGATGGGCCCACTTCTCGTGCCAGAAGTCCAGCGCGCACTGCCCGACCCGGATGAACGCCAGCAGGTCGCGGTCGGCGTACGACCCGGTCGAGCGCGCCCACGTGAGCTCCACCAGCGCCAGCAGCGCCTGCGACCGGTCCTGGCCGGCCGGCGGCGCCTGCGCGGCCGTCACGTACGCCCCGGCCAGCTCTTCATCGCCGAACGCCGCCAGCCCGAGCGCCGTGCCCAGCTCGTCCACGTGCGCCGGCTCCGCCAGCGCCGCCCTGAACAGCACGTGCACGGCGTCGTCGACGACCTCCAGCTCCCCCGTGGCCCCGAACAGCCGCACCAGCCCGTCACCGAGCAGCGCCAGCGCGCCGGGCGCCCACGCGGGGTCGGGCGAGCCCGTCGACTGCCGCAACAGCAGCTCGCCGAGCCGGTCGGCCACCTCCGTCGTCGGCTGTGCCATGGCGCGCCGCACGAGGGCGTGGATCAGCAGCCCCACGTGCGGGTACGCCGACGGGTCCACGTGCTGGAACACCTCTTCGACGAGCCCCGCCCACGTGTCGGCCGAGTCGCCGGGGGGCACGTTCGAGCCGCGCAGCCGCTCCGGGAGCCGCGCCGGATCGACCACGGCCACGGCGGCGAAGTACGTGCCCGCCACCGCCGCGTCCTGCGTGAACCGCTGGTCCAGCCGGTAACGGGCCAGGTGGAGCATGCCGATCAGGCGCCAGGTGACGGCGTCGGTGCGGTCGCCCGCGCACGCCCGCATCGCCTGCTCGGCCTCGACCAGCGCCGCGGGATCCCAGATCAGGCCGGGATCCGCGGCCTGCTCGAACCGCTCGATGCGGGCGGCCAGCGCCCGAGCCGGTTCGGTCATGGGCACAGGCTCTCACCGGCGTGCGCGCCCGTACA
This sequence comes from Nonomuraea sp. NPDC003707, assembly GCF_053587055.1. Taxonomy (NCBI): domain Bacteria; kingdom Bacillati; phylum Actinomycetota; class Actinomycetes; order Streptosporangiales; family Streptosporangiaceae; genus Nonomuraea; species Nonomuraea sp. NPDC003707. Next base: position 198,475 of record NZ_JBSFNK010000007.1, on the reverse strand, counting down.
GAACCGTGCCTCAGACCTCCACATCGCCCCGTACGGTATCGCTCTTTACGGTGTCAGCTCGATGAAGGACACGCCCGGCATGGGCAGATCGAACTCGAGCGTGACCGTGCTCCCGGCGGCCGTGGCCGGAGAGGTCAGCTCGTCCAGGGTGTTGGCGGCGCGAAGTTTGTCCCATTCCTCGTCCGCCGGCCAGTCGCCGCCGCCCATCGCCTGCCAGGCCGCCTGCACGTTGGAGTGGTCGCGGTCGATGCGGTGGTGGGTGACCGTGTACTCCCCGCCGGCGAGCCCGTCGACGGTCAGGGACACCGTACGGGTGAGCTCGGGGGCGCCGTCGGCCTGGGCGTGGTTGAGGGTACCGTTCCAGACCAGCACGCCGATCCTGCCGTCCTCGTGCCGGGCCGCCCACGCCTCGACGCCGGCCACGTCGCCGTCGAGCGTGGCGGCCAGCTCCGCGTCGCCCAGCCGGGAGGCCAGGGTGAGCGCGTGGAAGCGGGGCTTGCGCAGGTTGCCGACCGTCAGCAGGCCGAACCCGCCGTGGAACAGCCGCGGCGGCCGGCCCAGCTCCTCGAAGTGGTCGGAGGCCACCCAGTGCGACAGCGCGGCGATCCGGCCGGCGGCCGACTTCATGCCATGCAGCAGGAACGCCGCCCCGAACGGCCCGTCGCCGATGCCGTGGAAGTGGGTGGGCGTGGGCCCCCATTCGGTCCACCAGACGGGGACGTCCACGCCGTACCTGGCCAGGACGGGACGCCAGTCGAGCGGCGCGTTGCCGTAGGTGTGGCTGGAGACGAAGTCGAGCGCCGCGCCCGACTCCTCGACGTGGGCGAGCAGTTCCTCCACCCAGCCGTCGGCCGCCGAGGCGGGCCCGCCGACGCGCAGGTCCGGGTGGACGTTCTTCACGGCCGCGGCGGTGACGTCGTAGAGCAGGAAGTACTCCTCGGGCGTGCCGGTCCAGAAGACGGCCAGGTTCGGCTCGTTCCAGACCTCGAAGGCCCAGTGGTCGATCAGCTCGTGGATCCCGTACCGCTCGGCCAGGTGCTCCACGAGCGCCCTGACCAGGTCGCTCCACGCCTCGAAGTCCTTCGGCGGCGAGACGACGGCGCCGTAGCCGAAGACGGTCCTGGAGGGGTCGGCGGCCAGGTCGCGCGGCATGTAGCTGAGCTCCACGATCGGCCGCAGGCCCAGCGCCACGACCTTGTCGTAGACCTCGTCCACGCGGCTGAAGTCGTAGACCGCCTGACCGTCGACCTCGCGGTAGACGCCCAGGTCGTCGCAGAGGATGGCGTGGGCCCTGACCGTCTGGACGCCGAGCTCGTCGCGCATGACGCGCAGCGCCTCGGCCAGCTCCTCGCCGATGGGCCGGCCGCCGCTCTCGTCGGTGCTCAGCAGGTGCGACAGGTGCTCCGACCCCACCATGTACGCCCACGGGCGCGGCAGCTCGCGGGTCACCCGCGCCGCGTCCACGTGGACCGACAACCCTGCCGGCCCTTCGAGCGGGGCGGCCTGGACGGGCTCGGACAGCGGGCCGGCGTGGTCCACGGCGGCGACGGCGGCCACCTGGTAGGACGCCGCTCCGTGGCCGGTGTCCACGTACCGGCAGGACGGGACGGCGGGCACGTCCACGTCCGGCGGTGTGGCCGGCGCCCCGTCCCGGTGCACCACGTAGCCGATGGCCCCGGGCACGGCGTCCCAGGTCAGCGTCACGTGGCCCGCTCCCGGGACCGCCGACAGGCCCGTCGGGGCCGGCAGCTCGGGCCGGGAGGCCGGGGTGATCGCACCGGACTCCTGGCCGATGCGCTCCTGCCAGTCGCGGTGGGCAGCCATGTTCATGAAGTGACGTTCCATTCCTCGATTTCCATTACCGGGCGCAGCTTGGCCTCCACGCCCGAGCCCGCGAAGTAGCGGTGCAGGTCGCCGCCGGTGAGCACGTTGCCCAGGGCGGCCATCACCATGCCCTGGTCGAGTGCCAGGTACCACTTGGACACGGCCCCCGAGCGGACCGCGACGGCGTCGTAGAAGCCGCCGGGGCCGTAGGCGTCGAAGTTCCGGCGGAGCTTGTCCAGGTTGTCGATGGCCGCGTCCTTCGCGTACGGCAGCGCCAGGAAGCTGGCGTGCGGCGTCACGACGCCGTCGCCGTAGGCCGTGGGCTCCGGCTTGGCCGGGCGGCAGCCCTCGTAGCCGGGGTCGGTGCTGGTGCGCTCGCGGTCGGTGGTGTAGCCGGGCTCGTCCATGCCGAGCGGGTCCACGCCGTACTCGCGGTAGCCGCCGTGCGGGTCGTTGGACGGGGAGAAGCCCCAGTAGCCGTACTTGGCCTCGTTCATGCCGTGCTCGATCTGGGCGCGCACGAACACCGGGTGGTTGCGGCCCCAGCTCTTGGGCGCCCACTTCGCCTCGGGGACCACGAGGTCCGGCATGAGGGCCTCGAACATGGAGCCGCCCCAGTTGGGGACGTAGCGCATGCCTCGGTAGGCGTACGTGCCCTCCCAGACGTTCACGCCCAGGTACTTCTTCCACGAGCCGACCGGCTTCTGGTCCTGCCAGCCGAAGTCGCAGCCGTTGTCGGGGAAGGTGCGGTACGGGCCGAAGTAGCTCTCGCGCGGGAGCTGGCCGAGCGCGATGCCCACGTACTGACCGATGCGGGTCTCGGCGGGCGCGCCGTAGTGGTGGCAGGTCGAGTAGACGGTCGTGCCGGTGCCGGCGTAGTCGCTCGCGACGTAGCAGCCGTCGGGCGGCTCGGGCCAGAAGCCCCCGCGGATCAGGCCGGTGCCCGCGTCGGGGCGGGCGGCGGGGTCGTAGTAGGAGGCGAAGTTCATGGAGGTCAGCAGACGGTTGGCGCGGGCGGAGTATTGCGGGGTCGCGTTGCGGACCATCATCAGGGCCGTGGCCAGCCAGCCGTTGTCCACGCTGGAGGCGAACAGGCGCACCGGATCGCCGGTCTCCGGCCAGGTGTGGATCAACTGGAGGGTGCCGGGATCGTACCAGTTGTAGAACTGGCCGGTGGGCGTGTTCCGCTCAAGTCCCTCCAGCGCCTTGATCACCCGGCCGATCCTGGCGACGGCGTCCCCGCCGCTGATCAGGCGCAGGTCGCGGGCGGCGAGAGTGCTCCACAGGTACGTGCCGATGTTGGTGGGCGAGGTGACCTTCGCCCTGGTCGCGAGGTCGCCGGTCACCTTGTCGGCGGGCAGGCCGGTGGCCGGCTCCACCATGGCGGCCATCGACCGCCAGGTGTCCTTGGCGTAACGGAGCAGGGTGGCGTTCGCGGAGGCGTCGGCGAGGGCAGGGGCGGGGGTGGCCGGCACCGTCAGGGCCAGCACGAGCACGCCGGACAGGACTGTCTTGCGCATGGGGGGCTCCTCTACTTGAGGCCGGTGGTGGCGATGCCCTGGATGAAGAAGCGCTGCAGGAAGACGAACAGGAACAGGATCGGCGCGATCACCACGACCGACCCGGCGACCAGCAGGTTGTAGTGGGTGGCCTCGTGCCCGTTCAGGATGTTGAGCGCGACCGGGAGGGTGTACATGTTCTCGCTCTGCGCGACCACGGCCGGCCACAGGAAGTTGTTCCACGAGCCGAGGAACGTGATCAGCCCCAACGTGGCCAGCGGCGGCCCGCACAGCGGCAGGATGATCGTGAAGAAGATCCGGAACTCTCCCGCGCCGTCCACCCTGGCCGCATGGATCAGCTCGTCCGGCAGGTCGGCGATGAACTGCCGCATCATGAACACGCCGAGCGGCGTCACCACGGTCGGCAGGATGATCCCGATGAACGTGTTGACCATGCCGAGCTTCGCGATCAGCACGAACTGCGGCACCATGAGCACGATCGCCGGGATCGCGAGCTGCACCAGCACCAGGCCGAAGGCGAGGTTCTTGCCGCGGAAGGACAGCTTGGCGAAGGCGTACCCGACCATGGAGCAGAACAGCAGGTTGGTGGCGACCAGCACGAGCGCGATGAGCATGCTGTTGGCGAAGGCGTCGCCGATGTTCACCCGCTGGAACAGCTCCGCGAAGTTGTCCAGCGTGAACGTCTCCGGCCAGAACGTCGGCGGGTCGCGCCTGATCTCCTGCTCCGGCTTGACCGAGCTGAGCGCCGTCCACAGGAACGGCCCGGCGACCAGCGCCAGCCCCAGGCTCAGCCCCAGGTAGACGACCGCGCGCTGGCGGCGGGTCCGGCTCACCTGCGCCTCCCCAGCCTCAGCTGCAGGACGGCCAGCGCCACGATCACCACGAACAGCACGGACGAGGCGGCCCCCGCGTAGCCGTAGTTGCCGACCCCGAACTGGCCGAAGATGGCCAGCGAGGCCGACAGCGTGGAGTCGAGCGGGCCTCCCCTGGTCATGACCAGGGGCTCCTCCAGGAACTGCATGAAGCCGACCGAGCTGTAGACGGTGCAGAACAGCAGCACGGGCCGCAGCGAGGGCACGGTCACCGCGCGGAAGCGGGCCCAGCGTCCGGCACCGTCCACCTCGGCGGCCTCGTACAGCTCCCTCGGGATGCTCTGCAGCGCGGCCAGCAGCACGACCATGTTGAAGCCGAAGCTGCGCCAGGCCGTCATCACGATGATCGACGGCAGGGCGGTGGACGTGCTCTGCAGCCAGTTGGGGCCCTGGACGCCCACCAGCTCCAGCAGCCGGTTGACCAGCCCGGCCTCTGGCTCCAGCAGGAACTTCCAGGCCACGGCGATGCCGATGATGCTGGTGATGTTCGGCAGGTAGTAGCCGAGCCGGAAGAACGCGGCCGGCAGCCGGGCGATCCCCGAGTTGAGCAGCACGGCCGCGGCCAGCCCGAGCCCGATGGTCAGCGGCAGCGCGGTGACCACGAAGACCACGGTGTTGAGCGCCGCCTTGCGCATGGCGCCGTCGTTCATGAGCCGCAGGTAGTTGTCGACCCCGACCACGTTGACGGCGAGCGGGTCGCTCACGTCGGTGCTGCGCATGTCGGTGAAGCTCATGCCGATGCCGACCAGCAGCGGGCCCAGGTAGAAGACCGCGAACAGCACCACGAACGGCAGGATGAAGATCCAGCCGATGCCGGCCTGGCGTAACGTGCCCCTGAGCCTGATCGGCGCCACCCGGCCGGCGGGGACCGCCACGCTCATGGGCCCTCCCGCGTCGGCGCCGCGCGAGAGCCGCCCCGCTCGTTCACAGGCCGGTGCCGATCGTGTCGGCCTGTGACTGGATCGCCTTGAGCGTCTGCTCGGGCGTCTGCGCGCCCCGGGCCAGCTTCTCCAGCTCGGTCTCCAGCACCCTGGCCACCTGCTCCCACGTCGGGAACGGCGGCGGCGTCTTGGCGTCCTTGAGCTGCTCGCCGAAGACCGCGAGCTGCTTGTCGGCGGTCAGCTCCGGCTCCTGCCAGGCCGCCGCGACCGCGGGCAGCGACTTCACCGTCGTGTACCACTTGGCCTGGACCTTCGGCTCGCTCAGCCACTGGATGAACTTCCAGGCGGCGTCGCGGTTCTTGGCCTTCTTGAAGACCACCATGTCGGACCCGCCGAGGAAGCTGGTCGCCGAGACCGGCCCCTTGGGGTAGGGCGCGACGTCGAACTTGTCCTTGAAGCCGGGGCCGCCGTCGTTGTTCACCACGCCGACCATCCACGGGCCGGAGAAGAAGCCGCCGACCTCCCCCTTGATGAAGCTCTGCGGGAAGGCGCCCTCCGGGGTGTCGTTGGGGGCGAGCTTCTGGGTGAACAGCGACGCGTACTGCTTGAGCGCCGTGAGCGCCTCAGGGGTGTCGAACGTGTACTTGCCGTCCTTGACGATCTCGCCGCCCGCCTGCCAGATGAGCGGCAGCACCTCCTGCCAGGAGGCGCCCTGCGTGTAGCTCTGGTTGAAGCCGTTCTTGGCGCCGCCCTTCTCCTTGAGCGCCTTGGCGAACGCGGTGAACTCCTCCCACGTCTTCGGCGGCTCGACGCCGGCCTTCTTCGCCTGGTCGGTGCGGTAGTAGAGGACGCGGGTCTCGACGTACCACGGCACCCCGTACGCCGTGCCGTTGACGTCGACCGTCTGCCAGGCGCCGGGGAAGAACACGGACTTGTCGACCAGGTTGCCGGGGGTCGGCTCCAGCGCGCCGGTCTTGGCCAGCTCGCCCGACCAGGTGGAGCCGACCATGCTCACGTCCGGCGTGGCGCTGCCTGCGATGGCCGCGGTGATCTTGTCGTGCGCCACGTCCCAGCCGATGGCCGTGACGTTGACCTTCACGCCCGGGTTGGCGGCCTCGAAGTCCTTGACGAACGCGCCGAGCGCCTTGCCCTCCTCGCCCATCGCCCAGACCGTGACCTCCCCCGTGATCTTGCCGGTCGTGACGTTCTGTGCCTGCTCAGGAGTCCTGTCTGCGCTGCGGCCGCAGCCGGCCGCCAGGATCGCGAGGGCCAGCACGCCTCCCGCGGCGCGCCGGGTGGTGGTGTTCACGGACTACCTCCTGGGGGTTGGTCACCGCGGCCGGAACGGATCTCCGGCTCGGCGGTCAGGGCTCGGGTGACGTCTCGGGGTGGTCGCCGCAGCTGGAGCGGACCACCAGCTCGGTGGGCAGGCTCTGGTGGCGGGGCAGGTCGCGGGCGCGGGTGATCAGCTCGTCGAGCGCGCGGGCGGCGCGGGCGCCGAGCTCGCGCATGGGCTGGCGTACGGTGGTCAGCGCCGGGCGGGCGTGGCGGGCGGCCATGATGTCGTCCCAGCCGGTCACGGCCAGGTCGCCGGGCACGCTCAGGCCCAGCTCCTCGGCGGCCAGCAGCGCGCCCAGCGCCACCTCGTCGTCGGAGCAGATGATCGCCTCGGGCCTGCCCTTGCCTTTGAGCAGGTCCCTGGCGGCCTCGAAGCCGCACTCGACGGTGTAGTGGCGCGTGTCCACGGCCTCGATCGCGCCGCCGAGCACCGCCCGCACGCCCTGCCAGCGCTCGTCCACGTCGTCCTGGCTGGCCATGGGCGCGCCGAGGAAGGCGAAGCGCTCGTAGCCGTGCCCGGCCAGGTGGGCGGCCAGCTCTCCCGCCGAGGTCCGGTTCTCGCTGCGCAGCGTGTCGGCGCCGGTCAGCGGGTCGCGCGAGATGAACACCAGCCGCATGCCGAGCCGCACCAGCTCGGCCACCAGCGACTCGGGGACGGTGTGACCGAAGATCAGCATGCCGTCGACCCGCCCGGCGAGGTCCTTGACCAGGTCGTTGACCCGCGTGCGCCCCTTGGTGGACAGGATGACGACGGAGCGCCCCAGCTCGGAGGCGACCTCCTCGTAGCCGAGCAGGACCTCGGTGTAGTAGGGGCCGGCGAGGTCGGGGAAGACGATGCCGTTGGCGGCGTGGCGGCCCTCGGCCAGGCTCACCCCGAGGCGGCTGGGCGTGAAGTTGAGCTCCTCGACCGCCTTGAGCACCTTCTCGCGCGTCCTGGCCGCGACCGGGCCGGTGCCGCGCAGCGCCCGGGACACGGTCGCGATCGACACGCCGGCCCGCTGGGCCACCTCGTAGATGGTCACGTCCATCGAGCGTCTCCCTGTTGTGTAAGCGCTTCCACTTTGGACTGTAAGCGCTTACACACATGCATCCTGCCAGGGTTGTTAACTTCTCGTACAGACCCCGGCGAGTAACGGTGAGGTCACGCCCTCGATGGGTAGTTGTGGATCATGCTCTACGGCAAGGAACACGTACAGCGTTATCAGGAGACCAACGGCGAGGAGGGACACGACTGGAACAACACGATCGTCCTCCTCCTCACCACGAAGGGCCGCAAGTCGGGCCGGTCTTACACGACGCCTCTCATCTATCAGAAGCACGGCGACGACCACGTGATCGTCGCGTCCAAGGGCGGGGATCCCGACCATCCCGAGTGGTACAAGAACATCCTGGCCAACCCCGAGGTGGAGGTGCAGGTCAAGGCCGACAAGTTCGCGGCCCGCGCGCGTACGGCCTCGAAGGAGGAGAAGCCGGAGCTCTGGCGGCTGATGGCCCGCACCTGGCCGGACTACGACGAATACCAGAAGAAGACCGACCGCGATATCCCGGTCGTCGTGCTCGAACGCGTCAAGTGACGCGGGCCCCGCCGCGCCCGGTCAGGGCGCGACGGGGCTCCCTTCACGTCATCTGAGCTGGTAGGCCCTGATGACGGTCTCGGTGAAGCCGTTGCCGCCGGTGTCGGCGGCGTTGAGGCGCAGCGAGGCGAACCCGCCGCGCGCGCTGACCGGGTGCCACGTCTGCGCGGCCCACGTGCCGTTGCCCGCCGGGTGCACCAGCGTGGGCAGCCAGGTGCGGCCGTCGTCGTAGGAGATGTCCACCGTGAGCTTGCGCAGCGGCAGGTCGGGCGAGCCGTCCTGGCGCTGGACGCTCAGCGGGATGCTCATGAGACCCACCGCCGCCCGGTTGCGGTCGTCCAGCTCAGGGGCGATCTTGACGGTCAGCAACGGCAGCACCTGGCGCTTGCCCGGCTCGGCCGACTTCGACCTGAACTTCCACTCGGCGCTGACCCGGGTGGAGACCTTGGTCTGCTTCGCCTCGCGGTCGGCGGTCATGGTCAGGCGGTATTCGCTCGCCTTCGTCTCGGCGGGCACGTCGACCGAGCCCGGCAGGTAGTCGGCGGCGTAGATCTCCTTGCCGTCGCGGTAGACCTTGGCCTGCGGGGCGATGTAGTCGCCGTAGGAGACGCGGTCCGGCGTGCTGTCCTCGAACAGCCCGGCCGAGAACTGCACCAGGTTCTCGTCACGCCAGTTGTAGTCGCCGTCGGGGTTGAGCGCGGCCGCGAAGACGCCGCCGTTCCAGCGGTCGGTGGTCTTCGTGCCGGCCCGGTAGGAGGTGATGTCGCCGAAGAAGAACTGGTCGACGTCGTCCCAGCCGTCCGGCGGCGTCTGATACTGGATGAAGGACGGGTACCAGCCGGTGTCGGCGGGCGTGTAGTACTCGGTCCTGCGGAACGGCAGCGAGAAGCGCGACACCTGGCCGTACGGCATCCAGGCCAGCTCCTTGCCGTACAGCACCGGCAGGGCGAAGCGCTCGCCGAACTTGGCGTCGTGCTGCGTGGCGTACGTGGAGGTGACCTCGGCGAGGTCGCGGCGGCGCGGCTGGTAGCCGGGGTCGGCGGGGATGCGCGGCTCGGCCTTCATCAGGTGGTAGAAGTACGGGCTGTCGTCATAGCTGCCGTCGGCCTTCGGCTTGGCCCACTGCGTCCACCGGTAGAAGGCGAAGTTCTTGCTCACGGTGCGGGCCGTCGGGATGGCCTTGATGCCCTCGACGCGCTCCGCGCCCCACATGCCGGCCAGGTCGACGTCCACGCCCATGGCCTGCACGCCCTCGGCGAGCTGGAGCATGCCGAGCATGCCGACGGCCAGCCGCGCGGTGGGCTCCTCCGTACGGACGGTCACCGGGCGCGCCTTGCGGGCCTCGGCGGCGACGGTGCGGTCGGCGTCGAGCGTGAACTCCGGGTCGGCGGCCATCACCAGGGTGCCGTCGCTGTCCATCATGAGGGTGACGACGGTGTAGCGGTGGCCCTTCTGGAGCCTGAGGTCCAGCGTGCCGCCGGCAATGTCGTAGTTGACCTGTTCCTTGGCCTCGAGGTCGATCACGCCGGCGAACGCGGCCTGCGCGGGCCGCCCGTCGGTGCCGGTGAAGGTCAGCTTGAGCGAGCGCTTCTCCGGCTCGACCCGCATGCCGATGCCGGTGCGGACGGTGACGTCGGCGTTCCTGGCGATGACCGTGCCGCTGAACGTGCCGATCGGGCCCGGCTGGGCGGTCACCTTGACCTGGGCGGTGCCGTGCGCGGGCACCTCCACGGCCGGGGCGCCGAGCTTGAACGGCGTCACCGTCGCGCCCTCGCCGTCCTTGGCGATCACGCTGAGGTCCAGCCGGACGGCGGCGTCGCCGTCGTTGCGGTAGGTGAGCGTCTGCTCCCTGGGCGCGGGGCTGGGCAGCTCGATCTCGCCCAGGTTCAGGCTGGCGGGCTCGGCGGTGATCTGCTGGATGACGGCGCGGGCGACGTCCACGCGGCCGGAGCCCTGGACGTAGGCGCCCAGCTCGTCACCGGGCGCGGTGGAGGCCATGAGCGCCGACTTGATCCGGTCGGCCTTCCAGTCGGGGTGCTGCCCTGCGACGATCGCGGCGGCCCCGGCCACGTGCGGGGTGGCCATGGAGGTGCCGCTCAGCTCGGTGTACGAGTCGTCGATCGGCGAGCCCAGGCCCGTGCCCGCGGCCCGCGCGGCGACGATCCCCACGCCCGGCGCGATCAGGTCGGGCTTGACCGCGGCGTCGCCCACGCGCGGGCCCGTGCTGCTGAACTGGGCGACCGTGTCGTCGTCGCGGTAGGAGGCGCCGACGGAGAGCGCGCGGTCCGCGGTGCTCGGGGAGCCGACCGTCTGAGGGCCGTCGTTGCCCGAGGCGATGACGAACAGCGTGCCGTACTTCTCCGACAGGCTGTTGACGGCCTGCTCCACGGGGTCCACGCCGATGGAGTCAGGCTCGCCGAGGCTGAGGTTGGCGACGCGGGCGCCGTTCTCGGCCGCCCAGGTCATGGCCTCGATGATGGCCGAGTCGGGGCAGAAGCCGCTCTGCACGCAGACCTTGCCGATCAGCAGCTTGGCGCCGGGGGCGACGCCCTTGTACCTGCCGCCCGAGGCGGCGCCGGAGCCGGCGATGGTGGCGGCGACGTGGGTGCCGTGGCCGTTGAGGTCGCGGACGTCGGGCTCGTCGGTGAAGTTCTGGGTCTTGGTGACCAGGCCCTGGAGGTCGGGGTGGCCGGGGTCGTACCCGGAGTCGAGGACCGCGACGGGCACGTCCTTGCCGGTGTGGCCGGCCGCCCAGGCCTGGGGCGCCCCGATGTGCGGGACGCTGACGTCGAGGGAGAGCTTGGCCTTGCCGTCCAGCCAGATCTTCTCGGGCGCGGCCGCGGCCGTCCTGGCCTGCCCGGTCAGGGCCTTCCACAACGTGCCCGCGCCGGTGCGGGGCTCGCTCTGCGCGACGCCGTTGATCGCGGGCAGCGGGCGCCCGCCCGCGGCGCGCAGCGTGGCGGCGCCGGCCTGGTCCGGGTACGTCGTGATCAGCGGGAGCGCCGGGCTGGCGGCGTCGTCGTAGCCGAGCGCGGCGAGCCGGGTGACGTTGAACAGCCGGGGGTCGAGGCGGCCGGCGGCCAGAAGGGGCATCGCGTCCGTGGGGACGATGCTGAGCCCGTCCTTGCCCCGGCGGTGCACGAACGTGACCTTCTCCCTGCCGGGGCCGGGCTTGACGTCGAGCTGGGTCTGCTTGTCGGGGAGCTCGCGGAGGGTGACCTTGTCGCCGGTGATCAGGGTGATCGTCGTGGGCGGTCCGGACGGCTTGTCCGGCTGGGTGGTCGCCTTGGCGGAGGGGGCGGGGGTGGGGGCCGCCTGAGCCGGCGTGGCGGCGGCGATCAGGGCCGTTACCACGACGCCCAGAAGGGCGGTTCTCTGAAGCACATCCCGATTTCTAACTGTTAGTGAAATTTGGTGACAAGGTGGTTGATGTGGCCTATTGCGGCAACTGCCGGAATTGGCCAAGATCGTGGGCATGCTTGAGGAGGGGCGGGCGCTGGAGGTCGTGGGCATCAGCGCCTTCGACGAGCGGGTCTACCGCGGGGTGCTGGCCAGTCCCGGCATCACCGTGCAGGAGCTGGTCAGGCGCAGCGGCGAGAGCGCGGGGCGCATCCAGTCGTCCCTGAGCCGGCTGCGCGCCAAGGGGATGGTCAGCCGCCTGTGGGGCCGCTCGCCCCGCTGGACGGCGACGAACCCGGGCGCCGCGATCCGCTCGCTGGTGCGCGGCATGCAGGGCGAGCTCGACCGGCTCACCGACACCGCCGACGAGTTGGAGGCCGCCTTCCGCACCGTCGGCCAGGGGATGGACGAGGGCGGTCAGCTGGAGGTCCTGGCCGGGCCCGAGGAGCAGGCCCGGTGGTACGTACGGTTGCAGCAGGAGGCCAAGGAGGAGGTGCTGACCTTCGACCGGCCGCCGTACGTGCTGGACTACCACAACCCGCTCCAGACCGGCCTGCTCCGCAGCGGCGTCCGCTACCGGACCATCTACGTGCCGGAGGCCTTCGACCACACGGGGGCGCTCGACGAGGTGGGCAGCCTCATCAAGGCGGGTGAGGAGGCGCGGGTCCTGCCGGAGCTGCCGTTCAAGATGGCGATCGTCGACCGGTGGCGGGCAGTCATGCCTCTGCAGATGGACCCGCCGTTGACGCGCGGCGTGCTGATCACGGGGTCCACCATGGTGATGGCGTTGGTGGAGCTGTTCGAGCGGATGTGGCGGGAGGCGCTTCCGGTACGGCCGGAGCTGTGGCAGGAGCTCGGTGATTCGCGGCCGGAGACGACCGATCCCGGATCACCGGTCGCCGACCTCGACCCTGAGGCCGGACCGCTCATCCCTGCGGAGGGGACTCCTGCGCAGGGGACACTCGGCCGTGCTGCGGGTGCGCCCGGCCCTGCTACGGGGACGCTCGGTACTGCGGCCGGTTCACTCGGCCCTGCAGCCAGTACCCTCAGCCCTGCGGCCGGGGCGCTCAGCCTGGAGGACCGCAGGCTCCTGGCGCTGCTCGCGGCCGGGCTCAAGGACGACGCCATCGCCCGCCAGCTCGGCACCAGCCCCCGCACCCTACGCCGCCGGCTGCGTCACCTCCTGGACGAGCTCAACGCGGAGACCCGCTTCCAAGCCGGCGCCCAGGCCAGCCGCCGCGGCCTGGTGTGAGATCAGGGGCGGCGCGTCCCGCTCCCCTCGCCCGGCCCCACTCGCACAGTGTTGCCGTCGCCCCCGGTGCCCGCTCGAAGGGTGTGGTCGCCCCCGGGCCCTCTACCACCGTGGCGGGACCGCCCCGTGAGAACCCTCGTGGGGCCTCAGGGCCGCAGGGTCGCGTAAAGATCCATGGTGCGGTGGGCGATGCGTTCCCAGGAGAAGTGCTCGACGGCCCTGGCCCGCCCCGCCACCCCGAGCGCCTTGGCCCGCGCCGGGTCCCGCAGCAGCGCGTTGACGCGCTCGGCCAGGTCGGCGGCGAACCGGTCGGGATCGTACGGCGTGCCGTCAGGGCCCTGAGAGATCGGGACGAGCAGGCCCGTCTCCCCGTCGGCCACCACCTCGGGGATGCCGCCGGTGGCCGTCGCCACCACGGCCGTCTCGCAGGCCATCGCCTCCAGGTTCACGATCCCCATGGGCTCGTACACCGACGGGCACACGAACACCGTCGCGTGCGTCAGCAGCTGGATGACCTCAGGCTTGGGCAGCATCTCCTGGATCCAGAACACCCCGTCCCGGTCGAGGCCGCGCACCAGCTCGGTGACCTCCGCCGCGATCTCCGGCGTGTCCGGCGCGCCCGCACACAGCACGAGCTGGGCGTCCCGGTCGAAGGACCGCGCCGCGCGCAGGAGGTGGACCAGGCCCTTCTGCCAGGTGATGCGGCCCACGAAGACGACGTACGGGCGGTGCGGGTCCACCCCGTGCTTCTCCAGCACGTCGAGGTCTCGGTCGGGGGCGTACTCGACGGTGTCGATGCCGTTGTGGATGACGCTGACCCTGTCCGGCGGGATCTCGGGGTAGGCCGACAGTACGTCGCGGCGCATCCCCTCCGACACCGCGATGACCGCGTCCGCGCTCGCCAGGGCGGTGCGCTCGGCCCACGACGAGATCGTGTAGCCGCCGCCGAGTTGCTCGGCCTTCCACGGCCGCAGCGGCTCCAGGCTGTGCGTGGTGATCACGTGCGGGATGCCGTGCAGCATCTTCGCGACATGCCCGGCGAAGTTGGCGTACCAGGTGTGCGAGTGGACGACGTCCGCGCCCTCGCACGCGGCGGCCATCTCCAGGTCCACGCCGAGCACCTGCAGCGCCGCGTTGGCGGCCGCCAGCCCCTCGGGCACCCGGTAGGCCGAGACGCCGGGCTCGGTGCGGTCGGCTCCGAAGCAGCGCACGCGTACGTCGGCCAGCTTCCGCAGCTCCCTGGCCAGGTATTCCATGTGCACCCCGGCCCCGCCGTACACCTCGGGCGGGTACTCCCGGCTGAGCAGATCAACACGCATGAGACGACCTTATGGTGGGCCGCGGCCGGCGGGCCACCACAAGCAGCGAGTTTCGCGGCAGAGGTCAACCTGAGCGGCTCGACGATCTCCCGACGTCCATTGCGCAACAAATCTGGACACGAAGGGAGGTCTCCATGCCGGGATTCGTCGATAGATCGGCCATTTGAGGGTAGCGTCCTGGGCATGAGGTCCCGGAGGGTGCTTGCGGTTGTGCTGGCAGGTGGAGAGGGCAAGAGGCTCATGCCGCTCACGGCGGATCGGGCGAAACCGGCGGTGCCGTTCGGGGGGATATACAGGCTCGTCGATTTCGTCCTGTCCAACCTGGCGAACGGCGGCTTCTTGAAGATCGTCGTACTGACCCAGTACAAGAACCACAGTCTTGACCGGCACGTCTCGCGCACCTGGCGGCTGTCGGCGATGCTCGGCAACTACGTGACGCCCGTGCCCGCGCAGCAGCGGCTCGGCCCGCGGTGGTTCTCGGGGTCCGCGGACGCGCTGTTCCAGAACCTGAACCTGATCTATGACGAGATGCCCGAGCACGTGATCGTGTTCGGGGCGGACCACATCTACCGGATGGATCCGCGTCAGATGGTCGAGCAGCACGAGGACTCGGGCGCCGACGTGACGGTGGCGGCGATCAGGCAGCCGCTGTCGCTGGCCGACCAGTTCGGTGTGATCGAGACCGATCCGCAGGGGCGCAGGATCGTGGCGTTCAGGGAGAAGCCGAAGGACGCGGTGGGGCTGGCGGACTCCCCCGACGAGGTGTACGCGTCGATGGGCAACTACGTGTTCAAGACCCAGTCGATGATCGACGCGCTGCGGGAGGACGCGCTCGACCCGACCAGCAAGCACGACCTGGGCGGCAACATCATCCCGATGCTCGTCAAGTCGGGCGGGGCCGACGTCTACGACTTCAAGAACAACATCGTGCCGGGTTCCAGCGAGCGCGACCGCGGCTACTGGCGCGACGTGGGGACGCTCGACGCGTACTACGAGGCCCACATGGACCTCATCTCGGCGCACCCCGTCTTCAATCTCTACAACGACAAGTGGCCGATCTTCACCGGCCACGACCCGCTGCCCCCGGCCAAGTTCGTGCACAACGACGGCGATCGGGTGGGGCGGGCCATCGACTCGCTGGTGTCGCCCGGCGTGATCGTCTCCGGCGGCACGGCGATCCGGTCCATCCTGTCGCCCAAGGTCGTGCTCCACTCGCACTCGCTGGTGGAGGACTCCGTACTGATGGAGAACGTCAAGGTCGGCCGGGGCGCCGTCATCCGCAAGGCGATCATCGACAAGAACGTCGTGATCCCCGACGGCGCCAGGATCGGCTTCGACCTCGACTACGACCGCACCCGGTTCGCCCTGACCAGGGGAGGGGTTGTGGTGATCGGCAAGAACGAGATCGTCGACCGCTGACCACCCAGCCCCCACCCGAGCCACCCCACGCACACCACCCGGCCGGCAGCCTGCGCCAACCTGCAGCCTGCGCCGTCCGGCCGGTTACGCACGCCCAAGCAGCCCGCAGCCTTGGCAGTCGCCCACCTAACCGGCCCGCAGCCTGAGCAACCGGTCCACGTACGTCCTGGCGTGCTGGGGCCCGATCGGCCGGTTGAAGAAGATCGCGTGGTAGTAGATCGGGGCGAGCACCACCTCCATGAGCTCCAGCAGCCCAGGCGGATCTTCGCCACGCTCCCGCGCCCGCGTCAGCATGACCTCGAGCTGCACAGCCCGCTCCGCCATGAACGTCTGGTAGTCCTCACTGCGCGTGCTGACCTGGGCCGCCCGCACGTACAGGTGGCCCAGCGGACCGGCCACATCGGCCGCCGCCTGCATCGCGTACGCCTCCAGGTCGCCGCGCAGCGAACCCGTGTCGGGCACCGGCGAGCCCTTCGCGAGCTGCTCGGTCACCGCGTCGTCGACCAGCGCGGGCAGCGTCCCCCAGCGGCGGTAGATCGTCGCCTGGTGAACACCTGATCGCTCGGCCACCCGGGCGATGCTCAGCGTGTCCCAGTCCTCCTCACGCAACAGGTCGATGACCGCGTCATGGACGGCCGCGCGGACCTTCGCGCTGCGGCCACCGGGCCGTCGTGCGGGTTGCATGCACCCACCTTAACGCGAGACCTCTTGCATTAGGACTTCCACCGTGTTTACCTTGAAGCGAAATTCTTCGCATTAAGAGGGCGAACGGACACATCCGCCGGCGCTCCGACGAAAGGAGCCGTACGTGAACCGTTCTCTGATCAAGGTCGCCCTGTGGGACGTCCTGCCGCCGGTCGCCGCGTACTACGCCTTACGCGCCCTCGGCGTGAACGAGCACCTCGCCCTGCTGGGCGCCTCCCTGACCGGCTTCGTGCGCGCCGCCCACGTCGGGATCCGGGAACGCCGACTGGACGGCTTCGCCGCCTTCATGTGCCTGATCTTCGGCCTCGGGCTCGCACTCGCCTTCCTCACCGGCGACGAACGCTTCATGCTCGCCGTCAAGTCCGTCACCACCGGCGTGATGGCGGTCGTCCTGGTGGCCACCTGCGTGGCGGGCCACCCCGCGGCGTACGGAATGGCCAAGCGCTTCGGCGCCGACGACGCGGCCACCGCGGCCCGCTGGGACGTGCTCTACGAGGCGGACCCGAAGTTCCGGCGCGTGTACATGGTCATGACGCTGACCTGGGCCGCGGCCCTGGTGACCGAGTCGGTGGTGCGGATCCCGCTGATCTACCTGCTCCCGGTGGACATCATGGCGGGCCTGTCGTCGGCCCTGCTGATCGGCACGCTGACGCTGGTGGCGGTATGGAGCGCCTGGTACGGCCGCCGCGGCGAACAAGCCGCCACAGCCCACCACCAAACCACATAACCTCACCCTCCACCCCGCCTACACGACACCTCCGCCCGCCCGCACAGAGCCCTCCCCGCCCAGACGCGCCAGGGATCGGAAGATTTAGCACCCGAATGCACTTCGCCCGCCGCACGGGGCCAGAAGACGTCACATCCGAATACACGGGCAGCAGCACCTTTCCCACGGCCACAGAAACGTCGAAGGGCATAGCACCTGACTGCACACACACAGAGGGGGCGGAAGGAATCACATGCGGCTACTCAAGCAGCAGCTTCCCAGGGCCGTACAAGGGCGGAGGACATAGCACCCGACTGCGCCTTCCCGAGCGCACGAGGGCCAGAAGGAGTCACGCCCGATTGCGGAAGAAGGGTCCTTCCCATAGGCGAACACGGGCTTCGGAGGGCGTAGCACCTGGCTGCACTTCACTCAGCGCGCAGAGGGCGGAAGACGTCACGTCCGACTGCGCGAGCAGCATTCTTCGCCCGGCCGAACCGGCGTCGGAGGACACGGCATCTGAATGCACTTGCCCAAACCGTACAAGGGCTGGAAGGCGGCACATCCGGCAGCGCGAGCAGCGCCCTTTGCCTGGCTGTGCAGGGGGGAGAGTTGCCACGTCCGACTGCGCGAGCAGTGGCGCGGACAAGTGTGAGGAGGGGCGCACATTCCCATCAAGCGCTGAGTGCGAAGATCTGGCACCCGGCTGCGGAGATCGGTTCACAGGGGTGGGAATGTGCGGCGGGGTGGGGTCCCGGGGCGCGCCGCGACGCGTCCCCGAGAGCCCGAATCAAACTGTCCGTCAGTAGCGAGCGCCCCAAGGCCAGTAGTAGCCCCAGTCACCGTTCCAAGGCCACCAACCGTGGGTGTTGTCCCACTTGTAGGGCCAGCCCCAGTGGTGGTGGTGCTTGTGGTCGTCGTCGTTGTCGTCGTGCCTCTTGCCGTGCTTCTTCTCGTTCCGGTCGTCGTCGAAGGAGTCGTAAGACCTTTCGTCGTCGTCGGAGTCGTACGTCTCGTCGTCGTAAGAGTCGTTCTTCTTCTCGTTGTCGAAGGAGTCGTACTTCTCGTCGTCGTAGTCGTTCTTCTTCTTCTCGAACCCGTCGTTGCGCTGCTTCTCGTCACGAGCGGATTCGTAGGACTCGTCGTAGTTCTGCTCGTCCTGGTCGTAGGAGTCGTAATCCTTCTCGTACCGGTCGCTGTCGTACGCCTGCTCGTCGTAATCGGCGTAGTCGAACTTCCTGTCGCGCTTCTTCTGGTCGTCGAACTTCTTCTCGTCCCGGTCGAAGTCGTCCTTCTTCTCGTCGCTCTCGTAGGAGTCATCCTGGTCGTAGGAGTCATCCTGGTCGTACGAGTCGAAGTCCTTCTTCTCCCGGTCGTGCGAGTCGAAGTCCTTCTCGTCCCGATCGAACTTCTCGTCCCGATCGAACTTCTCGTCGTCGAAGTCCTTCTCGTCCCGATCGAAGTCGTGCTGCTTCTCGTCCCGGTCGAACTTCTCGTCCCGGTCGAACTTCTCGTCCCGGTCGAACTTCTCGTCCCGGTCGAACTTCTCGTCCCGGTCGAACTTCTCGTCCCGGTCGAACTTCTC
>NZ_JBSFNK010000007.1:179878-179987 GCF_053587055.1 Nonomuraea sp. NPDC003707 | reverse complement strand
CTCGTCCCGATCGAACTTCTCGTCCCGATCGAACTTCTCGTCCCGATCGAACTTCTCGTCCCGATCGAACTTCTCGTCCCGATCGAACTTCTCGTCCCGATCGAACTAC
>NZ_JBSFNK010000007.1:0-179784 GCF_053587055.1 Nonomuraea sp. NPDC003707 | reverse complement strand
ACCTTCTCGTCGTCGAAGTCCTTCTCGTCCCGATCGAAGTCGTGCTGCTTCTCGTCGTCCTTTTGCTTACGGAACGAACCGTCGTGCTTGTCACAGGCGTCTGCATTGCGACGACCGGCGTACACGCCGGTCTTGTCGATCTTCAGCGTGCTCCAGGCATCGGATACGCAAAGGTCGCCCTGGGCGGCACTGGCCGGGCCGGCCAGCCCGACAAGCGCGGCAGCGACGATCAACGCACCACCGGCTCCGGCTGCTATGAAGTTACCTTTCATGATCTCCCCCCGTTATCACGTGGTGACTTTGTCACTCTAAGTAGTTAAGGCCGTAACGCGGCGTAACGGCACGCCCGGAACCTCTCGTCACTTTGTCGACGCCCTCAACCAAGATCGCTCGGGTATGTCCTCAGCTGACGACACATGCGGCCAGTTGAGTGGTGATGTCGATCTTGGGAAGATCGTTCCCAAAGGCGATAGCTTTTGGTTATGGCCCCAGGTCTTGGACCTGCGGGGCTCGGGCACCACATCATCGCCACCATGACGACGCGACTTCGGCGCGGGCGGTGGACGGTGGCGACGTCACTCGCCGCCTGCGCACTACTGGCAAGCGCCTGCGGGACCACCCCCGCCACCCCCGCCACCGCTCCCAGCACCTGCCTCACGGCCGACCTCGCCACCAGCCCCGCCACCGGCCGATCCACATCGCAGAGCCCCGCCGCCGAGGAGTCCGTATCGCCGGGCTCCGCTACCTGCCCCGCGAGCGGCTCGGAGGCTGACCCCGACAACGGCGACGCCGGAAGCCCTTCCAGCGGTCGGGGCGCGTTGCCGAGCGCTGCCGCCGGCGGGCATGCGGGGGTGGCGCGGGAGGTGCGGGCCTACGTGGACGCCGTGAACGCTCGCGACCTGGATGCCCTGGTCGTCGCCTTCGCCTCGGACGGCGTGGTCGTCGACGTCACCCGTCCCATCCGCGGGCACGACGCCATCCGCGAGTGGGCGCGGGCCGAGGTGATCGGCGGCACCCTGAAGGTGGTGTCCATCGCCGAGCGGCGGTCGAACGGGCAGAAGCTCCTGGTCCACTGGGCCCCCGCGGGATCCGGCGGGTGGCGGGCGCACTACGACTTCACGGTCTCCGACGGACGTATCGTCCGGGCCGATCTGCAGTACGCCTGACCGCAAGCCCCGGGGTTCAAAGCAGAACCCAGGGCTCATGGCTCAGGGCTCAGAGGCCAGGGCTTAGGGGCCAGGAACCAGGGCTTGTGGGTCAGGGGTCTGCGACCGGCAACCCCACGACCCCGATGGCCCCGTGGTTCGGCATTCCGCATTCTGTATGCATTTGGGTCTTGTAGACGACCAAGTAGAGGATCACTCTGGCGGCAGGAGGCAGTGAGATGTCGCACCCACTCGGAGTAAGCCGACCGGATCTCGAAGTCACCGACCTACCCACGCCGGAAGAGGTCTTCAAGGTCTCCAAGATCGGCACCAAGGAACTGTTCAAGTACGCCATAGGCCCGAGCCTGATCGCGCTCGGCATCTCCATCGGCAGCGGTGAATGGCTGCTCGGCCCCCTGAACGTGGGCCAGTACGGATTCGTCGGCGTCGGCTGGGTCATCGTCGTGTCGGCGCTGCTGCAGACGTTCTACAACGTCGAGTGCTCGCGGTACGTCCTCGCCACCGGCGAGACGCCGGTGGTCGGCTGGGGGCGGGTGCCGCCGGGGTGGCCGCTCTGGGTGCCGCTGTCCGTGCTCATCGTGATCTTCGCGTTCATCGCGGGCGGATGGGCCGCGTCGGCGGGTCAGGGTGTGTACGCGCTGGTCCACGGCGTCCCACCGGCGGCCGATGACCTCGAGCCGCGCTGGTGGGCCATCGGCCTGCTGGTGCTGGTGTTCCTGATCACCGCGGGAGCCAAGCGCGTCAGCCGCGCGCTCGAGCTGGCGAACTGGCTGATGGTCGGCACCATCCTCCTCGCCCTCCTGGCCGTCGACCTGCTCGTGGTGCCGTTCAGCCAGTGGTGGGAGGGCATCCGCGGCTTCCTCACCCCGGCCGCCCCGCCCGCCGGGATCACGGCGACGCAGCTCGGCGCCCTGGCCGGGTTCACCGCGCTCGCCTCGGGCCTGAACTGGTACGTCATGGGCCACTACCGCGACAAGGGCTACGGCATGGGCTACCGCGTCGGCTACATCTCCGGCCTGCGCGGCGAGCGGCGCGAGATCCTGGCCAGCGGCGTGACGTTCCCCGACGACGAGCTCAACCGGGGGCTGTGGCGCAGGTGGTACCGGCTGCTGCTGACCGACATGTGGGGCGTGTTCTTCGTCGGAGCCATCCTCGGCATGCTGTTACCCACGATCCTCATGGCGCAGGCCGTCACGATGGCCGGGGAGAAGCCCACCCGGGCGAACGTGCCGACGTTCGTGGCCAGCGCGCTCGGCGACCAGTACGGGCGGGTGAGCTTCTACGCCGCGCTCGTGATCGGCGTGCTGATCCTCTTCTCCACCCAGCTCGGCATCTTCGAGGCGATGGTACGGGTGGCGACCGACGCGGCGAACGCCACCAGCCCGCGCCTGCGCGCCCTGATCGCGGGGGACCCGCGCCGGTTCTACTACCCGTTCATGATCCTGCTGCTGGTCCTCATCTCGATCATCATCTTCCAGTCGCTGCCGGTCGGCCTGGTGGAGTGGTCGGCCAACATGTCGAACCTGGGCGCGCTGATCTACCCGTTCCTGCTCATGTACCTGAACAGCAAGCTGCCGCGCCCGGCCCGCCCGCGCCCATGGCACTACGTCATCCTCGTGCTCAACTTCCTGTTCTTCGGCTTCTTCTTCGTCAACTTCATCGCCGACTTCATCGGGGACCCGCTGGTGACGTTCTGACGAGGAAGACGTCGCCGTTGCCCGGCGCGTCGGCGCCCTCCGGGACGCCGTAGGTCAGGCCCGTGATCGCCACCTCGCCCGACGGGGTGGCGGTCGCGTACAGGTTGGGCTCGGCGAAGGCGTCCACGCCGTCGTCCCTGGCGGTGCCGAGCTGGGCCGCGGCACGCTGGCGGCCCTTGCCGTCCAGGCGCAGCGTCAGAACATCGGCGCTGCCCGCCTGTACGCTCACCCGGCCCCGGGTGTAGCCGGCGACCTCGACCTCGCCGCCCGCGAGCGGGACCACGGCGGCGCCGGCCTCGGCAAGAGGGGTGGCGAGGGTGTGCTGCCAGCGCTGCTTGCCCTGGCTGGTGTAGGCGGCGGTGTACGCGTCCCCGCCGACGCCGCCCGTGGCCACGGCCAGGCCCGTCGTGGTGACGGCCACCGCGTTCAGCCGGTCGCTCGCGGTGCCGCCCGCAGTGGCGGCCCACTTCCTGGTGCCGTCCGTCGCGAACGCGGCCAGCCAGCCGCCGGGCGTGGTCGTGCCCGGTACAGCGGCACCGGCGCCGCCGGTGACGTAGACGTTCGAGGCGTCCGCGGCGACGCCGTAGGCCTTGTCCTCGCCCGCGCCGCCGTACTGGCGGATCCAGGACACCTCGCCGCCAGGAGTGAGACGAGCGAGGATGGCGTCCTTGTCACCGGCGTTGGCGCCGTCCAGCGCGCCCTTGGTGTAGCCCACGACGTACGCGCCGCCGTCGGGCGCTGCGGCCAGGCCGTAGAGGCGGTCGGCCACGCCCGGCACGCCGAACTGCGTGATCCAGCGGACGGCCCCGCCGGCGTCGAGGCTGACCACGAACGCGTCGTCCGTGGTGTTGCCCGCGTGCCGCCCGTCCAGGTCGCCCTTGGTGTAGCCGGCCGCCAGCACGCCGCCGTCCGGCAGGGCCGCCACGCCGTACAACCGCTCGTCGGCCGCGGTGCCGAACTGCTTGGTCCAGCCGCCGACGCGGGTGAGGACCGCGTTCCCGCCGGCCGCGTACCCGATGGTCAGGGAGCCGTCCGCGTGGGCCGCCACTCCCCCGGCCCAGTCGGGGCCGGCCGTTCCGTACAGCGGGGCGGGCAGGCCGGTCGGCGGCGTGACGCTGAGGCCCGGGCCGAGCTCGGCCATGGCCTGCTCGAAGGCGGGCTCCCACACCGTCCAGTCGTGGCCGCCGTCCAGGACGCGCAGCTGCGCGGAGAGCGCGGGCGAGCGCCGGGCGGCGTTGTAGAGGGCGGCGGACTCGAAGTCCAGGTCGTGACGGGCGTCGGCGGGGTCCGGGTTGGCGTACTCGTCGTCGCCGACCGCCACGAACATCCGCACCGGCAGGTCGGGATCCAGCTTCGGCAGCAGGGCCGGGTAGTTGAGCTCCCGGTAGACCTCGTCGGAGAACTTCTCGCCGTCCTTGCCGAACGCCCCGTAGTCGCGGGCGGAGGAGTCGGACGGCGGCAGCGGCGTGTAGACGGCCGGGCTGAGCACGGCGGCGGCGCTGAACAGGTCCTGGTGCGCGAGCGCGAACCGCAGCGCGCCCGCGCCGCCCATCGAGTACCCGCCGACCAGACGGGCCTCCCTGATGGGCGCCGTACGGTACGTCGCGTCCACGTACGCCACCAGGTCCCTGGTCAGGGCCGTCTCGACCGGCTTTCCCGGCAGGTCGGCGCCGGTGTAGCGGGAGTCGGCGTACCAGCTGCCGCGCTCGCTCCAGGGGGCGTCCGGCATGACGGCGATGACGGGCGGGATGCGCCTGGTGCGGATCATGTCGTCGAGCAGGGTCTTGACCCGGGTCCACGCCTGCATGGTGTCTCCCCGGCCGTGGAGCAGGTAGAGCACGGGGTGGCGGTCGGTGCCGCGGTCGTAGCCGGTGGGCAGGTAGACGTTGAAGGCGATGTTCTCGCCCAGTGCCCGCGACGGGGCGGAGCCGGTGGCCAGCGTGCCGCCCGCCCGTACCTCCGTCTCGCCCGGAGCGGCCAGGAAGGTCAGTGACGCCAGGACGGCGAGCACGGCGAGCCAGCGGGGTTTGCGCATCAACCGCTCCCGTAAACGTTTACAGTACCCACCTTGCGGTGTTTCGGGAGAGTTTCGTGGTGAAGGTGTGGCGGTGTCAACCGCCCACCGGCCCGGGCGCGCCGGGCGGGTGGCCCGGCGCGCCCCCGGCTCAGCGGCGGAACACCTCCAGCAGTTCCTCCGCGCGCTGCGTGCGGGCGATCCACACCTCGCGCCCGCGCCGCTCCCTGGTGATCAGCTGGGCGGCGCTCAACCGGTCGCAGTGGTACGTGATGCTGCTCGGCGCGACCTGCATGCCGGCCGCCAGCATGCTCATGGTCATGGGCTGCCCGATCGCGGCGAGCAGGTCCGCGCGCACCGGCCCGACCAGCGCCGACAAGTCGTCGAGCGCCGGTGCGACGGGCCGCTGCCACAGCGTCTCTGCTCCGGGCACCGGGTAGGCGATCCAGACGGCCTCGTCGTGGTCCAGGCTGACGATGACCGCGTCCTTGCCCGCCAGCATCGGCACCAGGACAATCCTGCGGTCACCCAGCTCGAACGTGCTCGACTCCACGTCGGCGATGAGCAGCCCGCGCTCGCCGTACATGATGCGGCTGTTGAGGGCGCCGAGCAGCAGCTCGGGGCCGCCGCGGACGGCGGCGACGCCGACCCGCCGGACCTCCCTGTCCAGCAGCGCGCGGGCCCGCCTCCACACGGGCTCGGTGGTGTTCCAGACGGAGCCGAGGGCGGCGGTGTAGCCGTGCATCCAGCGATCGGGCCGCTCGGCCGCCGAGCGCCAGTGCGCGGGCAGCGGTCCCTGGCCGAACGCCTGCTCCAGGTCCTTGATCAGGTTGTCGGATGGAAGGTCGCGCAGGGCGCCGATCTGGGCCTGCACGGAGATGTCCCCGCCGATGGGGGTACGCGGCACGATGCTGTCGGGGACCACGGAGTAGCCGGGGGCGGCGAGTGGGCGTACCGCCTGGTGCCCCTGCGGGCTGACTCGTGAGCTGATCGCCTTGCGCCAGAGCTCCGGAAGGCCGCGGCGGCGGCCCGCGAGAGCGTCGGCGATCATGGCGAGCGCGGTCAGGTGAGGCGAGATCGAGATCGACAGCTGCGGCGCGGAGGTGATGCGCAGTTCGCTCCACATAGTGGTGCTGATTACGTCGGCTCCTTCAGATCGGAATCGATCGGGTAACGATCTTCAACCTATCGTCGAGGCTTTCGTCCCACTTACAGCCCGGTTGCACGGTTACGATCACGGAGCGCTTCGCCTTGGGCACCCGACGCGGCCTGCGACGACCGGGAGCGCCGGTCGCCGCAGGAGCCGCGCTAAGGGGTCACCAGTCGCCGCCCTCGTCGTCGTCCCCCTCGAAGATCTCCTCGACGATCTCGCCCGCGACGAGGCCACCCACGACGCCCGCGGCACCGGCGGCGGCCACCGTGCCCCAGCCCGGACCGCCGCGGTGCTCGTCGTGATGCCCACCGTGGTGCCCGCCGTGGTGGTGCGGGTCGTAGTGTCCACCGTGGTGCGGGTCGTAGTGCCCGCCGTGATGGGCCGGCCCGTACTGCGACAGACCGTCCAGCCAGCGGCCCAGCTCCCCTGCCCAGTCGGTACGCAGCGCGTCGTCGTGGCTGACGTGGAAGCGGCCGATGGCGTCGTTCGACGAGAAGCGGCCGGCGCGCTTGTCCGCCTCCAGCACCACCTCGAGCCCCGCGGGGTCGGCCACGAAGGTCACCTCGACCTCGCCCACCTGGCCGGCGTAGTGGCCGGTCGGGTAGAACTCGATCTCCTGGTAGAACGGCAGCTGCTGGTGCACCCCGTACAGGTGACCCGCCTCCAGGTCGGCCGACCTGAACCCGAACCCGAGCCCCAGGAACGCCTCCAGGATGCGCAGCTGCGACGGCAGCGGCTCGATCGCGATCATGTCGAGGTCGCCCTTGTCGACGGCCTTGGCGATGGCCAGCTCCGTACGAACGCCGACCGCCATCCCGGTCAGCGGCTGCCCGCCGATCTCGCTGATCGGCGCCTCCCACGGCACCGGCAGCTCGAACCCGATGACGCGGTCCTCCCCCTTGCGCAGCGTGAACGGCCCGGAGACCCGCGAACTGGCGAACTCGCCGAGCCCGCCGTGCTCACCGTCGCCGTGCTCGATCTCGACCCTCGCCACCAGGCCGAGGGTGACGTGCTCGATCTCGGCGTCGAAGTCGCCGCCCTTGAGCCGTACCTCTCCTCGCAGCGTGCCGCCCGGCTGGGTCCGCGGGGTGGACAGCACGGTGTCCACCGAGGGCGCGCCGACGCCGAACGCTCCCAGCATCCGTTTGAAGACCACGGCTCTGTTCTCCCTGTTGAAGATCGGGTTGGGTTGTCTGCCGCTGGCCACAACGATCAAGGCCGTACCTGGAGTTCCGGAGCCCGGCTTCCTGGGTGCTTTGCCCCGCTTTACCCCAAAGCCACCCTCTCGGAACGCGGGGGCAGGCGATGGTCAGGGACCGCCGGAAGCGTGGACGCGGTCGCTGAAATTCTCCCGTCGGCCGCGGACACGTAGGAATTGAAACCCCCGCTCTGACGAGGACGACGCGTGAATGAACAAGATGACCGGTCCCGGTTCGAGGCGGTCTACCGGCGAACTCACGAACAGATCCTCGGCTACGCCGTACGGCGGTGTTCCTCTCCGGAGGACGCCGCCGACGTCGTGGCCGAGACCTATGTGATCGCCTGGCGGCGGATCGCCGAGCTCCCGGACGGCGAGTCCGGCAGGTTATGGCTGTACGGCGTGGCCCGGCGGGTCCTGGCCAACCACCGCCGCGGCGAGCGACGCCGCCTCACCCGGCACACCGAGCTCACGGAAGAGATCGAACACCTCTACGCCGCCGCCTCCCCCCAGAGCGAGCACGACGGCGTGGACGAGGCCATGAGCATGCTCTCCGACGCCGATCGCGAGCTGCTCGCCCTGGCCCTGTGGGAGGGGCTCGACCCCGGCGAGATCGCCCAGGTGCTGGACTGCTCCCGCAACGCCGCCCGCATCCGCCTGCACCGGGCCCGCAAACGCTTCGCCAAGGCGCTGGAGCAGGCCCGGCCGCCGGCCCGTTTCGCATCGCAACCGCTCGTCGAGAAGGAGGCACGGTGAACAACGACCAGATCTTCAGGAGCCGGGCGAGGGTGCTGGACGACGACCTGACCGGCCGGGCGGCCACCGCGGGGGCGGACGCGCTGCTGGCCCGGATCGTCGCGCTGGAACCCGCACTGGAACCCGCTCAGGCCCGGCGCCGGTTCATGCCCTCCCCGCGCCGCGCCCTGCTCGGCCTGGCCGTGGCCGCCGCACTGGCGGGAGCCGTCGTCGTCGGGCCGTCCCTGATCGGACAGTCCGAGCAGGTGTACGCCAGCCAGGCCGTGACGATCGACCGCGTCGGCGACGAGTACGCCTTCTACTTCACCGAAGGCGACCCCGATCCCGCCGAGCTGCAGAAGGCCTTCCACAAGGTCGGCCTGGACAACCTCACGGTGACGCTGATCCCCGTCTCGCCGCGGCAGCCGGGCTCCGTCTTCGGATTCGACAGCTCCGACCCCGGCGCGAAAGCGGCGTTCACCGGGGACAGCTGCCCCGAGCGGGTCGAGGACTGCATCACGGCCTTCAGCGTCACCGCGGACATCGAGGGGCCCGCGGAGGTCAGGCTGAGCCGCCCGGCGAAGCCCGGGGAGAAGTACGCCTACCCCGCCGACGCCGGCTGGCCGGGCGAGGCGCTGGCCGGGGTGGAGCTCCAGGGACGCTCGGCGGCCGAGGCGGCCCGCGTCGTGCGCGAGCACCACCTGAAGGTGTCCTACGCCCTCGACTGGCCGCTGCGGAACGGCGACAAGGGCGTGCGTTTCGAGCTGGACGTGCCCGTCTCCCGGATCGATCCGGGCTGGCAGGTGGCGACGGCGGAGTCCTACAACGACGGCGTGATCGTCCTCCACGTGGTGCCGGGCCCGTCGGCCACCCCGCCGCCCGGATTCTGACCCGACCCGATGTCACACTCCGGTCGCCCGCTCACCTCTCAGAGGGCATGACACAGAACACGATCCTGGTGACCGGCGCGACCGGCGCCATCGGGCGCCCCCTGGTCGAGCTGCTTCTCGCCGAAGGCGCCGAGGTCCGGGCCGTCAGCCGCGCCCCGCACGGGGCGCGGCTCCCGGCCGGGGCGCAGGTCGTCGAGGGCGACCCGGCCAGGCCGGGCACGCTGGCCCGGCACCTGGACGGCGTCACCGCCGTCTTCCTGCACTCGCGCGCCATCGGCGACGCGGCCGGCGAGCTGCTCGCCCTGGCCAAGGAGCGCGGCGCGACGCGCGTGGCCGCCCTGTCGGCGATGAACATCGACGACCCGCTCGACCAGCAGCCCTCCCGCTACCGCGGCGACCGGAACAAGGAGGCCGAGACCGCCGCCGCCGGCAGCGGGCTGAGCTGGACCAGCCTGCGGGCCGGATCGTTCGCGTCCAACGCGGTCAACTCCTGGGGCGCCCAGATCCGCGCCGGCGACACCGTCCGGTACGTGCACGCGTCCTTCCAGGAGGCGCCGCTCGACGACCGGGACCTGGTCGAGGTGGCCGCCCGCGCGCTGCTCACCGGCGACCTGGCCGGGCGCCGGGTCGAGCTGACCGGCCCGCGGTCGCTGACCCACGAGGAGATGGTGCGGGTCATCGGCGAGGCGATCGGCCGGCCGCTGCGCTTCCAGGAGATCCCGCCGGAGGCGGCCGAGCGGGCCATGGTCGGGAACGGCCTGCCGCAGCCGTTCGTACGGGCCCTGATGGACAGGTACGCCAGGGGCGGCTCCCGGCCCCATCCCGTGACGGAGGAGGTGACGAAGATCCTCGGCCGCCCCGCGCGGACGTTCGCCGAGTGGGCGCGGGACCACGCCGGTCTCTTCGTGGATAACAATTAGCTGTGAACCCCGCTCCCGATGTGCCCCTTTTTGGCCACCCATGGAACGCTACAGACGGTATACCAGTGGCGAGGATCAGGTGAGAACCGGGTGGCATCGACTAGCGGGGGATCGATCTTGCGGAGGCTCGGCAGAGCGAGCGTCTTAGCGGCCGTGATGGCACTGGCCATGACCGGCTGTTCCACCGCCGGGCCCGCGGAGAAGGGGACCACGGGCGCCCAGCAGAAGGAGCAGCAGCAGGCTCCCGCCACGTCCCAGGCGGCGCCCGAGGCGCCGCCGAAGGTGGACGACGGCTGGCCGCGCTGGGGCTTCACCCATACGGGTGTCAGCGCCAACAACATCACCCCCCAGTTCGAACGCGACGTCGCCGGACGGCTCTCGCAGACCCCGATGCTGCAGAACCAGCACATCATGGGGTTCGGGGCGCTCAACCCCGAGCCCTACCCGGGGCAGTACTTCTGGGAGGACCTCGACAGCCGGATCAACCTGATGAGGGAGTCCGGCGGCGTCCCCGTCGTCACGCTCTGCTGCGCCCCCGACTGGATGAAGGGCGGCCCCCAGGGCCCCACCGAGGAGTCGGCCTGGAAGGAGCACCTGGAGGACGCCCCCTACCCCGAGCACTTCGACGACTTCGCCAAGCTGGCGGCGGCCGTGGCCACGCGGTACAAGGACGTCAAGTACTTCATGGTCTGGAACGAGTTCAAGGGCTTCTGGCGCGACCACTCCAAGCCCGCGGACTACAAGGGCTACACCGAGCTGTACAACAAGGTGTACGCCGCGGTGAAGCAGGCCCGGCCCGACGCCAAGGTCGGCGGCCCGTACCTCGGCTTCGACAGCAACGAGCGCGGCGACTCCGAGCTGCGCGGCGACTGGGGGGTCGTCAACCAGAACGTCCTGGACGCCTTCAACTACTGGTTCGAGAACAAGAAGGGCGCCGACTTCGTCGTGGTCGACGGCGCCTCGCCCACGGACGCGCACGAGCTGCTGCCCGACGAGTTCGGGGCGCTGGCGAAGTTCGGCGCGGTCACCAAGTGGCTGCGGGACAAGGTCGGCGACCTGCCGGTCTGGTGGTCGGAGTGGTACTTCGTGCCCGAGGACGGCACCACCTGGCCCGAGAACAAGCGGCTCGCGGTGCAGGCCGCCTCGATGATCGAGTTCGCGCGGAGCGGCGCCGCCACGGCCCTGTACTGGAACCCGCAGGCCAAGGACCGCGACTGCCGGCCGTGCCTGTGGGACACGCGCAGCGGCGCCGAGACGGACACCGGCCGGCTGCTGGCGAACTTCGTCAAGTGGTTCCCCGCCGGGGCCGAGCTGGACCAGGTCACCTCGTCGGACGCCAAGGTCAGGGTGCTGGCGCAGCCGCAGCAGCTGCTGCTGGTCAACACCGCGGACTCCGACGTGACCACGACCGTGGACGGCAAGGAGTACGCGCTCAAGGCGTACGAGATCAAGTGGACCGGCCGCTGAGGGTCGCAACCCCAGGGTAATCCCTGGGCCGTCCCCTGTGTCGCGGCGTGCCCCGCGGGCGGAGCCTGAGGGCATGGCCGCTGAGGGTGACATCGTCTCGGCCGAGGTCGAAGCGGCGCCCGGCCGGCAGCGCCAGGCGGCTGCCGCGCTGGCGCGGCTCGGCCTCAAGGTGCTCCACATCGGGACGACGATCAGCGTCAGCGCGCCCAGGGACGTGTGGGAGCGGGTGTTCGGCCTGCCTCAGCCGGCGGTGCCCGCCGAGCTGAGCGGAGACGTGGTCGCCGTGCACCGGGTGGAGCCGCCCGATTTCCACGCCCTCTGACGACCCGTCCACCGGTCTCATCTCGCAAAGGAGCGACATGACCACGATGACCGAGCGACGTGAGGACACCGTCTACTTCGAAGCGGCCCTGCGGCCGGAGAGCGGCGCCTCGATGTTCGCCGAATCCTCGGCGGCGCAGACCGCGAGCCTCGACCAGCTCAAGCCGGCACCCGGCCTCGCCGAGCGCACCGCGAACGCGCTGCAGGCCAAGGGCTTCACGGTACGGCACGTCGGCACGTACTCCATCAGCGGCGAGGGACCCCGGTCGCTGTGGGAGAGCACGTTCGGCACCCACGTCGAGGTGCGCCAGGCCGAGCTGACAGGCCGGCCGCCGGACGTGACCTCCACGACCGGCGCCCAGGTGTCCTATCTGTCGCACGTGAGCGGCGAGCCGTTCTCGATCCCGCCGGACCTGGAGCCGTACATCGAGCGGGCCTATCCGCAGGCCCCGCCGCGCTTCTTCGGGCCCTCCCCCATCCCGCCCCGCGTCGGCTACCACCACCTGCGGGTGCCCGACGACGTGGCGCTCCTCCTGCGCGCGCACCAGGTGCACGACCGCGGGGTGACGGGCCGCGGCGTGCTGGTCGCGATGCCCGACACGGGCTTCTACCGGCACCCCTTCTACGACCACCACGGCTACAACTACAACGCCACGCTCGCTCCCGACGCCACCGCGGTGCAGCACGACGAGTACGGGCACGGCACCGCCGAGGCCGCGAACATCTTCGCCAGCGCCCGCGACATCGACTTCGTCGGCGTCAAGATGGGGGCCAACCCCACGCTCGCCTTCAAGACGGCCTCCGACCTGTCGCCGGCGGTCATGACCAACAGCTGGGGCTTCCACCTGCCCGGCGTGGCCTCCCTGCCGAACGCGCTGCGCCCGCTGGAGCTGGCGGTCATCGAGGCGGTACGCGAGCGCGGCATCGTCGTCTGCTTCTCGGCGGGCAACGGCCACGTCGCCTTCCCGGCGATGATGCCGGACGTCATCGCGGTCGGCGGCGTCTTCGTGGACGAGACGATGGCCAACGGCGAGTTCAGGATGGAGGCCTCCGACTACGCCAGCAGCTTCGACAGCCTCATCTACGCCGGGCGGCACGTGCCCGACGTGTGCGGCCTGGTCGGCAAGCAGCCGCGGGCCATCTACATCATGCTGCCCGTCGAGCCGGGCGACGAGATCGACACGAGCCTGGCCGGACCCGGCTACCCGAACAGGGACGGCACGGGCAAGGACGACGGCTGGGCCGTGATCAGCGGCACCAGCGCGGCCTCACCGCAGATCGCCGGGGTGTGCGCGCTGCTCAAGCAGGCGCAGCCGGGGCTGTCGCCGAGCCTGGTCAAGGCCGTGCTCAAGGCGTCGGCGCGGGACGTGGTCGACGGCAAGAGCGCGATGGGCGAGGTGGCCACCGACGGTTACGACGGGCCGACCGGGTCCGGGCTCGTGAACGCGGAGGCCGCGTACCGGCTGGCCCGCTCGGTCACGCCGCGCAACCTCCACACCCTCCCGCCGCCGCGCTGACGGCTTTCCGGAACCGCCCCCGCAGCACGGCTTTCAGGAACGGGCCTCGCTCTGCCCTCGCAGCAGGGCGAGGGCCGCCTGCTTGGCCGTGGCGGCGGCGTCGCGCTCGCCGTGGTGGTCGGCCAGCACGGTGGCGCCCTCCACCAGCATCAGCAGCTGCCTGCCCAGGACCTCCGGCTGCCGGGCCCCGGCCCGGCGGGCTATGCCCGTCAGCAGGTCGAGGTGGCGGTCGAGGTGCCGGGCGGCGACGGTGCGCGGGACGCCGTCGTGCCACTGGGCGGACGCGTTGACGATCGCGCAGCCGCGGAAGGCGGGCTCGGCGTACCAGCCGGCGAGCGCGTCGAAGACCGCGGCGAGCTGAGCGGCCGGGTCGTCGCCGGCCGCTTCCGCGGCCTCGCGCAGCCAGCGTACGACGTGGTCGCTGCGGGCCTCGAGCACGGCCTCGACCAGCCCGTCCTTGGAGCCGAAGTGCCGGTAGAGGGTCTCCTTGGACGCGCCGACGGTCGCGCACAGCTCGGCCACGCCGATGCCGTCGAGGCCGCGCTCGTACAGCAGGCCGGTGGCGGCGCGCAGGATGGTCGCCCGGGTCTGGACGGGGTCGAGGGACGCGCCTTTGGGTACGGGCATGCGTCAGATGGTACCGGCCGGTTCCAAGTCTCTGCTAAGTTTCACGTCGAAACGACCGGTTCGATGACGTACGGAGACCCGCGTGACCGACGTGTACGACCCTCCCGCCACCCTCGCGCCGCCGGCCAGCACGCCCGCGGTCACGTTCGAGAGCGGCGGCCACCGGCTGCTCGGCGTCCTGCACCTCCCGGCCGGGCCGGGACCCCATCCGATCGTGGTGCTGCTGCACGGGTTCCCGGGCAACGAGCGCAACTTCGACCTGGCCCAGGCGCTGCGCCGGGCCGGCTACGCGGCGCTGGTCTTCCACTACCGGGGGTCGTGGGGCGCCGGCGGGACCTGGTCGTGGCGCCATGTGCTGGAGGACGCGGCCCGCGTGGTGGAGTCGGTACGCCTGGACGCCCGGCTGGATCCGGCGCGGCTGGGCGTCGTGGGGCACAGCATGGGCGGGTTCGCGGCGTTGATGACGGCCGCCGCCGACCCCGCGGTCCGCGCGGTCGCCTCGGTGGCGGCGTTCGACGTGGGCGCGGGCGCGGCGGCCTGCCTCGCGGACCCGGCGGTGCGGGAGGGGTACCTGCGGGACTGGGAGGGCGAGCTGCTGCCGCTCCAGGGCACCAGCGCCGCGGCGCTGGTGGCCGAGATGGAGGCGGCGGGGCAGGAGTGGAGCCTGGCGACGCTCGCGCCGCGCCTGGCCGACCGGCCCGTGTTGCTCGTCGGGACGGGACGCGACCCCGTCACGCCCGCCGAGACGCACCACCATCCGCTGGTCCGGGCCTACGAGGCGCATCCGGTGCCGCGGCTGGAGCACCACCTCTTCCCCACCGACCACGCCCTGTCCGACCACCGGCTGACCCTGGCCCGCACGGTCGTGGACTTCCTGGACCGCACGCTCCACTCTTGATGCCCTATGGTGAGGTTTCGGAAAAGATCTATACTTTTGTCCGAAACTCTCCCGGCACCCACCCTTCACCCCTCAGGAGGGCATCACCGTGGCAAGCAAGACGAAGACCCGTGTCGGACTGGTCGCCGGCGGGCTGGGCGCATATTGGCCGCAGTTCCCCGACCTGCTCCCCCAGCTCCAGCGATCGGCCGACCGGGTCTCCGAACGGATGCGGGAGCTGGACGCGGAGATCGTGGACGTCGGGTTCATCTCCGACGCCCAGGAGGGCGCGGTGGCGGCCGAGAAGCTGCGGGCCGCGGACTGCGACCTCATCGTCGGGTTCCTCACCACGTACATGACGGCCACCATGCTCGTGCCCATCGCGCAGCGCAGCGGCGCGCCCGTGCTGCTGATCAACCTGCAGCCGACCGAGTCGATGGAGCACGCCACGTTCGACACCGGCCAGTGGCTCGCCTACTGCGGCGCCTGCCCGCTGCCCGAGATGGCCAACGCCTTCCAGCGGTGCGGCATCCCGTTCCGGTCGGTGTCGGGCTACCTGGAGGACGAGCGTGCCTGGGCCCGCATCACGAGCTGGGTGCGGGCCGCCGGGGCCCGCGCGGCCCTGCGGCACGGCCGGCACGGCCTGATGGGGCACCTCTACCCCGGCATGCTGGATGTCTCCACCGACCTCACGCTCGTCTCGGCGAACTTCGGCGGGCACGTCGAGGTGCTGGAGTTCGACGACCTGCGGGTACGCGTGGAGAAGGTCACCGACGCCGAGGTCGCCGCCAAGCGCGCCGAGACCGAGAAGATCTTCGAGCTGGCCGACAGCGTCAACGCCGTCGACCTCGAGTGGGCCTGCCGCGTCTCCGTCGGCCTGGACCGGCTGGTGGAGGACTTCTCGCTGGACAGCCTGGCGTACTATCACCGCGGCCTGGACGGGGAGACGCACGAGCGGCTGGGGGCCGGGATGATCCTGGGCGCGTCCCTGCTCACCGCGCGCGGCATCCCGGCGGCCGGCGAGTTCGAGCTGCGCACCAGCCTGGCCATGCTGATCATGGACCGGATGGGCGCGGGCGGGTCGTTCACCGAGCTCCAGGCGCTGGACTTCCACCGGGGCCACGTCGAGATGGGCCACGACGGCCCCGCCCACCTGGCCATCAGCGCCCGCAGGCCGCTGCTGCGCGGGCTCGGCGTGTACCACGGGAAGCGGGGTTGGGGCGTCTCCGTGGAGTTCGACGTCAAGCACGGGCCGGTGACGGCGTTCGGGATCATCCAGCGCCGCGACGGCCGCTTCGCCCTGGTGGCCTCGGAGGGCGAGACCGTGGACGGGCCGCACCTGCAGATCGGGAACACGACGTCCCGCGTGGACTTCGGCCGGGACCCCGGCGAGTGGACCGACGACTGGAGCGCGACCGGCATGTCCCACCACTGGGCCCTCGGCACCGGCCACCGCGGCGCCGAGCTCAAGGCTCTGGCCCACCTGCTGGAAACGGAGTACATCCAGGTGTGACCCCTGGGCGTTCCTGCCGGGCCCGGGCCGCCGGAGGGCCCGGCAAGGGCGTTCGAGGGACTACTTTTGCCTCCGCTTGTCGATCGATTAACGGACCGCATGCCGCTCCGGATCTAGGGTCGCGTCCATGGGCTCTCCAGAAGGCGGCGAGCGGGAGTTGATCCTGCGGACGGCGACCAGGCTGTTCGCCGCGCTCGGCTACGACGGCACCTCCACCGAGCAGATCGCGGAGGCCGCGGGGCTGGACACGGCGGCCCTCAGCGCGCATTTCCCCACCAAACGGGGGCTCTACCTCACGGTCATGGAGGAGGCCCACCGGGTGCTGTCCGAGGTCATCGTGGCCAGGGCCGACGAGCTGCGGGACACGCCGCCCGAGCGGCGGCCGGAGGCGCTGCACCGGTTCGTGGACGGGTACATCGACCTGTGCGCCGAGCATCCGGAGGTGCCCGCGCTGTGGATGCACCGCTGGCTGTCCGACGCCAGCGACATCGATCTGGAGCCGCTCAACGCCCAGCCGCTGACCCAGCGCGCCATCGACAGCATCGACGCGATCGCCAAGCCCGCGGACGCCGACGCGCAGTTCACCACGTACACGATGATCTGGTGCATTCACGGGTTCACGCTGAGCGGGGTGCTCGACGGGACCGGGCAGCGCCGCAACACCGACGATCCCCGCACGTTGCGGCGCTTCCGCGCGCACATGCATCAGCTGCTCGACCGGGCGCTCAAGCTGTCCGCGTGATCGTCGCCGGCCCGCGGAGAGGGCTTCAAGAATCTCCGAACAGGAGGGCCGCTTCATGACGAACATTTCGCGAACACGTCAAGCGAGATCTTCCTCGGCGCCCCTCCGCTAGATCTACACCCTGGCACACCGTAAGCAATCTGCTCCATGCGTGCGTGTATTCTGCCCATATGCGAGGTTTCAGGCAATTCGGGCGCTCGCACGTCGTGAGCGAGACGGGCTGAGGCGGTGCGGGGGAACGGCGCCCTGACGACTGGTTCGTCCCTCCTGGACGAGCTGCTGGTCGAAGCCGTCGTCAGCACACGGGCGCACATAGGCCACCTCTATCTCCTGGACGAGGACGGCGACGTCCTGAAGATGGACAGCCAGCTCGGGCTTCCTCCCATGATCGCCAAGGCGTGGGCCAGGGTCAGGACGAACGACCGCGCGCCGATCGCCACGTCGGTGTGCGAGCAGCGGCTGGTCTGGGTCCCCGACAGGGAGGGCCTGGCCCGCGAGTTCCCGTCGGCGGCGCTGTCCGTGCCGTACGACTTCGCGGCCGCCGCGCACCCCCTCATCTCCGACGGCACCGTCTGGGGCGGCTTCGTGCTGTTGTGGCCGGCGGGGCGGGTGAGCCGGCTGACCCAGCGCCAGCTCGACCGGATCGAGGACATCAGCGCACAGATGGCCGAGGTTCTCCAGGAAGCGGCCGATCAGGGGCAGCCGATCAGGCCGGGGCCGCGGCCCCGGGTGCTGGACCCGAAGCGCAAGGCCGACCCGCGGCCCGACCTGATCGCGCTCGACTGCCTGAACCGGCTGCCCGAGGGCCACAGCTCGCTGGACGTGAACGGGCGCGTGACCCTCCTCAGCGCCCCGGCCGCCGACCTGCTGCTCAGCTCCGCGTCCGAGCTGCTCGGCAAACGCCTGGACCAGGCGCTGCCGTGGATGAACGACCCCGCGTACGAGGACGCCTACCGCGCCGCGGTCGTCGGCCGCCAGGTCACCCACTTCACGATACGCAACCCCGCCGGGCGCCAGCTGTCGCTCCGGTTCTTCCCCGGCCTGTCCGGGATCACCGTGCGCATCACGCCGGCCGTCGGCGCCCGCGGCCCGGGCCACCTGGCGGCCGGCGCCGAGCGGCCGGCCCCGAACGTCGCGCTGCACGAGGTCCTTTACCTGGCGACCAAGCTCTCGCGGGCGGTGACCGCGCAGGAGGTGGTCGACCTGGTGGCCGACCACGTCATGCCCGTCTACAACGTCCAGGCCCTGGCCATCCTGACCTCCAAGGGCGGCCGGCTGCGTGTGGACGCCTCGCGCGGCTACAGCCCGCAGGCCATCCAGGAGTTCGACGGCCGTCCCGTGATCCCGCCGGACCCGGCCAACCACTCCTTCGACGCCGGCCAGCCGACGTTCTTCTCCGCCTGGGACGAGCTGCGCAAGGCGTACCCGGGCGCCGTCCGCTCGGACGACATGTCCGCCTGGGCCTTCCTGCCGCTGGTCATCTCGGGTCATCCGATCGGCACGTGCGTCCTCGCCTACAACCGGCCACACCAGTTCAGTACGAGCGAGCGGGCCACGCTGACGGCGCTCGCGGGGCTGATCGCGCAGGCGTACGAGCGGGCCCGGCTGTACGACGTCAAGCACCAGCTCGCCCAATGCCTGCAGAAGAGCCTGCTGCCGCGCAGGCTGCCCGAGATCTCCGGCCTCGAACTGGCCGCCCACTACCTGCCCGCCACCCCGGGAATGGACATCGGCGGCGACTTCTACGACCTCATCCGCCTGACCGACACCATGGCCGCGGCGGTCATCGGCGACGTGCAGGGCCACGACGTGACCGCGGCCGCCCTCATGGGCCAGGTGCGCACCGCCATCCACGCCCACGCCACCTCCGGGGCCAGCCCGGGCGAGGTGCTCGCGCGTACCAACCGGCTGCTCAGCGAGCTGTCCCCCGACCGGTTCACCAGCTGCCTGTACGTCAACATCGACCTGCGCAAGCGCATCGCCTGCCTGGCCAGCGCGGGGCACCTGCCGCCGCTGTTCGGCCGGCCCGGGTGGCGTACCGAGGCCATCGACTCCTCCCCCGGGCTGCTGCTCGGTGTGGACCCCGACTCCGAGTACGCCACCACGGAGGTGCCGATGCCGCCCGGCTCCGTCCTGGCCCTCTACACCGACGGCCTCATCGAGGAGCCGGGCCGCAGCATCGGCGAGGCCATCGACGACCTGGCCGAGCGCTTCACGCCCTCGCCCGGCCAGCCCCTGCACGACCTGGCCGAGTCGCTCATCAAGCAGGCCACGGCCGAGCAGCGCATGGACGACATCGCGGTGCTCCTCTGCAGGACGTGAGGCGCCGGCCCTCAGGGCTCGCGCACGGCGCGACCCATCCTGGACAGCGCCTGGCGCAGGATGTCCGGCGACGTGGCGAAGTTGAGCCGCACGCAGCCGGCCCCGCCGGAGCCGAAGACATGCCCTGAGCTCACGGCGACGCGGGCGCGGTCGAGGAACAGCTTCGCCGGTCCGGCGACGTCGCTGACGACGCCGAGCTCGTCGCTCTGCCCCTCCTCGTGCAGGCCGAGCCAGGTGCAGTCGAGCCAGGCGAGGTAGGTGCCCTCGGGCGGTCGATAGCGCGCCTCAGGGAGGTGTTCTGCGATGAGTTGACCCAAGAGGGTGCGATTCGCGTCGAGGCCGAGTATCAGCTCGTCGAGCCAGGTTCCGCCTGCGCGGAACGCCGCGGTGTGCGCGATGACGCCCAGGTGGCTGGGGCCGTGACCGACTTCCTCGGGCATGCGCCGGAGCTCGTCGACGGCGTCGGCGCCCGCGATGACCAGGGCGGCTTTGAGACCGGCGAGGTTCCAGGCCTTGGACGCGGAGGTCAGCGCGAAGCCGTTCTCGGATCCTTCGATGCCGAGAAACGGGACGAAGGTGGCTCCGGGCAACACGAGCGGGGCGTGGATCTCATCGGATATCACCCGGACGCCGTGCTTTCGGGCGAGCCAGGCGATCGCCTGCAACTCATCACGGGTGTGGACGACGCCGGTCGGGTTGTGCGGGTTGCTCATGAGGAACGCCGCGCGACGGCCCTGGCTCCGCGCGCGGACGAACGCCTCTTCCAGGGTGTCGAGGTCGACCCGCAGATCCGGGCCGAGCCGCGCCTCGACGATCTTCCTCGCGTCGTGCGTGACGAACGCGTAGAAGGGCGGATAGACCGGCGAGCACACGACGACCGCGTCCCCGGGGCCGGTGATCAGGCGGAGGACCTCGACGATGCCCATCATGACGTCGGGCACGACGGCCGTGTGCTCGACGCGCAGGCCGTCCCACCGCCATCGCCGCCGGGCGAACTCCGCGAGAGCCTCGGCGTAGGCGGTCCCGTACGGGTATCCGGTGTCGCCGAGGTCGATCACCCGGTGCAGCGCGTCGGCGATGGGACGGGCCAGCGGCACGTCCATCTCCGCCACCCAGAGCGGGAGCACGTCATCGGGGTGCGCGCGCCACTTCATGCTCGTGCGCTCGCGCAGCTGTTCGAGCGACAGCTGCACGAGAGGATCGGCCCGCCGGCCGACTTCGGAACCTGCCCTCTTCATCCGATCACCTCGTGGCCCTCTCCCGCTCGATGATTGACCAGCAAGGTTAGGCGAGTGCCGACGGCCCGACCAGAGGCTCCTGCCGAATGTGGCAATAAGCACGGTGAATGGCTGGCGCGAGGCGGCCGGCGTGGTCGTGACGGAGCCGAACAGCCCGCTGACCCCGTCGTCGCAGCGGCGCCTACGGTTCGAACCTGACCCGTCCGACGACGGACGGCGTGGCGCGGCTGACCATCACCTCCCCGCGCTCGACGGCGGTCTCCCGCACCCCGAACCGGGCCCCGAGGCTCTCCTGGACCCCGGTCACCGCGCTCTCGGCACGGGAGGCCGCCTCCGCGTCCCCGAACATCGTGATCGTCATCACGGTCCCCCCGCCGGTGTCGACGGCGGTGTAGAGGACCGACCCCACCTGCTCGGGGACGCGGTCGGCGAACTCCCGGTCCACGTGCTTCACCATCTCGGTGATCGCGCTCGCGTCCGCGCTGTAGTGCCTGACTATCGCATACATGCGGATCACGCTATATCCCCATACGAGGACTTTCAAGTCCCCAGATAAGGACTTAGACCACGGCTCCGGAGACGCGCCGGCGCTTGACGGGCGGCCCCGGAGGCGGCTTGCGGTCGAACCGGGCCAGCCAGACGGCCAGCGGCCCAGCCACGAAGGCGGACGACAGCGTGCCCGCCACGATCCCGGTCACCAGCGCCAGCGCGAAGTCCCGCAGGGAGTCCCCGCCGAAGGCCATGAGCGCGAGCAGGATGAACAGCGCGCCGAGGCCGGTGTTGACCGTGCGCGGCATGGTCTGCAGGATGGCCGAGTTCACCGCCGTGACGAACGGGCTGCGGGGTGACCACAGCTCGCGTACCCGGTCGAAGACCACGACCTTGTCGTTGACCGAGTAGCCGACGATGGTCAGCATCGCGGCCAGGAAGATCCCGTCGACCGGCTTGCCGAGCCACGCGAACATGCCCGCCACCACGGTCACGTCCACCAGCAGCGCCAGCACCGCCGCCGCGCCGAACGTCCACCTGAACCGGATCGCCAGGTAGGCCAGCTGCATGGACACGGCCACGCCGAGCGCGACGAGGGCGTTGCGGCGCAGCTCCTCGCCCAGGCTCGGGCCGACGAACTCCTCGCTCCGCTTGGTCACCTCCCCCGCCTGCCGCTCCAGCTCCTGCTCGATCCTGGCCACGTCGTCCAGGCCGAGCTGCCCGGCGCGTACGGTGACGCCGTCGCCGCTGGCCTGCACGACCGCAGAGGGGAACCCGGCACGCGAGACGGCCTCCCCCGCGACATCGGCCGACAGGGGCTTCGCGGTGGCGAACTCGACGAGCCGCCCACCGGTGAACTCCACGCCGAAGTTCAGCCCGCGGGCGAGCAGCCCGGCGACGGCCGCCGCCACCAGCGTGCCCGCGATCGCCAGCCACAGCCTCCTGGCCTTCATGAGCTGGGGGTTCCTGCGCGTCAGCCAGGTCCTTACGGCTCCCGGCGAGCCCAGGCCCGACAGGCGCGGCCCGACCCGGCCGATGACGGCGTGGGCGAGCACGCGGGTGATCAGCATGGCCGAGACCAGCGAAGCCAGCACGCCGACGGCCAGCGTCACGCCGAAGCCCTTGACCGGCCCCGAGGCCAGCCAGAACAGCAGGCCCGCGGCGATGAGGGTGGTGACGTTGGAGTCGGCGATGGCGCTCCAGGCGTTCCTGAACCCCCGGTCCAGGGCCGCCTTCAGCCCGCGGCGGCCGCGACCCTGGTCGTACTCCTCCCTGGCGCGCTCGAAGACCAGCACGTTGGCGTCGATGGCCATGCCGATCGCCAGCACGAACCCGGCCAGCCCGGGCAGCGTGAACGTCGCCCCCATCGCCACCAGCGCCGCGTACGAGATCAGGCCGTAGCAGGCGAGCGCGAGCGTCGAGAGCAGCCCGGACATCCGGTAGACCGCGACGATGAAGGCGGCCGTCAGGACCAGCCCGGCGACCGCCGCCTTGGCGCTCGCGTCGATGGCCGCCGCGCCGAGCGTCGGGCCGACCGTACGCTGCTCGACGATGGTGAGCGGCACGGGCAGCGCGCCACCCTTGATCAGCACGGCCAGGTCGCGGGCCTCGTCGTGGGTGAACGAGCCCGTGATGTCCGCGCTCCCGTCGGCGATGCCGGTACGGCACGGGATCGACGGGTCGAGCGGCGGCGAGGAGATGACCTCGTCGTCGAGCACGATCGCGATCCGGCGCTTGGGGTCGCCCACCGGCTCGCACGCCGCCGCGCCGCTCATCCGCTGCCAGGCGCCGGCGTCGCGGAAGTCGATGCTCACCCACCAGCCGGGGCCGCGCTGGGGGTTGCTCTGCTGGACGGCGTCGGCGATGCCGTCGCCGGTGATGGCGGCGGGCCCGAGCCGCAACTTCCCGCCGTTCTCGTCACGTACGTCACCCTCGTTGCCGAGGACGGGGTGGAAGGCGAGCTGCGCGGTACGGCCGATGACCTCGGCCGCCTGCCGCGGGTCGAGCACGCCGGGCAGCTCGACGATGATCCGCCGCTCGCCGGAGCGGACCAGGGTGGGATCGACCACGCCGAGCGCGTCCGCCCGCTGGCGGAGCACGTCGAGGGCGCGGTCGGTGGCGGCCGAGTCGGCCTTGACGGTGGGCGAGTCCCTCGTCTCGAAGACGAGCTGGGTGCCACCGCGTAGATCCAGGCCCAGGCGCGGGGCGCTGACCAGGGCCAGGATCAAGGAGATCGCGATGACGGCAAGGGCCGTCACCGCACGCCAAACAGGCGCACGGAACATGAAAGCCTCCACAGGCTCAGATGTGCGAAAAGGGGATCTTCAGCACTCTGTGGAGGGAGGCCCCCGCGCGGGGGCCGCCGCCGGGCGGCGGTCGGCGGGGACGTCGGCGGCCGGGCTCGCGACCACGGCCGCCCAGCCCCGCCGCGGCTGCGGCAGGACCGACGGCAGCACGGCCGGCCCCGCGGGCGGGGCGGTGCCGAGCAGGCCTTGCCGGGCCTGGCCCACGGTCTCCCGGTACGGCTCCCGCTGGAGCCCCGGCTGTTCCTGGACCCTGGCGTGCACCGCCACGACGTGCGAGGCGACCTGGGCATGGGCGGAGGCCGGCAGGAACCACGACAGGAGAAGAAGCAACGCCGCAGGCAGCGTCGTGCGCATGTCGCCTCCTTCTCCTCGAGCCTCAACCTAGCCCAGGAAAGGCGTCACCGGGTCAAGGACAAGGGCTGAGCTGGAAGTGCCAGACGACCGCGACCGGCATGCCGCTCATGGCCGCGTCCGCGGCATCCGGGCACCAGTACATGATCTCGTAGGAGCCCTGCGGCGGGAGCGGGTCCGGCGGGCGGGTGCCGGGGACCAGCGGCAGGGGCGGGCGGCGCGGCTCCTCGCAGTGGCGCACCTGGAAGCCGAGCGGGAGTGCGGCGGCGAGGTAGTCGCTGAGCGAGCGGGGCCGGTCGGCCGGCAGCGCGGGGCTGCCGTCCGGCCCCGGGCTGGGCGCGGCCGGGGCCAGGTAGGTCGCCATCGGGTGCGGGTCGGTGATGATCAGGTGACCGCCCGTACGCAGCACCCGCGCGAACTCCGCCAGCACCGGCGCCAGCTCCGGCACGTGCACCAGCGCGAGGGCGCACACGACGGTGTCGACCGCGTCGTCGGGCAACGGCAACCGATGCAGATCACCCATGGCCAGCCCCACCGCGGGCACGACCTGACCCGACCGCTCAGCCGAAACGTCCGCTTCCAGGCCCCGCCGGCCCTGCGCGGGCGAGACGTTCGGGTCCGGACGCCGCCGGGCCTGGGCGAGCATCTCGGGTGAGGTGTCGACGCCGATGACGCGGTGGCCGAGCTCGGCCAGGTACGCGGCGTGCCTGCCGGTGCCGCAGGCGGCGTCCAACGCGATGCCGACCGGGAGGCCGTCGAGGATGCGGCGGACCACGGGCTGCTCGGAATCGATCATCTGGTTGCCGCCCGCGTCATAGTGCGGCGCCCACGTCCGGTACACCTCCCGCGACCCGATCGCGCCGACCTCGGCCGTCACCCCGTCCGCGTCGGCCAGGGCGGGCGCGTCGAGCAGCGCGCGGACCTCGGCGATCCGGGCCCGCACGAACGCGCGGTCCGAGCGGCCCTCCCGGAAGGCCCGCAGCAAGGCCACACCCTCCAGGCCCAGCAGGTAGCCCAACGGGCTCAGATAGGTCACCGCCCGACAATAACGACCCGGCTCCGGACGGCTCCACGGATTATCCCCGGCACCGATGCGTCCTGCGGCGACAGCTCACATGGAGAGCTCCCAGGTCACCGGCAGCGCCACCGGTCCCCGTACGACCATCCCGCTCTTCCAGACCAGTTCCTCGTCCGCGACCGCCGCCCGCAACCCGGGGAGACGGCGCAGCAGGGTGGCGAGCGCCACCTGGAGCTCCATCCGTGCCAGCGCGGCACCGGCGCAGAAGTGCGCTCCGTGGCCGAAGGCGAGGTGGGGCCGGGGCGGGCGGGTCAGGTCGAGCCGCTCCGGGTCGGCGTACACGCGCGGGTCCCGGTTGGCGGCGTAGAACGCGGCGAACACCGGCTCCCCGGCCCGCACGGTCCCGCCGCTCAGCTCGACGTCCTCCGTCGCGTACCGGGGGATGAACGTCGATCCGGTCGCCATCACCGGGACGTGCCGCAGCAGCTCCTCCACCGCCCCCGCCACGTCCGCCTTCCCACCCCTGACCAGCAGAAGCTGGGCGGGGTCGGACACCAGCGCGTAGGCGAAGTTGGCGATCTGACTGGCGGTCGTCTCGTACCCGGCCGCGAGCAGCGTCATCAGGAACCCGATCAGCTCCTCCTCCGACAGGCCATCCCGCTCGTCCCGCGCCTGCGTCAGCGCGCTGATCAGGTCGTCCGACGGGTTCTCGCGCCGCCGCGCCACCAGCCCGGCGAAGTAGGCGCCGAGCTCGCCCAGCCGCGCCGTCTTCTCCTCCAGGGGGATCGCCGTCGTCGTCATGTACGCGTCGGCCCAGGTCTGGAACGTCGGGCGGTCCTCGTACGGGACGCCGAGCAGCTCGCAGATGATGACGGCGGGCAGCGGCACGGCGTACGCCTCGACGAGGTCGGCGGGCGGCCCCTCGCACACCATCCGGTCCAGGAGCTCGTCGGCGATCCCCTCGGCCCGCGGGCGCAGCAGC
This sequence comes from Nonomuraea sp. NPDC003707, assembly GCF_053587055.1. Taxonomy (NCBI): domain Bacteria; kingdom Bacillati; phylum Actinomycetota; class Actinomycetes; order Streptosporangiales; family Streptosporangiaceae; genus Nonomuraea; species Nonomuraea sp. NPDC003707. Next base: position 154,241 of record NZ_JBSFNK010000007.1, on the reverse strand, counting down.
TCCACCCGGCGGGCGGTGAAGGCCGTGCCGATCAGCCGCCGCATCCTGGTGTGCTCGGGCGGGTCGAGGTCGGTGATCCCGCCGGGCACCGGCTCGGGGTACATGCGCGGCGGGTCCCGCGTGGCCGCGGCCGCGCGGCCGAAGCGGGAGTCGCCGAGGACCGTGCGGACGTCCTCGTAGCGGGTCACCAGCCAGGCGGGTTCGCCGTACGGCATGGTGATCCTGGCCAGCGGCTCGTGCTCGCGCAGCCAGGCGTACCCGGCGTCGAGCTCCAGCCGGTCCGGCGGGCCCAGCGGGTAGGACCGCGCCTCGGGATCGCTCATGGCAGCCCTGGCCCGGTGGCGAACGGGAACACAGGTGGTGCATGAGACTCGGCCATCGCGGCACTCCTCATCGCTTGCACCCAAGCTGACACCCACGCCGCCCGCTGTCCAGCGCCGGGAGAGCGCTCAGGGGGCGGGCGGCGCGCACAGGCCGAGCTCGACCAGAGCCTGAGCGATCTTGACGGCCTCGCCGGGGTCCCCGGAGAGCTCGCCGACCTTCACCGGGCCGCTCATGAGGAGTTCGCAGGCCGCCGCGACCGCGTCCGGCACGCGGAAGGTCCGGTGGCCGGCCTTGATCCGCGCCTCGCCGACCAGCGGCCACGTGCCGGGACGCAGCGAGATCCGGTCGGAGGGCCCGATCGGGGCACCGAGCAGCGCCTGGCTGAAGAGCCCGCCCTGGTGCGCCTCCCCGAAGGCGGTCCTGCCGTAGATCATCTCGTGGACGGCGGGCGCGGTGGCGGTCTCGGTCAGCGCCGCCGCGAGGCGGTCGGCGTACTGCCTGACCATGGGCTGGACGCGCTCGGCGAGGCCGGCGCCCATGGGCAGCGCCGCGGCGTACTCGTCGGAGCGCAGCAGGTCGGTGACGAACCCCTTCAGCAGGTCCGCCCAGGTCAGGGTGTTGACGCTGATCGTGACGTGGACGGAGGCGGAGGCGGCCGTCCGCACCAGGTGCGGCATCCCGCGGGGGACGTGGAGCACGTCGCCCGCGCGCAGCTCGTACGTGGAGCCGTCCCCCTCGGGGGCGACGAGCTTCCCGCCGCCGGGGTTCGGCACGATGTCGTCGAACAACGTCCACTGCTTGGCGCCGTGCGCCTGGATCACGATGATGTCCTGGGCGTCGCAGTGGACGTCGAACGCCCGCGCGCCCGGCGGCGCGACGTAGACGTTGGCGTCCACGGGGTGCCCGACGTCCCGCTCGACGGTCTTGCAGAGCTCGTGCAGGCGCGGGAGCAGGAGGTTCACGGTGCCCAGGACCAGGGTCGCGCCCTCGCGGTAGAGCCCGACCACCTTGCCGGGATCGATCACGTCGTCGAGACCGGCGTAGCCGAAGGTGGACGGCGAGGTGTAATGGGCCGACGGGAGGACGGACCCGTCCTTGACCACGCGGATCCCGGGCGCCCGCAGGCCGCTGCCGGTCAGGACGCGGTCGATGTCCGCCACGGAGGCGATCTCGCCGGGATCCGGCACCGCGCCCGGACGGAAGACCGCCCGCCGGGCCGGGAATTCGTCGCCCACGAGGTCCGCGAGGCTCAGCATGGTCCATCTCCTCACATGTCAGTCGAGCAGCAGGGCGGCGTCCCAGCCCGTCGCGGGTGGCCGGCCGGTCGCGTAGTGGTGCAGCGCGAGCGCGATCCCGGCCGCTCCCTCGAGCAGTCCCACGCGGTCCGGAGCCACCTCGGTGCCTCCCGTCGCGGAGTACCGGAAGCCGAACGGGGCCTCGGGGCGGAACTCGCCGGCGACCCGTGCGGCCAGCCCGTCGGCCGCTTCGAGCAGCGCCTCGTCGCCGGTCTCCCGCGCCACGCGGCAGGTGACGTGGAGCATCCCGGCCCAGCCGTGGCACAGGCCCGCGTCGACCATGCCCCAGTCGTCCCAGGGGCGGGCGAGCGCCGTACGGAGCCCGCGCAGGGCGGCCTCCCGCCACTCCGGCCGGTCGAGCGCCTGTCCCGCCAGGAAGAGGGCCCGGGCGACACCCGCGGCGCCGTAGCACCACGCGGGCCGGATGGGCGGCCCGGCGGGGACGGCCCGTTCGAGCTGGTGCCGCAGGGGGACGGTGGGCGGCCAGGAGCCGTCGTGTTCCCATTCGAGCAGCCAGGTCGCGATGCGTTCCATCGCCTCCTCGTGGCCCGGCAGCCGGAAGCCGTCGCGGTGGGCGATGGCGAGCAGGGCCAGCGGGCCGGGGATCCCGTGGGCGAGCCCGAGGTTGAAGTGGCCCTCGCCGGCGGGCGCGCCCCTGACGGAGGCGTGCGGCACCAGCCAGCCGGGGACGTGCTCCGCGCGCGGCTCGGTCAGCGCGATGAGGTACGCCAGCGGCTCCGTGTCGCCGTACGACAGCGCCAGGCGGCCCAGGCCGGTGAGCCCTTCGATGACGTCGTACGCGCTGAAGCTCACCTCGCCCCGGCTCGTCTCCTCCTCGGCGCGCCGCTTGATCAGCTCCCGCACGGCCGGCTCCGCACGGGCCAGCAGCCCGGCGTAGTCGCCCGGCCGGGTGACCGCCGCCCTGATCGCGAACAGCAGCGCCGGCAGCCCGTCGATCAGCCCCTGCCGCCCCGCCTGGGACCTGGCGGCCGCGGCGAGGAACGCGTGGGCGTTTTCGCGGCGGCCGAGCTCGCTGTGCAGGAGCGCGACGCCGAGATAGCCCTCGTTCAGCGACATCGCGTGCCAGACCAGCGGCTGCCGGCCGTCGGCTAGCCGGTCCTTGTTGGCCGAGGCGACCCGGGCCACCTCCACGGGGTCGGCCAGCCGCCGCGCGACCTCCTCGACGATCTCCGCCACCTCTGTCATCGCCCGTGCCTCGCCCGGTCGCGCAGGGCCTGGACGGCGCCGCGGGCGATGGCGTACGAGGCGTCCTCGGCGGTCTTGGAGGCGCCGACCAGCCGGTTGTGATGCATGTGCAGCAGCGCCTGGAGGGGTGACCTGCGGTCGAGCGAGCGGATCAGCTCGCCGTACGCGGCCACCGCCGGCCTGCGGGCCCGCCAGATCTCCGCCAGCCGCGGGTCGAGGCCCGTGCCGCCGACGACCTCGACGGCGCTGCGCCTGATCGCCTGGAACGCGCGATGGTGCTCGTCCACCGGGTACGCCGCCAGCAGCCGCTCCTCCCACCCCGGCCCGTGGAAGGCGCGGGCCAGGTCGACGTAGTTGGCCGCGGCGAGGAGCTCCGGCCGCAGGTCGAGCTGGAGGCGCAGCTGCGCCAGCACCGCTTCGCTGTCGGCCGCGAACACCCGCTCGGCCGCCTCCAGCGCCTCCGGCCCGCCGTACCGGTCGATCTCGGGCTCGTACGTGTCGAGCTGCACGGTGCGGGCGAGCCCGGCCCGGCACAGGTCGGCGGCCCAGTCGTGCACCAGGGGCAGCACGTCGCGGTGGAGCGGGGCCGGATCCCCGTGGAAGCGCAGGCGCAGGTGGGCGCCGGGATCGAAGTAGCGGATGAAGAACCAGCGGTCCACACCCTCGGGCAGCGCGCCCAGCAGCACGGGGAGCCGCTGCCTGAGCAGGTCCGTGTGCCGGTCGGCCGAGGCGTACAGCTTGGCGAACAGCCACTCGCCGCCGGGGTGATGCCGCACGACCTGCGTCCCCGCGCGGGCCGAGGTGCGCACCGCGGGCTCCGGCGCGGCCGAGCGGAGGGTCACGGCCAGCTCGTTGGCGTGGCCGCCCAGCCAGCCCGCCCCGAACCCGCTGCCGCCCGGCGCCTCCACCAGCAGGGTGCTCGGCCTGCGGGCCAGCTCGTCGCGGAGGATGCGGCGGTGCAGCGGGGCGTCGAGGTCGAGCCCGATGCGGTTGTCGCCGTTGGTCAGGTAGACCTCGTCGGGCACCTGCCACCGCTCGCGCCAGGCGTCGAAGCTCCGGTCCCAGTCGGCGTCCGGCGCCTTCCTGTCGTTGAGCTCGGCGGCGGGCCGCCAGATCGCCGAGGCCAGGATCGTACGGCCGCGGCGCACGCGCGGCAGGAACGGCAGCACGCCGCCCGCCCCGGCCCAGTCCCACTCCTTGCACGCCCGGTGCCGGTCCTCGCCCAGCTCGTAGATGAAGCGGACCAGCTCCAGGGCGACGCGGGGGACCACGAGCATGTGGAGGGTGGCGGGCACGATCTCCGTGCCGAGCCGCGGACAGAACAGGAACAGCCGCTCGCCGGTCGCCCCCACCGCCAGGTCGTCGAGGGTGAGCACCGACGGGTCGCCACGGTCGGCGTACCGGCCGATGGGCAGCGTGCGCTCGGCCAGGGTCGGCACGCGGGCCACGTTCGAGATCCGCGACCACGCCGGCTGGAACGTCACCTGCGCCGGCACAGCGCCTCCACCCGGGCCTACAGCCGGGCCTCCAGCCGGGCCCCCGCCCTCGGCCTCGCGCCACAGCCGCGCCGTCTGGTCGCGCAGCTCGCCGAGAAGGTACGTGAAGCGCCCGCTCATGGCCCCGCCACGGCGCGAGATCGGCATGTTCGCGAGCACCAGCCGGAAGTCGCCCCGGTCCAGCGCCTCCACCGAGTCGGCCAGCAGGTGGGCGCCGACCTCCAGCACCTCGGGCAGCCGCCCGTCGTCCGCGGTGGCCAGCCGGGCGAGCGTGGCGTCGTCCAGCTCCACCTCGCGCACGCCGTCGAAGACCGCCCCCTGGGCCAGCTCGCCGAGCACCTTGTCGCGGTAGCGGTTCTGCTCGGGGTCGGCGTCCGCGCGCTCGGAGGCCCGGTAACCGGCCGGGGCGCCCAGCCCGAACTCGGGGTCCAGCAGCTCCTTGATGGGGACGAGCCGGGCGGTGCCGTACCTCGTCACGAACTCCTCGAAGTAGCGGCGCAGGTGGCCGGAGCCCTGGTCGGGCGGCGTGATGCGGGCCAGGACACCGGCCGCCGACTCGAACTCGGCCGCCACCTCGCGCGGGAGCCGCACGTCCACGTCGAGCTTCAGGTCCACGTGCGGCGCGTGGTGGTCGGGGCGCAACCGCCTGGTGGCGCGGAGCAGGTCGTTCCAGGCGGGCAGTCCCTCGCCGGGCACGGGCTCCGTGTACGCGCGCAGCGCCGCGGAGACCGCCTCAAGCCCTTCGTCACGCGGGAGCCGGCTCGCGACGTGCGCGATCGGGTCGGGGGAGTCGTCGGGGGGAACCAGCTCGGTCAGCAGCACCGTACGCTCGACGAGCTGCGCCAGCACGCCCTCCACCTGCTCGCGCGTCCCCTGCGGGAAGGCCGTGCGGAGCTGCTCCGCCAGCTCGCCGAACGGCACCGGCCGCCGCGCCCGCTCCATCACCGCGCGGACCAGGGCGGTCAGGCGGACCGACACCTCGCGCACCGCGCCCTCGCCGTCCTGCGGGAGGTACGGCAGGGCCAGCCGGTCGCCGCGGGCGAAGCACAGGTCGTTGAGCACGACGCGCACCCGCCGCAGCACCTCGGGGTCGCGCTCATGGTCGCGGATCAGCGCGAGCAGCCAGGCCGTGTCGGGGCGCACCCCCTTCTGGTGGTGCTCGCCGATCCTGGCCTTGGCCGAGTCGTCGAAGCGAGCCGCCGCCACCCCTGCCATCAGGCCGAACGGGGTGGGCCTGGTGGCCATGCGCAGCACGTAGCGGGTCGTGGAGACGACGGCGCGGCGCAACTTCTTCGGCTCGACCGGGCGGCCCTCGTGCACGGCGTCGAGCGTGTGCGCCAGCGACGGGCTGGAGACCGCGATCGCCTCCCTGACCAGGGGGTCGGCCGTGACGGTCCGGAGGTATCCCGCCGGGTCGCCGTGGTCGCTGCGCGTCCCGTGCCCGCGCGCCGCCGGGAGCGCGCCCATCCGCAGCAACGCGAATTCGGCGGCGATGAATCCTGCCTTGTCGGCCACCTGCTGCCCCTTACCTGTGTCCGGGTTGACTGAGGACCGTACCATCGCATTTTCGCTGCCGTAAAACCCTTCCAAGTTATTCGAAACGGCGACTCCAAGGTCGTCCGCTCTGTAAGGTCACTCACCGATCAACTCTTACGAAGAAAATGGAGATGATATGAGCCCAGTGGCCCAGATCGACCTCGGCGAGGACGTATTCGACCTCGACATCGAGCTCGTCGTGGAGTCCGGCGCCGTTCCGCCGATCTATGCCTGCAGCGGCTCCGACGACACCTGCGGGACCCAGGTGTCGTGGAGCGGGACGTGTAATGGCACGCGGGACTGCGGCACGTGTTCGCCCACGTACGGGGCCAAGGCGCCGGGCCGGTGCATCTGATCACCGGCACACGGAGGGCCGCCGCCCTGGCCATCGCGCAAGAGGTGGCGGCCCGCCTGGCCCGGCCGGAAACCCATTCTCCCGAACCAGCCCTTGGGCCTGGTTCGCTGGCGCGCGGAAAACTCGGACTAGTCCCGCTTTATGCGGCACTGGATGGCATGGCGCCGAATTCAGAATGGGACGTGTCCGGGCATCATATTCTTAAGGACGTTACATTTACCGGGCCGGCGGAAATGGCCGGACTTTTCTCCGGAGGGCTCGCCGGATTCGGGGTCGCGGCTGCTCTGATGGGGCGGCGCGCGGGCCGTTACGGGAAGGTGCTCGGGCGGCTGGACGCGGCGGTGGGGCCCGTGGCGGGCCACGATCTCATCGACGGGACGGCGGGCGCCGCCGTCTACCTGCTCATGAGACCTCCGTCCCCCGGCCTGGAGGCCGTGGCCCGCGAGCTCGTGCGGGGCGCCTCGGCGTGCCCGCCGTTCCCCATGCGCCGGATCCCGCCGGGCTGGTCCGTCGGGGACGGATACGCCGACTGCGGCCTGGCCCACGGGGTCGCCGGGCCGCTCGCCGTGCTGTCCCTGCTCAGTGGGCAGGTCGGGGAGCTCGCGCGGCCCGCCGTGAAGGCGCTGGCCGAGTGGCTGCTCGATGCGGCGGTGCAGGACGAGTGGGGTACGGCGTGGCCCGCGGGTGTGGACGGCACGCGGACGTACTCCTCGCCGCGGCGGGCTTCGTGGTGCTACGGGGTTCCGGGTGTGGCGCGGGCGCTGTGGCTGGCCGGGGAGGCGCTGGACGAGCCCCGTTACCGCCGCGCCGCCCGCGACGCGATGGCCGGGCTCCTCGAAGCCCCGGACGGGTGGGGGCTGGACTCGCTGGGCGTGTGCCACGGGCTCGCCGGGCTGATGCTGATGACGGCGACCTTCGCGGGCGCCGAATTCGGGCCGGCGGTGGAGGGGCTGTTCGATCGGCTGTGCGCCGCCTACGACAGCCGCCTGCCGCTCGGCTTCGACGCGGCCGGGCCCGGACTGCTCAACGGCGCGGCGGGGATCGCCCTGGCACTGCTGGCCGTGACGGATGACCTGCGGGCGGCGTCCATGTTCCTGGCGGCTTGATGGGGCGGCATCGCGCGGGCGCGCACGACGCCCCGGTCCGCGGGGTCCCCGGGCGCGACCCGCTGTTCGGCCGGGGCATCCGCCTGTCGTTCGGCCAGCTCAGGCACGAAGGGGCGGGACTGCGTACCGGCTTCGTGTCGATGCTGCGCGAGCTGCCCGGCCTGATCTCCGTCTCGGTGCGGCTGGCGCGGCAGGCGGCGCCGAGAGCCCTCGTCGCCGTGCTGGTCGCGGAGTTCCTCGGCGGGGTGGCGACGGTGGTCACGCTGCTGGCCACGTACCGGGTGCTCGTACCCCTCATGACCGGTGGCCCGACGGCGGAGCGGATCGCGGCGGGCATCCCCGCGCTCGCCGCGATGGCCGGCGCGGCCGCGACCGGCAGCGTCATGCGGGCGATCAGCAAGGCGGCGGTCAGCCGCCTGGGGCCCAAGATCGAGCGCCTGGCCTACACGCGCCTGCTGGAGGGGGCCGCAGGCGCGGAGCTGGGGGCGCTGGAGGAGGCGGGGTTCCACAACCTCCTGGAAGCCGCCCGGCAGGGCACCCGCTCGGCACGCATCGTGATCACGGAGGCGGCCCAGCTGCTCGCCGGGCTCACCACCCTGCTCGCCGTCGGAAGCGTGCTCGGGGTGCTCCATCCGCTGCTCCTGCCGCTCCTGCTGGCCACGGTCGTCCCGAAGGGCTGGAGCGCCGTACGCTCGGCCCGCGCCCGCTTCGCCTCCGTCAAGCGGCAACTGGAGCTCACCCGGCAGCTCGACGTGCTCAGCGGGCTGCTCACCCGTCCCGACGTCGCGCCCGAGATCCGCGCCCACGGCGCGGGCCCGTTCCTGCTCGGGCACTACGGCCGGCTCTCCTCGCTGGCCGAGGGCGAACAGGCCCGGCTGGGCCAGGACGAGGCCCGCCTCGCGCTGGCCGGGGACGCCGTCTCCGGCGTCGCGACCGCGATCACGTACGCCACCCTCGCGGGGCTGCTGATCGCCGACGCCATCCCGCTCGCCGCCGCCGGTGCCGCCGTCATCGCCATCCGCACCGCGAAGGCCGGGCTGACCAGCCTGGTGCTGTCGATCAACCAGGTGTACGAGCAGGGCCTGTTCGTCCTGGAATGGGAACGGGCCTGCGCGGAGGCCGCCAGGCAGCGCCTGCGCAGCGGACCCATCCCCCTTCCGCCGCACCCCGTCGAGATCCGGGCCGACAACCTCACCTTCACCTACTCCGGGCAGACCCGGCCCGCGCTCGACGGCGTCAGCGTCCGGATCCTGCCCGGCGAGATCGTGGCCCTCGTCGGCGCCAACGGCTCCGGCAAGAGCACCCTGGCCAAGCTGCTGGCCGGCCTCTACCTGCCGACCAGCGGCAGCGTCAGCTGGGGCGGCGTGCCCATCGAGCTCCTGAACCGCCGCAGCGTCTTCGACCGGATCGCCCTCGTCGCCCAGGACTTCGCCCGCTGGCCCGCCACGGCCCGCGTCAACCTGGCCCTCGGCCGCGCCGACCGGGCCGATGACCGCGAACGCCTGAGACGCGCCGGGGCGGCCAGCGGCGCGGACACCGTGGTGGCGTCCCTGCCCGACGGCTGGGAGACGCTGCTGGCCCGGGAGTTCATGGGCGGGACCGAGCTGTCGGGAGGGCAGTGGCAGCGCATCGGACTGGGCCGCGCGTGGTTCCGGGACGCGTCCGTACTGGTCTTCGACGAACCCACCTCGGCGCTCGACCCCAGGGCGGAGATCGAGATCTTCGACAAGGTCGCGGGACTGGCCGCCGTCGGGCGCACGGTCATCCTCATCACCCACCGCCTCACGTCGGTGACGCGCGCGGACCGCATCTACGTGTTCGAGGCCGGGAAGGTCGTGGAACATGGCACCCACGAGAGCCTGATGCGCGTGGGCGGCTCGTACGCGGCGATGTACCGCCTCCAGGCCGCCCAGTACGCCCACGCCGACTGACACCCCCTCAGGGCGTTCGCCGAGCGGCACGCACCACCGGCTCCCGCTCAAGGACCTCAACCGAAGTACGGACCGCACTCCGGCTGAGGTCCCTTGGAGGGACGGACGGCGAGCCGGGTGAGTGCCGGGGCAAGCGGTGGAGCGGGACCCGCCGACGACGCACGCCCGGCCGGCCGAGCGGCCGCCAGGTGGGCCAGGGCGGGCGGTGGAACGGGGCCCGTCGACGACGTGCGTGCTGCCGGTCGTGGGGCGGCCGGAGGTCAGGCAGGTGGGGTGGGGTGGAAGGAGGAGTCGGCCCGGAACAGGGGTGTGTTGTCGGTCTTGTCCAGGCGCAGCAGCTCGGCGCGGTGGCGGACGAAGCGGCCCGGGTAGTTGAGGGACTCCAGGCGGACCGAACCCTCGGCTGTGCCGGGCCGGGCGTGGAAGGTGGCGTCGCGCCGGAACAGAGCGGTCCCGTCGTTGGTCTCGAACCGGATCAGGAAGTCGCGATGCCGCAGGTAACGCCCCTCGGGGTCGACGAAGGAGTACGCCTTCGCGTCGTCCAGACCGGGCACGACGCGGAGGGTGACCGGCTCCGCCCCGATCCGGCCCGTGGCCTGGAGGTACGTCCCCGGGCGGTTGACCGGCCGGAACACCCTCGACACCCCCGTCGCGAGCAGCCCGCCGCCGCTCCCGGCCGTGGCGCGGGTGAAGGTCAGGGTGCCGAAGCCGAGGTGGTCGTACTTGGAGCCGCCGTAGTCCCCGCCGCCCCCTTCCGGCGCGACGCGCTTGCCGTACGCCTCGATGTAGGGCACCGCCAGCCCCCGCCGCACGCCGTAGTGGTTGAGGAGCAGCGCCCAGATCGGGTCGGCGGCCCCGCGCCCGGCGGCGGAGATCTCGGTCTGCTGCCGCTGGACGCAGGTCGTGCCCTGTCCCCACTTGTACGTCGTGAACGGCACCGATTCGCCCAGGTTGTACTTGGCCACGTACTCGGCGCCCTTCATGAACCGGTCGTCCGCGTAGCCGTACAGGTCGATGCCCTGGTTCCAGGCCATCTCGCAGAGCACGCCCATCCACCCGACGCCGACGCTGGTGTGTCCCTGGTCGCGGCCGCTCTCCTGCCACTGCCCGAGCCCGCCGGGGTGCAGGAACGGCACCGCGTTCATGATGGACCCGTTGCCCTTGCCGTGCTTGAAGTAGTCGACGGCCTGGTCGACCTTGGCGTGGTCGTCGCACAGGACGCCGATGGCGAGCACGGAGGCCATGGCGCACAGGTCCCAGTTGGCCCAGTAGTTGGTGATGCAGGCGCCGTTGTGCTCCTTCAGGAACCGGTCGTTCATCGGGTAGAAGACCGTCAGCATCATCTTCGTGAAGCGCTCGAAGTCGAAGCCGGGGTAGCCGCGCATGATCTCGGCGACGTTGGCGAACTGCCAGCCCAGGATCCCGGCCGCCAGGTAGCGGTCGGCGTTGCCGGTCACCGCCTTGAGCGCGGCCGACCAGGCGTTGAGGATGTCGCGGGCGGCGTCGCCGTGCGCCTTCTCCCCGCTGATCTTCCAGCGCAGCGCGTTCTGGTAGGCGGCGGCCACGTCGATGGCGAGCTGGACGTGGTTCGCGCCCGTGCCACCCCTGACCACCGTCTCGAGCGGGCGCGGCTTCCAGGTGCTCCTGGAGCGCCCGTTGGCGGTCAGCTTGTCCCAGCCGGCCTTCCAGGGCTGGGCTCCGGCGTTCACCTGGGCCCGCATCCGGTCGAAGTCGGCCTGCGTGTGCAGCAGGCCGGGGTGCTTGAAGGCCGCCGCGGCCGCGGGCCCGATGGGGAGCGCGGCGGGCAGTACGGCGGCGGCGCCCGCGGTCGCGGCCGCCTTCAGCACGCTCCGGCGGGAGGGCTGCGTGGTCATGTGAATCCTTCCTCAGGGGTCACTCTCGTCACAGGAGACCCCCTGGCCGGGCCCGGATAACACAAATCTCAGACCCGGCTTCGCTGCGGGACCCGCTCCGGGTTCGCCGCCCTGGTGACGTACTGGGGGACGGGGGCGCGGTCGTCGCCGGTGTCGCGGGTCAGGCCGTACCGGACGATGCCCTTGGCCGGGTCGGGCCTGGCCGAGAGGTCGGCCCAGACCTCCTGCCAGGACTTGGGCGCGACGGTGAGGTCGATGTCCGTGCCGCTCTCGTTGTTGTGGAAGGTGACGCGGCCGTCGAGGTAGTAGAACTCGTTCTGCCACATCTGCTGCTGGCCGCGCGGCAGCCGGGCGAAGCCGGTCTCGGGCGAGCCCATCCAGGTGACGCCGGGCGCCTGCTCGTCGTCCATCCGCCGGCCGCCGCCCGACGCGACGTGGAACAGCTTGCCCTTGAGCCCGGTCCAGGTCGCGGGCGGGAAGGGGCCGACGCGGTTGCGGTAGAGGATGCCCCAGCGGACCTGGACGTAGCCGCGGCCGGTGACGGTGACGTAGTCGCCCCTGTGGGTGATCGACGGGGCTCCGCCGTACCTGGAGTATCCGTGCTTGCCGCCGATGGCGACCGTACCGGCGGGGCGCCGGGGCAGCGGGGCGGGCGGCCGGTTCTTCGGCGGCGCCTGGTCCACGGCGTCGACCGTCAGTCCGTACGGGCTCCGCGCGGGCCTCACCGGACGGCGCGAAGAAGGGGGCGAGGACGACACCACCACCGGTGTGGCCCGCCGGGGCGGCGCGGGCTCGGGCACGAGGGTCTGGACGACCACCGCTCCCCCGGCGATCAGCGTGACGCCGGCCGCGGTGACCGCGATCGGCTTGGCGGCCAGCGCCGAGCCCGCCGCCGCCTTGCCCTTGGCCAGCAGGCCGCCCTTGACGACCGGCGCGGCGGCCGTACGCGCGATCTCCAGCAGACCGGCGGCGATGCCTGCGGGGACGGCCACCAGGCCGAGCCCGGCCAGCAGCCGCTCGGCCGGCACCAGGTCGGAGACGTGCTCGCCGCAGACCGGGCAGTCGCGCACGTGCCGGGACAGCCGCTTGCGCCACAGGTCGGACGGGGCGCCGTTCCAGGTCTGCGCCACGGCGGCCAGCTCGGGGCAGGGCGGGCGGGCGGCCAGCGCGCGCACCACCGCGCGGGCGGTCTCCAGGCGGCCCTTGGTGCGCTGGACGCGTACGGCGGCGTGCTGCTCGTTCGTCCCCAGCGCGGCGGCCAGCTCGGCCCTGGCCAGCTCGCCGGCCACCTCCATCCACCACAGCGCGAGCACCTCGCGGTCGTCGGCGTCGAGCCAGCGGGCCGCCTCGGCGGCCTCCTTGCGCTGCCCGGACAGGCCGAGCCGGGTGACGGTGAGCGCGGCGAAGTCGGAGGCCGCGTCGGCCAGGCCCATCGCCTCGTCGATGGCGGCGAGCGCGGCGCCCGGCGCCTGCCGCCACTCGCGTACCTGGTTCAGGGCGATGGCGACGAGCCAGGAGCGGAAGCTGCCCGGGTCGCGCAGCCCGGACACGCCGGTCACGACCCTGGCCATCGTCTCCTGAACGACGTCGTCCACGTCCGGGTGGCCGTTCATGGCGCGGCCCACGATGTTGTACACGAGCGGCAGGTGGCCCCTGACCAGTTCGTCGATCGCGTCACGGTCGCCCGCCATGGCGGCGAGCACCGTTCCGACCTCGTACGTCGGCCGCGCGTACATCCAGCACCTCGATCCGGAGCCTCCGCTGCTCCGATCAGGAGACAGGAGTGTCACCGTTCCGATAACACAAAACGCGCATTGTTCCACTTATCGCCTACGAGGTGTCAATGCTCGCGTCAACCTGGCGTACAACCGCGGCTCAGCCCACCGTGGTTCGCAGTGCCTCCGCGTTGGCCGCCACGAACTCCCCGAACGTCCTGGGCTCGCGACCCGTCAGGTCCCGGACCGCGGTCGTCGTGGCGGCCAGCGAGCCGCCCGCCACCTGCCGGGAGAGCTCGGCCAGGTCGTCGGCGAACCGCGCGGGCAGCCCCTGCGCGCGCACCCCGGCGGCCAACTCGTCCGGGGACAGCTCGGCGTGCTCGACGGTCCGGCCCAGCGCGCCCGAGAACTCCTGCGCGAGCTCGGCATAGTTGAGCGCCCGGGGGCCCGTGAGCTCGTACGTCTCGCCGAGGCCGCCCGATCCGGTGAGCAGGGCGGCGGCGCAGGCGGCGATGTCGTGGCAGTCGATGTACGACACCGGCGCGCCTCCGTAAACGTCGAGGAGCTTGCCGTCGGCGGTGAAGGCCGCCGTCCCGGTGATGAAGTTCTGCATGAATCCGCCGGGCCGCAGCATCGACCAGCCGAGCCCCGACGCCTTGAGGTACTCCTCGATCTCCCAGTGCGCGCCCTGGGCCAGGCGGCCGCCCCGCTGGGCGCCCGAGACCGACACCTTCACCACGCTCGACACCCCGGCGGCCCGCGCCGCGTCAATGGCCGCCTGCTGCTGGCGGACCATCGGCTGCTCGCCGTCCACCGGCTGGGCGCCGCCCGCGTTGAGGAAGAGCCGGTCGACGCCCTCCATGGCGGCGGTGAGCGAGCCGGGATCGTCGAAGTCCCCGATCACGACGTCGCAGCCCAGGGCCCGCCCCTTGTCCTCGTCACGGACGAGCGCCCTGAACGCCACCCCCTTCTCCCCCAGGAGCCGCACGAGGTGCGTGCCGATGGATCCGGTGGCTCCGGTAACCAAGATCATGACAAGCCTTCCGCTAAACTGAGGCAACCTCGACTAAGGCTATATCGAGGCAGCCTCGAATTACTATGGAAGCCCGCATGACCACGACCCGACGGCCCCGCGCCGACGCCCGCCGCAACTACGAGCGCCTGCTCGCCGAGGCCGACGCCGCCTTCAGGGAGCAGGGCGTGGAGTCCAGCCTGGAGGGCATCGCCCGGCGCGCCGGGGTGGCCATCGGCACGCTCTACGGCCACTTCCCCAGCCGCCGCGCCCTGATCGGCGCGCTGCTCAGGGACCGCAACGCGGCCCTGTTCGAGCTCGGCGAGCGGCTCCTGACCGGCCCGGCGCCGGACGCGCTCGCCGCCTGGGTCCGCGCGGCCACGGCGCACGCCGCCACCTATCGCGGCCTGGCCGCGTTGATCGCCGGCGGCCTGGACGACGAGGCGTCGGAGCTGCACGCCTCGTGCGTGCGCATGGCCGAGATCGGCGAGCGGCTCGTCGCGCGGGGGCGCGAATCGGGCGCCCTGCGCGCCGACGCGACCGGCGCGGACGTGACCGCCCTCACGTCCGCCGCCGCCTGGCTCCACGAGCAGGTGTCGCCCGCCGCCGCCGAGCGCCACATCACCGTCACCCTGGACGGCCTCGCCGCCTCCCCCTGACGACCGATCTCACGGGTCCACCGGGTCGCGCTGCAGCGCCTTGGGGCGCTCGGCGTCCTCGCCGGGCTCGGCGTCGTCGGCGCGCCGGCCGGCGTACAGGCTGGTGAGCGTGACGGTGACCAGGACCCCGACGATGACGCCGAGCGAGGCGAGGGTGGGGATCTCGGGCACCCACGCCCAGATGCCGTGCGCCCAGTGCAGGACCAGCTTGACGCCGATGAAGGCCAGGATGACGGCCAGGCCGTGGTTGAGGTGCCGCAGCTTGGCCAGCGCGTCCCGCAGCACGAAGTACAGCGCCCGCAGGCCCAGCAGCGCGAAGGCGTTGGTGGCGAAGACGAGGAAGGGGTCCTCGGTCACCCCGTAGACGGCGGGCACCGAGTCGACGGCGAAGACGATGTCGGTGGCGAACACCGCCACGGTGGCCAGGGCCAGCGGGGTGATCGCCAGGCGGCCGTGCTCGCGCACCATCAGGCGGAAGCCGCGGTAGTCGGGGGTGACCTGGACGAACCGGCGCAGCAGCCGGACGCTGCGCATGGAGGAGACGTCGACGTGCTGCTCCTCCCCCTTCAGCGCCTCCTTGAGCACCTTGCCCGCGGTGACGATGAGGACCGCCCCGAACAGCAGGAACGCCCACGTGCCGCTCTGCAGCGCCGCCGCGCCCAGCGCGATGAAGATCACGCGCAGCACGAGCGCCCCGATGATGCCGTACAGCAGCACCCGCTGGGTCAGCTCGTTCGGCACGGCGAAGGCCGTCAGCAGCAGCATGAATACGAACAGGTTGTCGACCGACAACGACTTCTCCACCACGTACCCGGTGAAGAACTCCACGGCCACCCCGGTGCCGAAGGAGCCCCACAGGTACGCGCCGAAGCCCAGCGGGAGCACCAGGTAGAACGCGGACCAAGCCAGGGCCTCGCGCATGTGGACCTCGTGCGGGCGCCGGGTCAGCAGGATGTCGATCACCAACAGCAGGACCAGGGCGGCCACAGTGACCGCCCACAGGGTGACGGACGCGATGCTGCCCTGATCGGGCGCAGCCAGAAATGTCCCCGCGGACATGAAACCTCCTCGAACGTGCTCAGCCGTTCGAGGTCTCCTTCACCCGGGGGTAGCGGGCGGCCGCCCGGGGACGCATGGTACGTCCGTATTGACCGGATCGGCACTTGGGAAGTACTCCCCTCGCAGCCCCAGAGTAGGACATATCCAGCCAAGGCTCCACTATGCCGCCCGGATCAGGTGATGGGGACGTCCTTGAACTCCCCGAGCCCCAGCAGGTCGAGGTCCGCCCTCTTCGCCGTCCACGGCACGTTGTCGAACTCCGCGACGAGGAATTGGGATTTGGCCGGGGCGATGTTGTTGACCGACGTCCAGCTGGAGCAGACGCAGAGGCCGTCCTTCTCGATGAAGGGGCGGAGCGTCCTCGGCGCGCCTTTGTAGGTCAGGCCGATACTCGAGAGATCCTCCGAGTCCCGGCCCAGGATCGTGTACAGGTCCGCGTACGCGCCGTCCTTGGCGTCGTTCCGCACGGTCAGCTCAAGCCGGAGGTCTCCGTCCACGCGGTACAGGTTGTCGATCGTGATGTGGACGGGCACCCGCCGGCCGTCCAGGTTCCGCACGGACGTGTCCTGCTGCGCGAGCGGGGGGACGCCGCCGTCGTACGCCGCCGGGGAGGTTGCGGTGACCGGGGACGCTCCCCCGCCGTGGGCGGCCGTCTCCCAGGGACGCCAGGCCGCGGTGACCGTGGCCCCGGTCACCATGAGCGCGGCCGCGACCGCCACCGGGGCCTTCCAGCGGCCGGTCGCCGGCGCGTCCCGGCGGCGGGCACGCGAGGCGGCCCACGAGCTGTTCACTGTGCGGACCCCGGTGTCCACCGACACCGACTCCCGGCCGAGGAGGCGGTCGAGGAGCTGCTGGGCCGTGGGCCGCCGCGCCGGGTCCTTGTCCAGCGCCTGCTCCACCAGGGGCCTGAGCCGCTCGTCCAGGCCCGTCAGCTCGGGCGCGTAGTGGACCACCCTGAACAGCACCTCGGGCGCGCCGCCCGACCCGAACGGCGGCCGGCCGGTCGCCGCGTACGCCACGACGCCGCCCCAGGCGAACACGTCGCTCGCGGCCGTGATCCGGCCTTCGGTGGCCTGCTCCGGCGACATGTACGCGGGCGTCCCCACGATCCCGGTGGACCGGCTCGCGTCCGGCTCCACGAGCTGCGCGATACCGAAGTCGATCACCCGCGGGCCGACGGGGCTGAGCAGGATGTTCTGCGGCTTCAGGTCGCGGTGCACGACCCCGGCCTGGTGGATGGCGGTGAGCGCGGTCGCCACGCCGACGGACAGGGCCTCCAGGTCGGCCCCGGCCATCGGACCGCGTTTCCTGATGGCGGTGGCCAGGTCGGGGCCGTCCACGTACTCGGTGACGATGTACGCGCTCTCGCCGTCGATGCCCGCGTCCAGCACCGGCGCCGTGCAGAAGCGGGCCACGCTGCGCGCCGCCTCGACCTCCCTGGTGAACCGGCGGCGGAAGCCCGCGTCGCCGGCCGGTCCCTCGCGCAACCTCTTCAGCGCGACGAGCCGGGATCCCTGGTCCCGGGCCAGGTAGACGACCCCCATACCGCCCTGGCCCAAGGGGCGGATGATGGTGTATGGGCCTATTTGCTGGGGTTCAGGGCTCACCTGAGGATTGTGATCGTCGATGCATGACATTCGATAGCAGATCACTTGAAAGACCGCCGGAGACCACGCAGCGTCCATGATTCAGGACACGCCGTACACTTTCCTCTTGCCATGACGGGCGCTTTGCGTGATGCTTTCAGATCTCTTGAGCGAACCGGCCCAAAGCTCCCAGAGAGGTAGTTCATCCCCGTGACCCACGGCCCATGGGCCCAGCAGCCCGCAGAACCCTTGCTGTCGATGTCCGTAGAACCGCTGCTGACCAGGGACTACGACGCGGACCCCGCCTTCGTCCACGAACGCCTGCGCAAGAGGTACGGCCCGGTCGCCCCGGTCGACGTCCTCGGCGTGCCGGTCTGGTTCGTCCTCGGCTACGAGGAGGTGCTCCGCGTCCTGCAGAACTCGGGCGGCATCTGGACCAAGAGCGTGGACAGATGGCGGATGAACGTCGAGGGCCGGATCCCCGCGGACTGGCCGCTGCTGCCCGTCTTCCAGGTCAACAACTCGGCCTTCTCGGAGGGCGCCGCGCAGCGCCGGTTGCGCAACGCGTGGACGCAGGCGCTGGCGCCGTTCCAGGACCACACCCAGCCGCAGGCCCAGCTGCTCGAACAGGCCGTCGTGCAGTACGCCGACGACCTCATCGGCGTGCTGGCCGAGGGCGGCTCCACGGGGTGGGCCGACCTGGCCGCCCAGTACGCCCGGCCGCTCCCGCTCATGGTCGCCAACCGCATGCTCGGCTTCTCCGCGGCACGCGGCGAAGAGGTCGTGATGGACATCTGGCGGATGATCGACGCCGGGCCCGACGCGGCCGCGGCGTTCGAGCGGCTGTACGCGGCCATGACGGAGCTCGCGGCCGCCAAGCGGGAGCGGCCCGGCGAGGACCTGCCCTCCTACATGATCGCGGCCGCTCCGGACCTCACGCTGGACGAGCTGGCCCGCGAGCTGCTCATGCTTCCCGGCCTGCTCGACTTCACCGCCAGCCTCGTCTGCAACGTCGTCGTCGAGGTCGTCTCCAACCGGGATGTGCGGGCGAGCCTGTCGGTGGGCGCGATCGACGAGACGGTCAACCGGGTCGCGCTGCTCAACCCGCCGATGGCCAACCTGACCTTCCGTTTCCCCAAGACCGACGTGAAGATGGGCCACTACACGATCTCCGCCGGCGATCCGGTGATGCTCTCCGTCGCGGGCGCCCACGCCGATCCGCGCTTCGCCGGGGCGCTCGACCACGAGGCCATCCGCAGCACCCGCGCGCACCTGGCGTGGGGCGCGGGGCCGCACAGCTGCCTGGGGCACCGGCTGGCGACCCAGATGACGACGATCGCCGTGCGCCGGCTGTTCAGCCGGCTCACCAAGATCAAGCTCGCGCTCCCGGCCGACCAGCTGCCCTGGCGCCCCTCCCCCTTCATGCGCGCCCTGCGGTCCCTGCCGGTCCAGTTCGAGCTCGCCGAGGGCTACGTACCGGCGGGCGAGCGCGCCGCCGACGGCGCCGACGCGCCCGCGGCGCAGCCGTCCGCGGCGGGCGAGGCCCAGGCCGGGCCGGACTCGTCCCGGTCCGGCGGGTTGTGGGGCTTCCTGCGCGGCCTGCGCCTCAAGCGCTGACCGGCCGGGTCCGCCTCGGCGTCAGGCCGGGTCCTTGATCTCGCAGATCACGGTCCCGGCCGCCACCGTGGCCCCGACCTGGGCGGACATCCCGACGATGGTCCCGGCCTTGTGGGCGGTGAGCGGCTGCTCCATCTTCATGGCCTCCAGCACCACGATGGTGGCCCCGGCGACCACGTCGTCACCGTCGGCGGCCATCACCTTGACGATGGTGCCCTGCATCGGGCTGACCAGGGCATTCCCACTGGCTGCGGCCTTGGCCGCGCCTCTCTTCTCGCGCCGGGGAGCGGCCTTGGCAGCCGCGCGCGGCTTCGCGGTTCCGGCGGGAAGCACGACCTCCAGCCGCTTGCCCGCCACCTCGACGGTGATCCGCTCGCGCTCGCCCTGCTCCGGGGCCTCGCCGGGCACGCCGTCGTACGGAGCGATCAGGTTGTCGAACTCGGTCTCGATCCACCTGGTGTGCACGGTGAAGGGCTCTGCGGTGAACGCCTCCTCCGCCACCACGGCCCGGTGGAACGGCAGCACGGTCGGCATGCCGTCGATCCCGAACTCCGCCAGCGCCCGGCCGGCCCGCTGGAGGGCCTGCTCGCGAGTGGCGCCGGTGACGACCAGCTTGGCGATCAACGAGTCGAAGGCGCCCGGCACGGTCTCGCCCTGCTCGTACCCGGCGTCGAGGCGGACACCGGGGCCGGAGGGGGCCCGCCAGCCGGTGATGGTGCCAGGGGCGGGCAGGAAGTTGCGTCCTGCGTCCTCGGCGTTGATCCGGAACTCGATCGAGTGGCCGCGCGGCTCGGGATCGTCGTAGCCGAGCTCCTCCCCCGCCGCGATCCGGAACATCTCGCGCACCAGGTCGATGCCGGTGACCTCCTCGGTGACCGGGTGCTCCACCTGCAGGCGGGTGTTGACCTCCAGGAAGGAGATCGTGCCGTCCTGGCCGACCAGGAACTCGCACGTCCCCGCGCCGACATAGCCGGCCTCGCGCAGGATCGCCTTGGAGCTCCGGCGCAGCAGGGCCTCCTGCTCGCCGGTGAGGAACGGGGCGGGCGCCTCCTCGACGAGCTTCTGGTGGCGGCGCTGCAGCGAGCAGTCGCGGGTGGAGACCACGACCACGTTGCCGTACGCGTCGGCCAGGCACTGGGTCTCCACGTGGCGGGGCCGGTCCAGGTAGCGCTCCACGAAGCACTCGCCCCGCCCGAACGCGGTCACGGCCTCGCGCACGGCGCTGTCGTACAGGTCGGGGATCTCCTCGGCGGTGCGCGCCACCTTCAGCCCCCGCCCGCCGCCGCCGAACGCGGCCTTGATCGCGATGGGCAGGCCGTGCTCCGCCGCGAAGGCCAGCACCTCGTCAACGCCGGACACCGGGTCGGGGGTCCCGGCCACCAGGGGCGCGCCGACCTTCTGGGCGATGTGCCGGGCCTGCACCTTGTCGCCGAGCGCGGTGATCGCCGCGGGCGGCGGCCCGATCCACACCAGCCCGGCGTCGATGACCGCCTGGGCGAAGCCGGAGTTCTCGGCCAGGAAGCCGTACCCGGGGTGCACCGCGTCGGCGCCCGACCGCGCGGCCACCTCGGTGATCTTCTCGATCGACAGGTACGTCTCCCCCGGCGTGGCGCCGCCCAGCGCGTACGCCTCGTCGGCCATCCGGACGAAGAGCGCGTCGCGGTCCTGGTCGGCGTAGACCGCCACGCAGGCGATCCCCGCGTCGCGGCAGGCCCGGACGATCCGGACGGCGATCTCGCCGCGGTTGGCGACGAGCACCTTGCGCAAGGTCGTGCTCACAGGGATCCTCCAAGACTCCAGCTCGACTCCCGCCATCCGCGGGGGCCGGTCACCAACGGGCGGCGCAGCACACGGCGGCGCGCAGACGAGCCACCGACGGGCGGCTCGGAAACGTCGTCATCTGCGAGAGCGCGCAGCGCCACGACCAGCGCGGCCAGCTCTTCCGGCGAGGGGTTGCCCCCGTTGACGTGCACGGTCACGTTCATAGCGGGATGTTCCCGTGCTTCTTGGGCGGCAGGGCGTCGCGCTTGCCGCGCAGCAGCCGCAACGCGCGGGTGACCTCGCGCCGGGTCTCGCTCGGCGCGATCACCGCGTCCACGTAGCCGCGCTCGGCCGCCAGGTAGGGGGTGGCGAGGGTGTCCTCGTACTCGCGCACCAGCTCGGCCCGCAGCGCGTCCGGGTCGTCGGCGGCGGCCAGCCGCTTGCGGTGCAGGATGTTGACCGCGCCCTGGGCTCCCATCACCGCGATCTGCGCGGTCGACCAGGCCAGGTTCACGTCCGCGCCCAGGTGCTTGGAGCCCATCACGTCGTACGCCCCGCCGTACGCCTTGCGGGTGATCACCGTGACCAGCGGGACCGTGGCCTCGCCGTAGGCGTACAGGAGCTTGGCCCCACGCCGGATGATGCCGTTCCACTCCTGCTCGGTGCCGGGCAGGAAACCGGGCACGTCCACGAGCGTGAGCACCGGGATGCTGAACGCGTCACACGTGCGCACGAACCGGGCGGCCTTCTCGGAGGCGTCGATGTCGAGCGTGCCCGCCAGCCGCATCGGCTGGTTGGCCACCACACCCACCGACCGGCCCTCCACGCGCCCGAAGCCGACCACGATGTTCGGCGCGAACAGCGGCTGCACCTCCAGGAACTCGCCGTCGTCCAGCAGGGCCGCGATGACCTCGTGCATGTCGTACGGCTGGTTCGGCGAGTCCGGCACCAGCTCGTCCAGCGCCAGGTCGTCGGCGCCGAGCTCCAGATCGGCCTCGAACTCGGGGTGCGGCGCGTCGTCCAGGTTGTTCTGCGGCAGGTACGACAGCAACGCCCGGGCGTAGTCGAGCGCGTCGTCCTCGTCATGGGCCAGGTAATGGGCGATGCCACTGCGGCTGTTGTGCACCCGGCCGCCGCCCAGCTCCTCGAAGGTGACATCCTCACCGGTGACGGTCTTGATCACGTCGGGTCCCGTGACGAACATGTGGGACTTCTCGTCCACCATGATCGTGAAATCGGTGAGGGCCGGCGAGTAGACGTGGCCGCCCGCGCACGCGCCCATGATCAGGGAGATCTGCGGGATCACGCCGGAAGCCCGGATGTTGCGGCGGAAGATCTCACCGTAGAGGCCGAGCGAGACCACGCCCTCCTGAATGCGCGCCCCGGCGCCCTCGTTGATGCCGATGATCGGCACGCCGTTCTTCATGGCCAGGTCCATGACCTTGCAGATCTTCTGCCCGTACACCTCCCCCAGGCTGCCGCCGGACACCGTGAAATCCTGCGAGAAGACGCACACCTGGCGGCCGTCGACCGTCCCGTAACCGGTCACCACGCCGTCGCCGTACACGAGCCCGCCGCGGGCCAGCGCGTCCAGCTCGACGAAAGAGCCCGCGTCCAGCAGCCGCTCGATCCGCTCCCTCGCGGTCAGCCTGCCCTTCGCGTGCTGCTTGGCTGCCGCCCGGGCCTCGCCCACGTGAACTGCCTCGTCCAACCGCTCCTTGAGGCGGGCCAGGCTGCCCGCTGTGCCTTGCGCTGACATGCACCACTCCGCCGATAAGACCCACCGATAAGACTCAGTTTCATATTGACGATACTCAGTTTCGCACGCTTGGATACCCCTAACTTTCGAGAGAATGACCACGTGCCGAAACCGCCCATCAGCCAGCGCCTCGCCGAAGCCGCCGTGGCGCTGTTCGACGAGCGCGGCTACGACGAGACCACCGTCGACGACATCGCCGCGCGAGCAGGCGTGAGCCGCAGCACGTTCTTCCGCTACTACCGCTCCAAGGAAGACGCGATCTTCCCCGACCACGACACCCTGCTGGAGAGGATCGCCGCGCGGCTGCGGGCCTCGACCGCGGACACCGCGATCGTGGCCATCACCGACGCGGTGCGCATCGTGCTCGCCCACTACGTCGACGACGCCGAGGTGTCGCTGCGCCGATATCGCCTGGTCCGCCGCGTGCCGGCGCTACGCGACAGGGAGATCGCCAGCGTGGCCCGCTACCAGCGGCTGTTCCGCGAGTTCGTCGGCGAGTGGCTCGGCGACTCCCCCGACGCCGGCCTGCGCGCCGAGCTCATGGCCGCCTCCGTGGTGGCCGCGCACAACCAGGTGCTGCGGGGATGGCTGCGCGCGGGCGGCACGTACGACCCCTCCGGCCCCCTCGACCACGCGCTCCGGTACGTGATCGCCACCTTCCGCCACCTGGAGAAGCCGCAGGACAAGGGCGACCAGATCGTCGTCGCCACCTTCAGCCGCGCGGCCTCGCCCCAGGACGTCATGGCCGTCATCCAGCAGCACCTGGAGTCGTCCACGTAGCAAACGCAACCCCTGACAACCCCCTCTTTTCGAAGGGGCTCAGCGGGCGAGGCCCGCGTCGCGGGCGCGGATGATGGCCTCGGTGCGGTCGGCCACGTGCAGCTTGGCGAAGATGTTGGACACGTTGTTGCGCACGGTCTTGGGCGACAGGAACAGCTCCGAGGCGATCTGCGGATTCGACCGGCCGGCCGCGATCAGCGTGAGGATCTCCAGCTCGCGCGGCGTGAGCTGCGGGAACGCCGAATCCTCGGTCGGCGGCACGGTGAAGAACTCGGTCACCCGCCGGGCGATCGACGGCCCGAAGATGGCCTCACCGTGGGCGACGGCCTGGATGGCGCGGACGATCTCGGCCTGGTTCGCCCCTTTGAGCAGGTAGCCGCGGGCTCCGGCGCGCATCGCCGCGAACAGGGTGGCGTCCTGCTCCGACATGGTCAGCATGACCACCCCGATGTGCGGGCTGTCGGCGACGACCCGGCGGGTGGCCTCGATGCCGTCCAGCTCCGGCATGCTGACGTCCATGACCACGATGTCCGGCTGCAGGTCGGCGGCCAGTGCGACGGCCTCCCGCCCGTCCGCGGCGGTGCCCACGACGTCGATGCCGGGCAGGGAGGCCAGCAGCGCCGCCAGCCCGTCGCGGTAGACCGGATGGTCGTCGGCGAGCAGCACTCGGATCGTCTCATCGGACACCGGCCACCTCCGTGGTCTGTTCGAGGGGAAGTCGCGCGCGGACGAGCGTCCCGCCGCCGGGCGGGCAGGTGACCTGGCACTCCCCGCCGAGCTCGGCCGCCCGCTCGCGCAGGGACAACATACCGACCCCGGCCTCGACGTCGTGGGCGATGCCGCGGCCGTCGTCGCGTACCGTGATCTCCAGGGTCCGCCCGCGCACACCGAGCATGATCTCGCAGTGCGTCGCCGCGGCGTGCCGCACCACGTTGGCCAGCGCCTCCGACACGATCCGGTACGCGGCCACCTCCACCGCGGCGGGCAGCGAGCCGAGCGCGTCGTCGCCGGTCACGGCGATCTGCAGGCCGCCGGAGCGGACCCGGTCGGCCTGCTGCTCCACGGCCCGGAGCACGCCGAGCTCGTCGAGCGCCGGCGGGCGCAGGTCGTGCACCAGACGGCGGACGTCGGCCAGCACGACGGAGACCTCGGCCGCGGTCTGCTCCAGGATGCGGTCGGACTCGGCGGGCGCGGTGGCGGCCAGGTTGCGGGCGGTCTCGATGCGCAGCGCGACGGCGCCCAGGCTGGGGCCGAGGCCGTCGTGCAGGTCGCGCCGGATCCGGCGGCGCTCCTCCTCGCGCGCGGTCACGAGCCTGGCGCGGATGCGCTGCAGGTCGGCGCTGAGCTCGCTGGCCCGCGCCGCCTGGGCGGCCTGCCGGACGAGGTCGCCGAGCAGCCGCTGGTCGCGCTCGGTCAGGTCGGCCCGGCACAGGACCAGCCGGCCCACGGCCTCGTCGCGGTAGGCGACCGGCAGCGACAGCTGCGGCCCGTCCGGGGCGCCGTGCTCGACCACCGTACGCACGCCGCCCGGCCGCTCGATCTCCACCCGTACGTACGGCAGCCGGAACGCCTCGGACACCGTGTGGGCCAGCGCGGCGAGCTGCGCGTCGGGCTCGGTGGTGACCTCGAGCCGCTCGGCGAGCGTCGAGACCATCGCGTACGGGTCGTCGCGCGCCCCGCGCACCAGCCGCCGCGCCGCCCGCCACAACCACGTCCGCAGCGGCGCGTACGCCACCGAGACGATCGCGATGGCGGCCAGCGCGGAGTCGCGCTCGCCCAGCACGCTGCCCGCGACGGTGAACACGGCCACGTCGATCGCCACCACCAGGACCGCGAGCATCCCGTACAGGAAGGTCGCCGGCAGCAGCCGGTCGATGTCGTACAGGCGGTATTCGGTCACCGCGATCAGCACCGCGGCGGAGGTGAGCGCGATCCCGACGCACATGAGCACCGACGACAGCTGCTCCAGGGGCACCAGGAGCACGAACATGTCGGCCAGCGCGGCCCAGGTCAGCCAGCGGATCTGGGCGCGCCGCTCCGCGTCCGCCCGCCGGTAGCGGTGCACCATGACCGCGCAGGGGATGATCAGGCTCACCGCCGCCCCTGCTCGGGCGAGGCCGAGCAGGGCCGCCCACGCCTCGTACGGCAGCTCCAGGCTGACGGCGTCGAGGCCGAGCCGCAGGATCTCCGGGGGCAAGGGAGCGTTCTCGAACCGCATCATCGCGGACGCCGGCACGAATATCCACACAAGCGGCAGGTAGCCGGCCAGCCCCAGTCCGGCGATCGACAGCCGCCGCCAGCCCTTGGCGGCGGGCAGCCGCCCGTCGGGGAAGAGCAGGATCAGCAGCGGCAGCCCGACCAGCAGCGCCGCGCCGAACCGGGCGTAGAACCAGTAGGCCGGCGCGGCCGCGAAGGCCCCGGGCGAGGTGTAGATCGCGTACACCGACCAGGCGCCGGAGAAGCCGTTCAGCGCCCAGTGCACGCCCGACAGGGTCAGCACCCAGGCGACGGGATGCCGGGGCAGCCGCCGCAGCAGCAGCGCGCCGGGCACCGCCTGGGCCAGGCCCGACACCGCGGCCGGCCAGCTCACGGCTTCGAGGCCCGCGCCGGGCGGCAACGAGATCCCGGAATTGCGGACGTCCAGCAGCACCGTGCCGACCGTGAGCACGACCGCGAGCGCCGCCGGGACCGCGGACAGGCGGCTGGCTTTTGTCACCTGAGCATTGTCGCCGGATATGTGTCCCGTTGTCCCGGGACAGCCTGTCCCGGGACACGGCGGGGCGCCTCGGGACCGAATCAGGGACGGGCGGCTCTGCCGGCCCGGGACAGCGGGCGGACATCGTTGGGGCATCGCAACAAACCGGAAGGAACCCCATGGACGCCCACATCCGCAACGAGCCCGCCCGGGCCCGTACGGACACCCAAGTGCTCAACTCCACCCCCTACACCGGCGCCGCCCCGGCCGTGAGCGAGAGTGCCGTCCGCCGCGCCGGGATCGGGCTGATGGTCGGCTCGCTGACCTGGGCGACGGCCATCTACATCCACGGCACGCAAGGCGTTGGCGTGGGCGAGCGGATCATCGACCTGACCGGACTGGTGTTCCAGCTCGGCATCTTCTGCCTGCTCTGGGTGCAGATGAAGACGCGGGCGATCGGCACCTCGCGAGGCGCCGCGGTGGCGCTCAAGCTCGAGGCCGCGGTGCTCGGCCTCGCCGGCGTCTGGTCGCTGCTGCACGGCGTCCTGCCGGACGGCGTCAAGGACGAGACCTGGCTGGCCTTCCTCGACATCTGCTGGCCGCTGTCGATGCTGGGCATGGCCGCGATCAGCGTCAAGCTCGCCGTCACCGCGCGGTGGCGCGGGGTGCTGCGCTGGTGGCCGCTCATCGCGGAGAGCTGGGCGGTCGTGACCGTCCCCTGCTACCTGCTGGTCGGTGAGCAGCTGGCCCGCTGGGTCGGCGGCACCCACCTGGTCATCGGGTACGCCGCGCTCGGCCTGCTGATGGCCCTGCGGCCCGCGGCCACCCTCTTCTCCAGATCCGCCTGAGCGAACCGGACGTGCTGTGGAATTTCGAGTTCTGGGACCTCTCGAGGTCCGTGCCGACGACGGGGAGCCCGTCGGCCTGGGCGGGGCCCGCCCGCGCGCGGTGCTGGCCCGGCTCCTCATCGCACGGGGGGTCGTGGTCTCCACCGACACCCTGATCCATGACATGTACGGGGACACGCCGCCGCCCAGCGCGCTGTCGTCGCTGCACTCGTACGTGTCGAACCTGCGCCGGGCGATCGAGCCGGACCGCGGCCCGTGGGCCAAGCCCAAGGTGCTGATCGGGCGGCCGCCCGGCTACCTGCTGGCCGCCGATGACGTGGACGCGTCGCGGTTCGAGGAGCTGGTGGGCCGGTCGGAGTTCCAGTCGCCGGGGGAGGCGCTGACCTGCCTGGACGCCGCGTTCGGGCTGTGGCGGGGCATGCCGTACGGGGAGTTCGGGGACGAGACCTGGGCCCTCACCGAGGTGAGCCGGCTGCGCGAGCTGCGCCTGGTCGCGCTCGAGCGGCGCGCCCGGGCGCTGCTCGACCTGGGCCGCCCGCAGGCCGTGATCACGGACCTGGAGGCGGAGACGGCCGAGAACCCGCTGCGCGAGCGGCTGTGGTGCCTGCTCGCCCTGTCCCTGTACCGCACCGGGCGGCAGGCGGAGGCGCTGGCCGTACTGCGCCGCGCGGCCCGGCAGCTGGCCGACCAGCTCGGCCTCGACCCCGGCCCCGAGCTGCGCTCCCTCGAACAGGACATCCTCCGCCAGGCCGACTCCCTGGAGCCGGCCGCCCCGGCCACCCTGGTCGTGCCGACCCAGCCCCGGCCGGCTCGCCGGGACGACCGGCTCGCCGAGCTGATGGCGTTGCCCGAGCGGGCCGTCCGCACCGGCCTGCGGCTGGCGGCGGTGAGCGGCGAGGCGGGGATCGGCAAGACGTTCCTGCTGGAGGAGTTCGGCGAGCACTGCTCGGCCGCACTCGGGCAGCTCGTGCTCTGGGGGCGCTGCCACGACGCCGAAGGGTCGCCGCCGTTGTGGCCGTGGGTCCAGGTGCTGCGGACGCTCGAACAGCACTGCCCGCCGCCCGGCGACCGGCAGACCCTGGCCGGCCTGCTCGACGCGGACCGCCCGGCCGACGCGCACGCCGTCGCGCGGTGGCTGGCCGCGGCCGCGCGCGTCCGGCCGCTGGTGATCGTCCTGGACGACCTGCAGCGGGCCGGCTCCGCGTCGCTGGACCTGCTCAGGGACCTGGTCATGCGACTGGACGGCGCCGCCGTCACGCTGGTCGCCGCGTTCCGCCCGGGTTTCGACGACCCGCTGAGCCGGCTGGCCCGCTACGACCTCGTCCGCCTGCGCGTCCGCGGCCTGGCGCCGGAGGCCGTACGGTCCATGGCGGCCGGCATGGGCGTTGAGCTCGACGCCGAGGCCGCGGCGCGGCTGGCCGACCGGACCGGCGGCAACCCCTTCTTCGTGCGGGAATGCCTCCGGCTGCGGGCCGGCGGCCACGCCGTGGACGCCGTCCCGGAGGCAGTCGCCGGGCTGGTGCGGTCGCAGCTCGATGCCGAGGTCGCGGACGTGCTGGCGGTCGCGGCGGTGCTCGGCAGGGAGTTCGACCCGGCGATCGTGGCGCAGGTCGCGGGCCCCGAGGCGGCCGACCTGCTCGACCGCGCAACCCACGCGGGCCTGCTCGCCCCCAGCGCCGACCTGACGGCCCGCACGGGACTGCCCCTCTCCGGCGACGCGCTCGACCTCGCCACCGATATGGGGCTGCCCTGCGCGCAGGGTGCGCCCGGTCGGGCCGTCGGCGCGGGGTTGCCCGTCGGGGGCGGGCGCGCGTTTCGCGTGGAGTCGGCCGTCGCCGGGGGTGGGCGGCTGGTGTTCGTGCACGATCTGGTGCGGGAGGCGCTGGCCGGGGGCCTGCCGCCACGGCGCAGGGCCGCCGTCCACCGGGACCTGGCCGCCGCCCTGGCCGCCCGCCCGTCCGCCGACGTGGCCGCCATCGCCTGGCACGCCGTCCAGGCGGGCTCGCACGGCGAGGCCGTGCGCTGGGCCGTGGCCGCCGCTGAGCAGGCCGGCCTGCGCCTGGCGTACGCGGAGGCGGCCAGGTGGTGGGGCCATGCGGTGGCCGCCCACGACGCCTCGGGCGGCGACCCCGCCCAGCACGTGGAGCTGCTCCTCCACCACGTCCAGGCCCTGGAGGCGGCCGGCGACCGGGACGCCGCCCGCCGCGCCGGAGCCGCCGTCCTGCGCGCCGCCGACCGCGCCGACGCGGGCGCCGGCCTGGTGGTACGCGCCCTCACCGCGCTCGGCAAGCCCTCCCTGTCGCTGCTACGCGACCCGTACCAAGCGAGCCGGCCCCTGACGGGCCGACACCCGGCAGGCCAGCACGACGCGGGCCAGCACCAGGCGGGCCGGCACCCGGTGGACGACCCCCGCCCGCTCACCCGCACCCGCACCCGCGACGACCGCCGTCTCACCATCCCCCGGCCCCGGGCCCTCACCGGGTTGGCGGACCTCACCGGCGAGTTACACGACCTGGCGGAAAACACCGACAACCCTCAGGTCGAGCTGCTCGCCGGCATGGTGGACGCCTGCGGCCGCCTGGAGGCGTTCGACGTGGCGGGCGCCGACCGGGCCGCCGCCCGCTGCGACGCACTCCTGGAACTCCACCCGCTGCCCTGGCCCCGCTTCCAGCACACCCTCTGGCACGCCAACCGGCTCACCCTCGACGGCCGCTTCGACGAGGCCGACCGCCTCTACGACGACGCCGACGACCAGGCCCGCCACCTCAACCTCTGGCATGCCCGCCAGACCGTCGCCACCGGCCGCGTCGCGCTCAGCTACCACCGCGGCGCCATCGCCGACGCCGCGCCGCTCATCGCCGCCGTCCGCGGCGTCCATCCCACCCTGCACCACGACGCCACCACCCTGCACCTGTGCGCCCAGGGCCACCTCGACCACGCGCGGCGCCTCAACGGCGGCCCCCGTCAAGCCCCTCCCCGGGACTGGTCCTGGCTGTCGGCCACCTGTCTGCGCGCCGCCGCCGTCGCCGCGCTCGGCCGCACCCACGAATGCCGTACGGCCTACACCGCCCTGCTCCCCTACAGCGGCCGCATCTCCGCCCTGTCAGCCGTGCTCTGCCTGGGCCCCGTCGACTGGTACCTCGCCCTGCTCGCCACCGCCACCGGCCATCACGACACCGCCACCGCCCACCTCACCGCCCTCGGACAGCAGGCCGACGCCGCCGGCCTGCCCTGGTGGCGCGACCGCGCCGCCGCCACCGGCGTCCGCCGGCCTCTCCAGGTCGCCACCAGAGCGTGATCACGTCCTGGACAGCGGTTGGCTGAGCAGGCGGCGCCCCTCGTCCTGGAATCCACGCTTGCCGTAGAAGTCGAAGAGATGGCTCACGTCGTTGCCGTTGGGGGCGATCACGATCTCCAGGAGAGAACATCCCAGCTCCGCGGCCCAGCTCCGGCTGTCCTCGATCAGCCCGTTGGCCTCGCCGCGCCTGCGCGCCTCCGGGGCGACGTAGAGGTCTTCGAGCTCGGCGATCAGGCCGGACTCGAGCCCGAACGAGGTCGTGGTGATCGCGAACGCGATGATCCGGCCGTGCTCCTCGCTCACCGCGACCCGGGCCGCGGGCGAGGTGACCAAGGTGGTGAGGTTGGCGCCGAGGTCGCCTTCCGGCGTGGTGAAGCCGTCCTCCTCGTAGAAGGCGACGGCGAGGGCGAGCAGGGCGGGCAGATCGGCTTCACGGGCCGTACGGATCGACATGAGGGCCATGATCTCGGCGGATCCGCGGCCTCCGCCAACCGATTTCGTCGTCAGGGCTTCATCAGCCTGCGGGCGATCACCCGCAGGGCGAGGACCTCGTCGGCGCCCTCGAAGATGGACAGCACGCGCGCGTCCACGAACAGCCGCGAGATGCCGTACTCCTCCGCGTACCCGTAGCCGCCGTGCAGCTGCTGGGCCTCCCTGGTGACCCATTCGGCCGCCCGGCAGGCGAGCTGCTTCACCTGCGCGGCCTCCAACTGGCCGTCACCGGCCGTCACGGCCCGGGCCGCGGCGAACGTGAAAGCCCGGCACGCGGCGATCGACCCGGCCATCCTGGCGATCTTGGTGCGGGTCAGCTGGTAGTCCGCGAGTGGCCGGCCGAAGACCGACCGCTGCCGCGCGTAGTCCACGGCCAGCTCCAGCGCCGACTGCATGACCCCGACGGCCCTGGCCGCGGTCTGCAGCCGCGCGTTCGCGAACGCCTGCATCTGCAGGTAGAACCCGCGCCCGAGACCGCGCTCCCCGCCGATCAGGTCGGCCGCGGGGACCCGCCAGCCGTCGAAGCGCACCTCGAACGAGTGCATGCCCCGATAGCCGAGCGTACGGATGGCACGCCCCTCGACGGACCCGCCGCCCTCCTGGGTGAGGCGCCATTCGTGGCCGGTGAAGGAGGGTTTGTCCACCACGAAGAGCGAAAGGCCCCGGTGCCCGGCCGGGTCGGTGCGGGCCAGGACGAGGAGGTAGTGGGCGCGGCCGGCGAAGGTGCACCAGGTCTTGACGCCGTTCAGCACCCATTCGTCGCCGTCGCGGGTCGCGCTCGTGGTGATCCGGGCGACGTCGGAGCCGAAGTCGGGCTCGGTGACCGCCACGGCGCACAGCCGCTCCCCCGAGGCGATCATCGGCAGCCAGCGCCGCTTCTGCTCCTCGGTGCCGCCGCGGGCGATCGCGGTGGCGATGATCTCGGGACGCGTGATGAGCGAGCCGGCGGCGCCCAGCGAGGCCCGGGACAGTTCCTCGGTCACGACCACCATGGCGGCCAGTTCGTCGCCCTCGGCGCCGCCGCCGTACTCGGCCGGGATCGACAGCCCGAAGCAGCCCATGCCGGCGAGCCCGTCGATGATGTCGGCGGGGATGTCCTCGTCGTCGCGGTGGATCCGGTCGGCGACGGGGGCGATGCGGTCGGCGGCGAACTCGCGGAAGGCGGCGCGGACCAGCTGCAGCTCGGCGGACAGGTGCCGGGGCCCCGCCTCGCGGGTGGCCAGCACGCGTTCGGCCACGCGCTCCAGGAACGCCGGGTCGCGTCCCGCGGCGACGTGGGCGGCGACGCCGTCCAGGGCCGTCCCGTCCACGCCCCACAGGGACTCCCTGCCGGTCAGGCGACCGGCCAGATCGGCGGCGACGTCGGCGGCATAAAGCAGCGCCAGGTCCGCGCCGTGGCCCGGGCCGGGATCTGCGCCGTGGCCGGCTCCAGGGTCTACGCCGGGGCCACCGAGGTGGCCCGCGTCGGGGTCCGCGACGTGGTCGAGGAGTGCCCCGGCCGCCGCGACCGCCGCCGACATCGACGCCACGTCGTAGGCCACGGCCTGGTCCCGGTCCGCGGAGGCGACGTGGGCGGCGGCCCTGCCGACGACGCCCCGCAGCGCCTCCACGACGGCACGCGCGCGGCCGGGCTCGGTCATCTCACGCACGGCCGGCGCCTTCCCCGAACTCGATCGCCAAGGTGCTGTGGGGCTCCTCGTCCTGGCCGAACACGCCCAGCGTGGCCGCGTCGATCCGCCGCAGCAGCGCCGGCCGGCCGCAGAACAAGGGCTTGCGGTTCCGGTGCCGCATGCGCGCCACGGGCGCGTCGCGCCCCTCCAGGCGCAGGACCTCCGCCAGGGCGAGCGTCATCAGGGGCCCGTGCACCACCAGGCCGGGGTAGCCCTCGACGCGGGTGGCGTACGGCCAGTCGTAGTGGATCCGGTGAGGGTTGGACGTCGCCGCGCTGAACCGCATCAGCAGAGTCGGGTCAGTGGCGAACCGCCAGGAACCCTCCCCCTCCCGGGCGAAAGGCGCGCCGGCGGGCGCCAGGGCCGCCGCGGGCCCGGCCGGAGCGGCCTCTTCCGGGACGGCACCGGCCTCCCGGTAGATGAGGTCCTGCCGCTCCTCGACGGCGAGCCGGTCGTGCTCGTCGTACAGCCGGATGGCGACGA
This sequence comes from Nonomuraea sp. NPDC003707, assembly GCF_053587055.1. Lineage (NCBI taxonomy): Bacteria > Bacillati > Actinomycetota > Actinomycetes > Streptosporangiales > Streptosporangiaceae > Nonomuraea > Nonomuraea sp. NPDC003707. Next base: position 121,684 of record NZ_JBSFNK010000007.1, on the reverse strand, counting down.
CCACGACGACCAGCCGGCCCGAGCGCCCCGGCTTCTCGGTGACCGACTCCACGCGCGCCTCGCGGCGTACCGTGCTCCCCACCGCGAGCGGGGCGTGGAAGGCGACCTCGCCGCCCGCGAACATCCGCCGCGGCAGCTCCACCGGGGGCAGGAACGACCCGCGCGCCGGATGGCCGTCCGCGCCGAGCACGGACGAGACGGGCCAGCGGGCCAAGGCGAGCCAGTGCCACAGCGGCGGCAGCGCGTCTCCCGTGCCGACCGCGGGCGTGCCGTCGTCGAACAGCGCCGACAGCGCGGCGACCGGGCCGGGTTCCACCGTCTCCCGGGTGGTGAGGGTGTGCGGTTCCCAGCTCACGTGGACCTTCCCCGCGTCGTCCGGATGACGCCGTTGCTCCGCAGCGCCGCCAGCTCCGCCGCGGACAGGCCGAGCTCGGCCCGCAGCACCTCCTCGGTGTGCCCGCCGACCTCGGGCGACGCCTCAGGAGGGGCCTGCTCGCCGTCCATCACCAGCGGCGAGCCCGGCGCCCAGTGCTCGCCGACCCCGGGCTGGGCGACCTTGCTCATCAGCGGGTTCCCGGGCAGCGTCGCGGCCAGCTCCGTGAAGCTCCGGTACGTCGACCACAGCACGCGGGTGGCCCGCAGCGCCTCGCACGCCTCGGCGAGCGTACGGGTCTCGAACCAGCTCGCGATCAGATCGCCGAGCACCCTGCGGTGCCGGTAGCGCTCGGTCTCCGCGCCGAAGTCCACCCCGAGGGCGGCGGCCAGCGCGGAGACCACGCCGGTGAGGCCGGTGGCGGCGAGGAGGTCGCGCCAGTGCCGGTCGGTGAGCGCCACGACCATCAGCCGCCCGCCGTCGGCGGTGGCGAAGTCCCGGCCGAAGGTGCCGTAGACGTGGTTGCCGATCCGCTCGCGCGAGGTGCCGTTCAGCTGCGCCTCGGCGAGGTAGCCGAGGCTCCCGGCGACCGCCAGGGCGACGTCCTCCAGCGCCACCCGCACCTGCTGCCCCTCCCCCGTGAGTACGCGGTGCCGCTCCGCGGCCAGCAGCCCGACCGTCAGGTAGAGGCCGGCGGCCAGGTCCCAGGCGGGCACCACGCCGTTCACCGGCTGCCCGGCGTCCTCCGGGCCGGTCAGCAGCGGGAACCCGGTCTCCGCCTGGACCGTGTAGTCCACCGCGGTCCCGCCGTCGCGGCGGCCGGTGAGCAGCACGTGGATCACGTCGGGGCGGCGGGCCCGCAGCGCCTCGAAGGTCAGCTCCGGGTGCCGGTCGGCGTTGCTGATCACGATCCCGCCGCGCCGTCCCCCGCCGACGACCAGGTCGGCGACGAGCCGGCGCCCGTCCCCGGCGGACAGGTCCACCTCGACGGCGCGTTTGCCCTTGTTGAGGCCCGACCAGTACAGGCTCGTCCCGCTCTCGGCCAGCGGCCAGCGCGTACGGTCGGGAGCCCCGCCGATCGGCTCGACCCTGATCACGTCGGCGCCCAGCTGCGCCAGCGTCATCCCGCACAGCGGCGTGGCCACGTAGCTGGAGAGCTCGACGATCCGCAGCCCCTTCAGCGGTCGCGCGGCATCCGTCATCGGCCCTCGCCCTCGGTGTGGGAGCTCGCACACCCGACCAACCTAACCGAACCGCTCACATCGGGCCCTCGCTAACATCCGTCTCGGACAACCCAGAAAGGCACGGCATGAGCGAGCACCCCCTGTGGCCCACGACCGGCGAGGCGACCATCACCGCCTTCCCCGTACGGCACGACGGCCCCAGCCCGGCCGTCGTGGTCCTCCCGGGCGGCGCCTACCACCACCTCGCCGACCACGAGGGCGCGCCGGTCGCGCGCTGGCTCAACTCGCTGGGCATCGCGGCGTTCGTCGTGCGCTACCGGATCGCGCCGCACCGCCACCCGCTGCCCCTGCTCGACGCCGCCAGGGCGGTGCGCTGGGTGCGGCACCACGCCGCCTCGACCGGCGTGGACCCGGCCCGCGTGGGGGTGCTCGGCTTCTCGGCGGGCGGCCACCTGGCCGGGCTGCTCGCCACCGAGGCGGGCTCCATGCTGCCGGAAGGCCCGCACGACGCCGTCGACCGGGCCGATCCCCGCCCCGGGCTCGCCGTACTCTGCTATCCCGTCGCCGCGCTCACCGGGCCGGCCGCCCACCAGGGCTCGGCCGCCAACCTGCTCGGCCCGGACGCGCCCGAGCCCGTACGCTCCGAGCTGTCGCTCGGCGACCGCGTCGGCCCGGCCACGCCGCCCATGTTCCTGTGGCACACGGCCGACGACGAGGCGGTCCCCGTCGAGAACACCTTCCAGGTGGCCCGGTCGCTCGCCCGCCACCGGATCCCCCTGGAGGTGCACGTCTATCCCACCGGCCGGCACGGGCTGGGGCTGGCCGAGGCCGATCCCGTCGTGGGCGACTGGACCGGCCGCTGCGCCGCCTTCCTGCGGTCCCGGGGCTGGTAGGGCCTACCCGAGCCAGATCCGCAGGTAGGCGTCGCGGTAGCCGCGCGGGTCCCAGGACGTGGCGTCGTCGACGTTCGCCGTCGTGGTCAGGTGCACCGGCGTCACGTACCCGCTCGGCGGGTGTCCGGCGAACGCGCGGTTGAGCTCGTCGACGATCTGGCTGCCCTGCGCGTTCAGCGGCTCCGGGACGGTCGCGTGCTGGAACTGCCGGGCGCGGATCCGCTGGAACGCCGAAGGATCCCCGTCCCCGGCGCCGATGGAGTAGGGAGGTCCCTCCCCGGGCTTGCCGCCGGCGCGCAGCGCGGGAGCGGCGTCGGCGAAGTAGACGTCGTTGATGGCGACCGAGTACGTCCACAGGTCCCTGAAGCGGGACAGCAGGGACGAGACCTCCTGCGGCGTGCGGGTACCCGCGTCGGGGAGCGGGATGTTCTCGTACGACAGGAGCCGGACGCCGGAGCAGGTCGCCAGGGTCTGCTTGATGAGCCGGGACTTGTTCTCGGCGAACGGGATCGAGGAGTCGGTGAAGATCACCACGCCCGCCCGGCCGTTCGACCGGGCGATGATCCAGTACGCGCTGATCCGCGCGACGTCCTCCACCCGGCTGGTGACGTTGGTGAAGAGGCGGGGGTTCGCGCTGGGGCCCGGCGACTTGGTCGCGTGCCATCCCACGAGCTGGATCCCGGCGGCGTTGGCCTGCTTGACCTGCTGCGCCACGGCCCCCGGGTCGAACCCGCCGATGACGATGCCCGACGGCCGGAGCGCGACCGCCTCGCCCAGGGCCACCCGGATCCCGGCGGGGGTGCCCTGGCCGTCGATCACGCGGAAGCTCCACCGTACGGACCGGGCGGCCGCCCGTACGGCGTCGGCGGTGCCGGCCACACCGGGGTTGGTCATGGTCGAGGCCACGAAGACGATGCTCTTGCCGGGGACGGCGCGCGGGCCGCTCGTGGGACCGCCCCACGGCACGTCCGTCGCCTCGGCGTCGGCGACCGCCCGCCTGGCGGTGTGCACCACGTCGTGGCACCCCCCTCCGGGGGCGGGCGGCGGGGTGCCGAGCGAGCAGCCGCCGGCGACCAGGACGAGCGCCACGAGGCGGGCGAGGTTCATGGAAGGCTCCGCACCCGGCCGGTGTGCGCCCGGCGCCGCGCGGAGTAGCCGGCCAGCCCGACGGCGACGAGCAGGGTGGCGCCGTTGAACAGCGGGGTGACCCAGAAGTCCGCCCCGAGCTGGCTGATGCCCGACAACCCGATGGCCAGGACCGCGATGGCGACGACCGTGCCCCAGGGGTTGGCCCGTCCGGGCCTGATCGTGGTGGAGCCGAGCAGCGCGGCCACGAACGCCGGCAGCAGGTAGTCCAGCCCGACGCTCGGGTTGCCGATCTGCTGCTGGGCCGCGAGGAGCACGCCGGCGAACCCGGTCACCAGGCCGGATCCCGCGAAGGCGAGGACGACGTACCGGCGGACCGGGATCCCGACCAGCTCCGCCGCCCGCGGGTTCGAGCCGATGACGTAGAGGTAGCGGCCCACGGGGAGCCGTTCCAGCACGAGCCACAGCGCGGCGGCCAGGGCGAGCACGTAGAACGCGGGCGCCGGCAGGCCGAGGAGCGTCGAGTCGTACAGGCCGGTGAGGCCCTCGGGCAGGCCCTGCGGGCCGGGGAAGATCCGGGCGCCCTGGGTCACCCAGCCCGTGACGGCGTACAGGATGCTGCCGGTGCCGAGGGTCGCGATGAACGAGTCGATGCGCGCGAACTCCACCAGCAGGCCGTTGACCGCGCCGACCGCCGGCGCGCCGGCGAGCACGGCCAGGCAGGCCGCGGGCCACGGCCAGCCGGCGTTCACGATCAGCAGCAGCGTCATGACGTGCCACAGGCCCAGGCCGTAGCCGAGGGACAGGTCGAAGTTCCCGGTGATGATGGGGATCATCGAGCCCAGCGCCAGGACCGCGATGATCGAGTAGGCGGAGACGATCGCGGTCAGGTTGGCCATGGTGGGGAACGTGTCCGGCAGGGCGAACGCGAACGCGGCGAACAGGATGACGGCCAGCGCGAGCAGCCCGTACCCGCCGATCAGCCTGCCGGCGGAGGGCCGTCTCCGGGGCGTGCGGGCGTCCGTCAGCAACGGCCCGTCCCTGGGGCGGCCGTGGCCGCCCGGGTGAGGGCGGCGACGGTGAGGGCGTCGCCGCTCAGCTCGGCGGTCACCGCCCCGCGCGCGAACACGAGCGCCCGGTCGCACAGGTTCGCGGCCTCCTCGAAGTCGGCGGAGACCAGGAGCGCGGCGGCCCCGGCCGCCAGGGCCTCGTCGAGCAGCCGGAGGATCTCGGGTTTGGCGCCGACGTCGACGCCGGCCGTGGGCTCCTCCAGGATCAGGAGCCGGCGGCGGGCCCCGAGCCAGCGGCCGATCAGCACCTTCTGCTGGTTCCCGCCGGACAGGGCGGCGAACGGCGTCTCCGGGTCGGCCGGGCGGACGCGCAGGCGCTCGACGATCGCCGCCGTCTCGGCGCGCTCGCGGCGCGGGCTCAGCGGGCTCAGCGGCGATCGGCCGCGCGCGCCGGGGTTGGCCAGCAGGTTCTCCCGCACGCTCAGGTCGGCGGCGGCCCCTTCCTCCTGCCGGTCGCCGGACACGAAACCGACCCCGGCGCCGACGGCCGCCGCGACCGAGGCCGGCCGGTACGGGCCGCCGCCGAGCAGCACGCGGCCCGCCGCCATGGGATACGCGCCGGCCAGCGCGCGGCCGAGGTCCGCGTGCCCGGCTCCCGTGAGCCCGACCAGGCCGAGCGCCTCGCCGGACCGCAGGTCGAAGCCCACCGGGCCGGCCCGCCCTGCGCGCACGCCGTCCAGGCTCAGCAGGACCTCTCCCGGTCTGCGGACCCGGCGCCGCCGGGCCCTTTCCTCGCGCCCCACGATCTCGCGCACCAGATCGGCCGGGTCGCGGCCGGCGAGCGGGCCCTGGCTGACGAGGTGTCCGTCGCGCAGGACGGCGACCCGGTCGGCGATCCGGTAGACCTCGTCCAGCCGGTGGCTGACGTACAGGATCCCGTGACCCCGGTCGCGGAGCGTGCGCAGGACGTCGAAGAGGCGTTCACACTCGGCGGCGGGCAGGGACGCGGTCGGCTCGTCCAGCACGATGATCCGCGCGTGCGTGGCCAGCGCGCGGGCGATGGCGACCAGCGAGCGCTCCGCCCGCGTCAGGTGGGCGATCGGCTCGTCCGGGTCGAGGCGGGCGGCGACGATCCGGAGGGCGTCCACGCAGCGGCGGCGTACCGCGCGCCAGGAGATGAGGCCGCCGCGCCGGGCGTATCCCCTGCCGAGGGCGATGTTCTCCGCGACGGTCATCCATTCCACGAGGCCGAGGTCCTGATGGATGAACGCCATGCCCGCTGAGGCGGCCTGGCTGCCCAGGGGGTGGCCGGCCACGACGACCTCTCCCCCGTCGGCGTGGTGGACGCCGGCCAGGATCTTGATCAGCGTCGACTTGCCCGCGCCGTTGGCGCCGAGGAGGGCGAGGACGTCGCCGCGGCGGAGGTCGAGATCCACTCCGCACAGCGCGTGGATGCCGCCGAAGCTCTTGCGCAGCCCCCGGATCCGGACGAGCGGATCCGGGCCCGCCGCCGATCCCGGCCGGGGACGCGGGTCACTCGCCATCGGGGCGGCGCGATTCCCACGCCTTGACGATCTGCGACCTGGACGAGAAGTTCAGCTTGCGCAGGACGTTCTCGACGTGGCACTCCGCGGTGCGCTGGGCGATGACCAGCGTCTCGGCGATCTGCTTGTTGCTCAGGCCCTTCGCGACCAGGTCGGCGATCTCCCGCTCCCTGCGGGTCAGGAGGGACGTGGCGTCGGACTCGGGCTGGGCGCTCTCCGCGCGCCGTGCGGGCTTCTCGTCCAGCGCGTACGCGGCGGCCTGCTCGAGGGTGAGCTCCGCGCCGCGGTCGAAGGCCGCCTTGAACGCCCGCTCCGTGAGATTCCGCCGGAGGCCGGACTCGCACCGGTCGTGGGCGCCGACCAGGTGCCCGAGGCCTGGCAGCGACGTCCCGATCGACTGCCAGACCATGTGGGCGGCGCCCAGCATCTGGGCGGCCTGCTCGTACTGCTCGTCGTCGGCCAGGATCCAGGCCAGCCCCTCCAGGCACTGGGCCAGGCCGAGGTGGTCGTTGCAGCGCACCTTGAGCCGCACGGCGTCCCGCATCATGGTCACGGCCTCCCGGAGCGCGCCCTGGCGCCGCCGGTCGAGGGCCGCTACCCACAGCGCGTACGAGATCGACCATTCGGCGTTCGCGCGCTCGGCCGTCTCCAGCACCTCCTCGCAGAGCGCCGTGGACCGCGGGTCGTCCATGAGGACGGCGGTCATGGCCAGCTGGAAGAGGGCCACCCAGGCGTGCCCCCGGTGGCCGAGGGCGCGGCGGCGGGTCAGCGCCTCGTCGAGGAGCTTCATGGCCCGGGAGAAGTCGCCGGCCAGCAACGCGGCGAACCCGGTGATGTGCAGCGCGCCGGCGAGCTGGGCCTCGTCCCCGAGCCGCTCCGCCAGCGCCTGGCACTCCTCCAGCAGCGGCTTGGCGGCCTGCGGGTCGCCCCGCAGCAGGACGAGCCACGCGTCGACCCACAGGGCCTTGGCCCGCCCGGCGCTGGCGCCGGACTCCTGCGCCAGCGCCCTTTCCAGCCAGTGGTGGCCCTCGCTCGGGGAGCTCCACGAGAGCCGGTGGCTCCACATCGCGGCGGCGATCTCAAGCGCGGCCCACGCCTCGCCCGGCGCGCCCAGGCAGAACTCCAGCGCGGAGCGCACGTTCCCCTGCTCCTGGATGAGGCGCCCGAGCCAGTCCATCTGGTGCTCGCCGAACCACTCGTCCTCCGCCCGCGCCGCCAGCCGGCGGCACCAGTCGCGGTGGCGCAGCCGCAGGGCCTGGTCCTGGCCGGAGGCGACGAGCCGCTTCCATCCGTACTGGCGCAGCGTGTCGAGCATCTCGAAGCGCACGTCGGAGGCCTGCCCGCGGCGCTGCACGATCGACTTGTCCACCAGCTGGGTCAGCAGGTCCATGAGGCTTTCCGGGGCGATCCCGCCCTCCGAGCACACGTGCTCGATCGCGTCCAGGCCGCAGCCGCCGGAGAAGACCGACAGCCGCTCCCACAGCGTCCGCTCCTCCTCGGAGCAGAGGTCATAGCTCCAGTCCACCAGCGCCCGGAGCGTCTTCTGGCGCGGCGGCGCGGTGGTGGGCCCGGTCGTCAGCAGCCGGAACCGGTCGTCGAGGCGCTCCAGGATCTGCTCCACGGACAGGACCAGCACCCTCACCGCCGCGAGCTCGATGGCCAGGGGGATGCCGTCCAGCCGCCGGCACAGCCGCGCCACCGCCGCGCTGTTGGCGTCGGTGACCCTGAACTCGTGCACGGCCGAGGCGGCCCGGTCCTCGAACAGGCGCACCGCCTCGTTCTCCAGGGCGCCGTCCATCGACATCTCGGACGTCCCCGGCACGTTCAGCGGCGGGACCTCGAGGACCAGCTCCCCCGGGACGTGCAGCGCCTGCCGGCTGGTGGCCAGGACGCGCAGCTCGGGGGCCATCGCCAGCAGGTCGCCGGCCAGCGCGGCGACCTGGGGCAACAGGTGCTCGCAGTTGTCCAGCACCAGCAGCAGCCGTTTGTCGTGCAGGTACTCGGCGAGGGAGGCCGGATCCTGCCGGGGGCATCCGACGGCGTCGGCGACCGTCTCGGTGAGCAGCGCACCCGCCACCAGCGGGGCCAGGTCGACCAGCCAGACCCCGTCACCGAACTCGCGTGACATCTCGGCGGCGATCCGCCGCGCCAGCCGCGTCTTGCCCACCCCGCCGACTCCGGTGAGCGTCAGAAACCGGCCGGAGGTGAGCAAGCGCTTGCCTTCGGCGATCTCGTTCCTGCGACCGACGAAGCTCGTGAGCTCCAGTGGCAGATTCCCCGCACGTGACCGCGCCATCGCCCCCATAGCTTCCACAAACCTCGTCACCCGTGCGCGCCCTCGTAGGCCTCGGCTTATTGCTACCCGTGGCGGGCAACGTCATGGCAGTGCGGACGCAAACCCTGTGCCAGCCGCGATCGGGCCGGTCATAGCCATCCCAAGCGCCCTTGGGCATGATGCCGACCACGGCCACGGTGGTTGACCTTGGTGAGACGCCGTGCTGAGCTCCGTATGACAGTGGTCGCTGGTCAGCGTGTCAGGTTGCCTAGCCACTTGATATGATGCCAACGAGCGCACAAATGGTCACAAAAGAGGAGCATCGAGTAGTGACAAGTGGCAGCGCGGGGTTCTCGGTGACTCCGGTGGTCAAGAGGAGCGCGGCCGTCCAAGTCGCCGACCAGCTCGTCGCGGCGATCCGCGACGAGCAGCTCAAACCCGGTGACAAGCTGCCTTCCGAGCGCGAGCTGGCGCAGAACTTCGCGGTGAGCAGGCCCACCATCCGGGAGGCGCTCGCCGCCCTGGAGCTCGCCGGGCTGGCCAAGTCCCACAAGGGCAGGGGCACGGTGATCACCGGCACCGCGGCCACCGTGGCGACCTGGGGCGTGGAGGTGCTGCCGCCGCAGGTGTTCGAGGCCAGGCTCGCGATCGAGCCCGCCCTGGCCGCGCTGGCCGCGGAGAAGCGCCACCCGGAGGACCTGGAGCTGCTCGAGGCCACGCTGGCCAAGCTGGAGACCGAGTACGCCGAGACCGGCGCCTACGCGAGCGACCTGCCCGTGCACCGGGCCATCGCCCGCGCCGCCCGCAACCCCCTGCTCGAACAGGCCCTCGAAGAGGCGCTGCGGCATGTCGCGGGGCCGTTGTGGCAGGAGCTGCGACGCCGCGCGCTGGCCGAGGCCAGTGCCCGCGACGGCCACGTCGAGGAGTCGCGCACGGTCATCAGGCACATCCGGGAGGGCAATGCCGCCGAGGCGGCGGAGGTGTGGCGCCGACACCTCCTGACCTACCGCAACGAGATCCTGGGGGCCGCCGCCACCGACGGCTGACCCGCGTCCGCACGACGAAGACCCGCCTGTAGCGACAGGCGGGTCTTCGTCGTGCCCGCGTGCGGCGGCGTGAAGTCAGGTTGCCTGACAGGTTTCCGGCACGTCCGACAGGACATGTACGACGTAATTTACATTTCCCTCTCTTGACACACCCGATTTGGCAAGAAAGTCTGGCTGGCAACTTACCAGGCAACCTTTCAAGTGAGGGGTGATGCTGTGGATCGGCCGGAGTTCTCCACGCGGGTGGAGCATGATCTTCTGGGGCCGCTCACGCTGTCCGCCGACGTCCTCTATGGCATCCACACGGCCCGGGCCGGCGAGAACTTCCGCCTCGGCGGCGAGACCCTGCGCGAGTACCCTGCGCTGCTGGCCGCGCTGGCCCAGGTCAAGAGCGCCGCGGCGTGGACCAACGACAAGCTCGGAGTGCTCGGCTCCGACATCGCCGCGGATCGGCCGCTGCCACGGCAGCCAGGTGGGCGTGGCGAGCTCGGCCGACGGCGGCCGGAGCCGGCTCTACCGGGGGACGCTCGCGCTGCCGGTCGAGCGCGGGATCAACACGTTCTGGGGCCCGGACGTGGTCTGGCACGACGGCTCCCACCACATGTTCGTGACCTTCATCCGGGGCGTGCCGGACGACCCGGCGTGGGACACGCACGGCCGGCCCAGCCCGTGGCACCGCCAGGTGCACCACCTGACGAGCACCGACCTGTGGGACTGGGAGCACGTCTCCAGGCTGGAGCGGGGTGCCCTGACATAATCGGACAACCATGGGCATCCTGCATATCTTCGACATGGACGGCACCCTCCTGGCCGGTTCCACCGCCAGCCTCGAGATCGCCCGCCACACCGGCACCACGCCGCGGCTCCTCGAGATGGAGGCCCGCTTCGCCGCCGGCGAGCTCGACACCCGGGGCTTCTCCGCCGCCCTCCCCGGCCTCTGGGCCGACCTCACCCCCCAGGTCGTGGCCACCGCCTACGCCGCCGCCCCCTGGCTCGGCGGCATCGCCGAGGTCTGCGCCGACATCCGGGCCCGCGGCGAACACTCCCTGGTCATCACCATGGCCCCGGACTTCTTCGCCCGCCACCTGCTGGAGCTCGGCTTCGACGAGGTCGCCGCCTCCAGTTTCCCGCCCCTGCCCTTCACCGCGCCCCTGGACCCCGGCGGCGTCCTGACGCCCGCCGACAAGGTCCGCATCGCCGACAGCACCCGCGCCCGGCTCGGGCTCGGCCGCGAGCAGTGCCTGGCCTACGGCGACTCGATGTCGGACGCGCCGCTGTTCCGCCACCTGCCGCACACCGTCGCCGTCAACGCCGACCACCACCTCGCCGACCTCGCCGCTCTGGACTACCGCGGCGACGACCTCACCCAGGCCTACCGCCTGGCTCGCACCCTGCTCCCCACCGTCACCCCGACGCCCTGAGCCATGGGGGCCTGGCGGTCAGCGGCCGTCCAGCAGGTGGACGGCATCGCCGTAGATGGCCGGGCTCCGATCCACCTCCTCGACGAAGTCACGCGGGAAGCCGAGCTCGAACTCCACCGCCGACTCCAGCCGCCGCACCGCCTCCTCAGGCAGCACGAGCCCCGAGGCCCCCAGGTTGTCCTTGAGCTGCTCCACGCTGCTCGCCCCGACGATCGGATGCACCCCACGCCCGAGCACCCAGGCCAGCGCCACCTGCGAGGCCGTGACACCCAGCTCGCCGGCCACCTCGACGACCGCGCGCGCCGCGGTCCGGTCCCGCTCGCTCAGGGAGTCGGGCGACACGCGGGAGGCCTGCGCGCCGGGCTCGTTGTACCTGCCCGACAGCACGCCGCGCTCGAGGGTCCCCCACGCCGTCACGCTCATCCCGTACGCCTGCGCCATCGGCAGCAGCTCCCGCTCGGCGTCCCGCCGCAGCAGGCTGTACGGCACCTGCAACCCCGCGAACGGCGTCCACCCGCGCCACTCCGCCAGCGTGTTGGCCCGGCTGGCCAGCCAGGCCGGGGCGTCCGAGATGCCGGCGTAAAGGATCTTCCCGGCGCGGACGGCGTCGTCCAGCGCGCGCATCGTCTCCTCGATCGGGGTGTGCCGGTCCCAGACGTGCACCCAGAAGAGGTCGACGTAGTCGGTACGCAGCCGGCGCAGGCTCTGCTCCAGCGACAGCACGAGGTTCTTGCGGTGGTTGCCGGCGGCGTTGGGGTCGGTGCGGTCGCGGCTGCCGGTGTACTTGGTGGCCAGGACGAAACGGTCACGGCGTCCTTGGAGCAGCTCGCCGACGACGTTCTCGCTCTCGCCGTACATGGAGGCCGTGTCGACGACGTTGCCGCCGGACTCGGCGTACAGGTCGAGGATGCGCCGCGCCTCCGGCGACACCTCGCGGTAGGTCATCGCGCCGAGGAACAGCTCGGAGACCCTGAGCCCGGTCCGGCCCAGCAGACGGTAACGCATGCACAGCACCTTTCAGCCACTCGGCCCTCCATGATTCACGACCCGGACACAAGCGTCGAATTCGGCGTGCTTCACCGCGCCTCATGAGCTCCGTACGGGGAGGCCGGCCAGGCCGTGCATGAGCAGCCCCGGACGCCAGGCCAGCCGCTCCTCGGGGACGGCGAGCCGCAGGCCGGGGAAACGCTCCAGCAGGTGGCGGAAGGCCACCGCGCCTTCGGTCCTGGCCAGCGGGGCGCCGAGGCAGTAGTGGATGCCGTGGCCGAACGCGACGTGCTGGCCCGGAGCGCGGGTGACGTCGAGGCGATCGGCGTCGGCGAACTGCGCCGCGTCCCGGTTGGCCGACAGGAAGGACACCAGCACGAGCTGTCCCGCCGGGATCTCCGTGCCGCCGATGGTGACCGGCTCCTTGGTGAACCTGAGGGTGGACGTGCTGACCGGCCCGTCGTAACGGAGGAACTCCTCGACCGCCGCCGGCAGCAGCCCGGGGTCCGCGCGGAGCTTGGCGAGCTGGTCGGGGTGGCGCAGGAGCGCGAGCGCCCCGTTGCAGATCAGGTGCACGGTCGTCTCGTGGCCGGCGACCGTGAGCAGGAAGGCGGTGTCGACGAGCTCCCGCCCGCTCAGCGCGCCCTCCTCGTCCTGGGCCTGCACCATCGCGCTGAACAGGTCATCGGCCGGCGCGGCCCGCCTGGCCTCGCAGAGCTCGCCGAGGTAGGTGATGAACTCGGTGGCGGCCCGCACGACCACCTGCGGATCCAGTACGGCGCCCTCGATGGTGGTGTTGGACCACTTGATGAGCTGCGGCCAGTCGTTCTCGGGGATGCCGAGCAGCTCCCCGATCACCATGGCGGGCAGGGGCACGGCGTAGTCGTGGAGCAGGTCGAACTCCGGGCCCACCTTGTCCAGGAGGCTCGCGCTGATCTGCTCGACACGGGGCCGCAACGCCTGGACGCGGCCCGCCGTGAACACCTTGCCCACCAGCCGCCGCAGGCGGGCGTGGTCGGGCGGGTCGACGAAGAGCATGTTGTGGGGCACCACGGCCTCGTAGCCGCTGCTGTCGCCGCCCTCCAGCTCGTTCGACTTGATCATGTCCGGGTTGTTCGTGAAGTCCTTGCTGAGGCGCGGGTCGGTGCAGGCCGCCTTGACGTCCTCGTACCGGCTCACCACCCAGACCCGTACGCCCTGCGGGGTCGCGGTGCGATAGACGGGGCGCCCTTCGCGGAGCCGCGCGAATACGGGATGCGGGTCACGGAAATAGTCCTCATCGAACAATGTCTCGATCATCGTCACCCTTTCGCGCGCGGAATGGCAGGCGTCCACCTTATGTTCGGGATCGCCCCTAGGCTATTTCCGTTTACCAGCTCCTGTTTTCGGCCGCCCGAAATCAGGAGCTCGGTCTCGCTGCAACGTTTATGGCATGATCTGCAAGGGAATCGAGCGGGCTATCCGGAAAAAAGCGTGACGATGACAGTCGAAAGCCGTCGCAGGCGGGCCCGCTTATACAGCGTCCTCGCGGTAATAGCGGTGGCCGCGGCTTCCGTATATCTCAGTCACGGCACGGACGAGGTGAGCCCGGAACGCGGATCCCGGACCACGGTGGCGCCCGTGGTCGCGAGCGCACGGGAGACCAAGGACCCGGAGCTGGTGGAATCCTGCGAGGACGCCCCCGATGAGAAGAGATGCGAGAAGGAAGAGGCGAAGTACGAGCGCTGCGCGGCGTCCGGCTTCGCCGGCCGCCGGTGCCGCGACAGCGATGCCCTCCACCACGACCAGCAGGCTTTCCTGGCCGACTGCCGCCGTGCCGACGTGATCCGGCCGTTGCCGAACACGTGCGCCGAGGCCGCGGACCCTGTCGGGGAGGCCTACCGGTACTGCCGGTTCCTGGGCAGGTCGACGCTCCGGTGCGACAGATCCGCGAGGTATGCCGCCTGCCTCTATCGGGGCGGCGGGAAGATCTGCGCCGATGCCGCCCCGGTCTACCGCGCCTGCCAGACGCGGAGCGTCAACGGCGCGACGATCGCTCGTCGCTTCTGCATCGAAGGCGACATCCAGTACCAGAGCTGCCGGCACGCGCACAGCATCGGCTCGGGCAGCGACATGTGCCGGCCGGTGACGGCCGTCTACATCGACTGCCGACCGGGGGCGGAGGTCGAGGCGTGCGAAAAGGCGCGGGACGACTACGCCAAGGCGCATTATCCCCGGCGCTGATCAGCCCTCACAGGGTGTGCAGGTCGACGGCGTCGGCCATGGCCCGGTAGCCGGCGGGGTTCGGGTGGAGGTGGTCTCCGCTGTCGAAGGCCGGCCGGATCCGATCGGGGTCGGCGGGGTCGGCGACCGCGCGTTCGAAGTCGACGACCGCGTCGAATTCGCCGCCGGTCCGGATCCACGCGTTGACCGCGTCGCGGACGGCCTCGGCCTCGCCGGGGAGACCGGCCGGCAGGAGGGTGCCGCCGATGATCCGGACGCCTCGCGCGTGGGCGGTGCGGATGAGCCGCCGGTAGCCGTCGATCAGGTCGGCGGCGCTGACCTTGACCGCGGGGGTGGTGCAGGGGGTGGGGTCCTGCATGCCCAGGAGGATGTCGTTGATGCCTTCCAGCACGATCACGGTCTTGACGCGAGGCTGGCCCAGAACGTCCCAGCGGAAGCGCGTCAGCCCGCGCTCGCCCAGGCATGCCGAGTCGTTGAGCAGGCGGTTGCCGGCGATGCCGAGGTTGAGCACCGGCCGCCGGCCGTTCAGCCTGCGGGCCAGCGCGTCCGGGTAGCGGTCGTCGGCGTCCTGGGTGGCGGCGTATCCGTCGGTGATGGAGTCGCCGAAGGTCGCCACCGGGGCCTCGCCGCCGTACACGTCCACTCCGGACAGGTAGAACCAGGAGCTGTTGGTCTCGCCGAAGGCGGCCGCGCCGAGGTCGCCAGTGTGGTCGCCGGAGGCCCGGTAGGAGGTGGCCATGGCCAGGTTGTGGTACGTGGCCGGTCCTGTGGCGCCCTGGAAGTACAGCGTCACGGTCAGCCGCTCTCCCGGCTCGACCGCGAGCCGGACGGGATCGCTGGCGGCCTGCCCGCCGGTGGGGACGGCGACGGAGGCGGCGTGCGCGAAGGTCAGCGGGCGGAGCGTGCCCGCCTGTACGGCGGCGCCCGCGCCGGCCTTGCCCACGCTGGCGCCGGTGAGCCGGAGCGGGGTGGTGCCGTAGGCGTTGGAGAGCCGGATCCGGACCGCCGAGCCGCCGGCGGTGACCCGGACCGCCTGCCGTACGGAGTGGTCGGCGAAGCCCTTCTCCGCCCAGGTGGGATACCAGACGTCGGCCGACGGCTGCTGGACGCCGGTCGCCCAGGCCGCCGCCCACCTGCCGGTCGCCGCGTCGGCGGGTGCCGGTGCCGCCGCCAGGGCGGCCACCAGCGCGGCGGCAGTCGCGATTTTCAGCATGTTGGTGCTCTTTTCAGTCCAGGACGGGGAAGTTGGCGCGGAAGACGCCGTAGGGATCGCGCCGGCGCTTGATCTCGCGCAGCCGGGCCAGGGTGTCGGCGGGGAAGGCTTGGGCGGCGTCGTCCGCCGGCGCGAGGAAGGTGTACGGCTTGCGGCCGCTGACCGCCTGGCCCAGCGCCTCGACCAGGGCCGCCTGCCTGGCCCGTACCGCATCGGCCAGGTGAGGCAGCCGCAGGCCGAGCAGGTAGAGCATGTACGGCTCCGCCAGCGCGCCACCCGCGCCGCCGGCGGGATCGGCCTCGGCCAGCGCCCCGCCGAGATGCCGGACCTGCAGGTTCAGCAAGGGTGCGAGTTCGGCCTCCGCGAGGGCCTGCACCGGCAGGTCGGTCAGAAGTTCGGTGCGGGCCAGCATGGGGCTGGGCTCGACCGGCTCGGCCGCGATCGTGCCCAGGTCGGCGATGTCCATGGAGCCGCGGCTGTCGGAGAGGCTGCCGCCGATCTCGTCGAAGGCGGCCAGCAGCGCCTTGGCCTCGGCGTCGCCGCCGAGGTAGGTCACGTCCACGGTGACCAGCGGCGGCGCGGGCGGCGGCGGCGCCATCCGGTTGATCCACACCGACAGCTCGCGTGGCGCGTCCGCGGTGATCCGGCGGAAGGCGTCGAACACCGCACCGGCGCGGGCGGCCGGCCAGGTGATGCGCCCGCCGTACACGCTGGGCGCCGGGTACAGCGCCAGCTCGATAGAGGTGACCAGCGCGTAGTCGCCGCCGCCGCCGCGCAGCGCCCAGAAGAGGTCGGCGTCGGAGTCGCCGGTGACCCGTACCTGCTCGCCGTCGGCGTCGACGATCTCGAAGGCGCGCACCGAGTCGGCGGCCCAGCCGTACATGCGGCCGAACCACGAGACGCCGCCACCGGCGACGAACCCGGCGACCGTCACGGCCGGGCTGCTGCCGGCCGGCCCGGTGAGGCCGTACCTGCCGGTCTCGGCCAGCAACCGGCCCCACCGCACTCCGGCGCCGACCCGGGCGACGCGCGCCCGCGCGTCGACCTCCACCCGGTCCAGGCGGCCGGTGCGCAGCAGGATCACACCCTGCGCGTCGCCCGAGGCGCCGTGGCCCGATGGCTGGGCGGTGACCGTCAGCCCGGCTTCGCGGGCGTACCGTACCAGCGCCGCCACATCCGCCGCGTCCTCGGCCTCGACGACGGCGGACACCGGCTGGTGGACGCCCACCGCCCACGGGCGGGCCGCTTCGTCGAACCCGTCCTCGCCGGGAAGCAGCACACGCCCCCGGACCGCATGACGTAGATCCATAGCTGTCGTCTCCTTACGGGATCACCCGGGGCTACCAGGGAAGAGGGCCTTCGTGCCGGACGAAGGCGGCGGTGGGGCCGTCGGCGTCCAGCAGCGCCATGGCCACGATCGGGGCGGCGCCCTCTTCAGGGGTCTTGATGCCTTCGTTGTGGTTGATGTCGGTCTTGACCCAGCCCGGGTCGACCGCGTTGACCTTGATCGGGGTGTCCCACAGCTCCTTGGCGTAGGACACGGTGATCATGTTGAGGGCGGCCTTGGAGGAGCAGTAGACGAGATTGAGCATCGGCCACAGCGGATGGGCCTGGTCCAGGGTGCGCCCGATCGAGCCGCGTTCGCTGGAGACGTTCACGATGCGTCCCGCGGGTGAGCGGCGCAGCAGCGGCAGCATCGCGTTGGTGACCTCGATGACGCCGAACACGTTCGTCTCGTAGACCTGGCGGGCCTGCGCGGTGGTGGCCTGGCTGGGCGGCCCGTCGTCGAAGGTGATCCCGGCGTTGTTGACCAGGATGTCGAGCTTGCCGTACTCCTGCTCGATCCACTGTGCCGCGGCTCGGACGCAGGCCGCGTCGGTGACGTCGAGCCGTACGTACGGCAGGCCGAGCCGTTCGGCCGCGGCGCGCCCCCGCTCCTCGTCACGGGCGCCGATGATCGCGGTGACTCCCGCGTCGGCGAGCTGGCGGGCGATCTCGGCGCCGATGCCCTTGTTCGCGCCCGTGACGAGCGCGACCGCTACCATGCCGCACCCGCGATCTGCCGGGTGGAGGCGTTCAGGCGGTTCCACAGGTTGACGGTGGAGATCGTCATGATCAGCGCGGCGAGCTCGGTCTCGGAGTAGAGGTCGGCGACCTCGTCCCACAGCTCGTCGCCGACCTGGCCGCCATCGGCGAGCCGGGTGACCTGCTCGGCCAGTGCCAGTGCGGCGCGCTCGGCGTCGGTGAAGTACGGCGCCTCGCGCCACGCCGCCACGGCGAACAGCCTCTCGTCGCTCTCGCCCGCCTTGCGCAGGTCCTTGGCGTGCATGTCGACGCAGACGCTGCAGCCGTTGATCTGGCTGGCTCTGAGCAGCACCAGGTCCACGGTGACCTTGGGCAGCCCGGCTTGGTCGGCGACCTTTCCGAGGTCCAGGAGCGCCTTCATGGCGCCGGGGAGGACGAGGGCGGGGTTCTTCATGCGTGCCTGCATGGGAGCCTCCTCATGCGTGGTGATCGGCTGATGTGACCAGCATGGGGAGGGCGATCCATACGATCGCGATGCGATGTCAATGCATCGCCTATGGGGGCCTCTGTTACCAAAGGGGCAAATGTATGATTCGCGGGTGGATGTGCGGCTGACGATCCTCGGCCCGGTCGAGGTGTCAGCCGGTGACCGATCGCTTCCCGCCCTGGCCCCGCGTCACCGCGCGTTCCTGGGCTACCTGCTGCTGCATGCCGGCGTCGTGCTGAGCGTCGAGCGGCTGATCGACGCGATGTGGGGGCCGACGCCGCCGGACACGGCCCGTGCGCAGGTGCACGCCGCGTTGACCGCGATCCGCCGTACGCTGCGCGCCGCGGACGCGGTCCACCTGGTGCAGACCCGGCCGGCGGGATACGTGATCAACCCGGGGCCGGGGCAGCTCGACCTGCGGGAGTTCGCCAGGCTCGTGGCGGAGGCGGAGGCGGAGGCGGAGGCCGGGCCGGGCGCGGCCGTGCGGACGCTGCGGGAAGCGCTTGCCCTGTGGCGCGGGCCCGCCTTCGCCGACGTCCAGGCCTATTTCGCCGAGGGCGCCAGGGCCCGGCTGGAGGACCAGCGGCTGGCCGCGATCGAGCGGCTGGCGGAGCTGGAGCTCGCCGCCGGAAGGCACGCGGAGCTCATCGACCTGCTGGCCACCGAGCTGGCCGCGCATCCCTTACGGGAACGGCTTGCCGGACAGCTGATGCTGGCCCTGCACCGCGCCGGGCGTCAGGCGGACGCGCTCGCCGTCGGCCGTGACTACCGCCGCAGGCTGGCCGAGGAGCAGGGACTTGATCCGGGCCGCGCCTTCCTGGCTGTGGAGGAGACCGTCCTACGCGGTGACCCACCCGCGTCTGCCGTCACCCACCCCGCGACGCCCGCCACGGCCACCGCCATCCGGCCCGCAGAGCCCGCCACGTCCGCCGACATCCGGCCCGCAGAGATCACCGCGGCTACCGGCATCCGGCCCACGGAGCCCGCCACGTCCGCCACCGCGACCAGGCCCGTGGTGGTCGGGCCCGTGATGCCCAGGCCGGTGGCGGCGTTCCTTCCGTACGACATCGCCGACTTCGCCGGACGTTCCGTCCAGTTGGTGGAGCTGTGCGAGGGCGCCTCCCAAGCGGTGACGATCGCCGCCATCGACGGCATGGCCGGCATCGGCAAGACCGCGCTGGCCGTCCACGCCGCGCACCGGCTCGCCGACCGCTACCCCGACGGTCAGCTCTTCATCGACCTGCACGCCCACACGGCGGGCCAGCGCCCGCTCGGGCCCGCGGAAGCACTGGAGGCGCTGCTGCGGCAGCTCGGGGTGGCGACCGAGCGCATCCCCGCGTCCATGACGGAACGGGCCGCCCTGTGGCGGGCCGAGCTGGCCGGCCGCCACGTGCTGCTGGTCCTGGACAACGCCGCCGACACCGCCCAGATCCGCCCCCTGCTGCCCGGGGCCTCGAACAGCCTGGTGCTCATCACCAGCCGCCAGCGGCTCACCGACCTGGACGGCGCGCGAACCCTGTCCATGGACGTGCTGCCCCTGCCCGACTCCGTCGCGCTCTTCACCGGCATCGTGGGCGAGCGCGCGGCCGCCGAACCCGAGGCGGTCGCGGAGGTCCTGCTGCTGTGCGGGTTCCTGCCGCTGGCCGTACGGATCGCCGCCACCCGCCTGCGGCACCGCCCCCGCTGGAGCGTCGCCCACCTCGCCGAACGCCTGCGGGACGAGCGCCGCAGGCTCACCGAGCTGGCCAGGTCGGAACGCGGCGTGGCGGCCGCGTTCACCCTGTCGTACCGGCAGCTCACCGCTGACCAGCAGCGGCTCTTCCGCCTGCTCGGGCCGCATCCCGGCCGCGACATCGAACCCCACGCGGCCGCCGCGCTCGCCGATCTCCCGGTGGAACGCACCGAGGACCTGCTGGAGGACCTGCTGGATGCGCACATGCTCCAGCAGCGCGCCTTCGGCCGCTACACCTTCCACGACCTGCTCCGCCACTACGCCGCGCAGCTCGCCGCCGAGCAGGAGCCGCCGCATGTCGGGCAGGCGGCGCTGACCCGGCTGCTCGGCCACCAGCTGTCCACGGCGTCGGCCGCCATGGACGTGCTCTACCCCGACAGCGCCCACCGGCGACCGCGCATCGAGCGAACCGCGCCGCCGCCGGTCCCCCTCCAGGACGCGCCGCAGGCACTGGCCTGGCTGGACGCCGAACGGGCCAACCTCGTCCTGGCCGCCGATCGCGACCTGACGCACACCGGCCTGCTGGCCACCACGCTGTACCGCTACCTCTACGACCACGCCCACCACGACGATGCGCTCGCTCTGTACGGCAAGGCACTGCAGGCCGCCCGCCGCCGCGAGGATCCGACCGGTGAAGGGCGGGCACTGACCGATCTCGGCTGGGTGCACCAGGTGCAGGGCAGCCATGACGTCGCCCGTGACCATTTCCAACGAGCCCTGGCCGCCTGCCGTACATCAGAGGATCTGCGAGGTCAGGCTCGGGCGCTGGTCGGCATAGGCCAGGTGAGTACGGACGAAGGCGAGCACGAGCGGGCCAGGGAGGCGAACCTGCGCGCCCTCGAGCTGTTCCGCGAGATCGGCGACCGGTTCGGCGAGGCCGTGACGCTGGACTACCTCGGCATCGTCCACGAGCGGCTGGGCCAGTACGCACGCGCGGCCGACCTGCATCGCCAGGCGCTGGCGCTGTCCCGGGAGATCGACAGCCGAGGCGGTGAGGCCGACGCCCTGGACAATCTCGGGGTGGCCTGCACCCGGCTGGGCCGCCACGCGGAGGCCCGTGACCATCACGAGCAGGCGTTGGAGCTGTATCGGCGCTTCGGCTACCGGCGAGGCGAGGCCAAGGCACTCAACAACCTGGCCGAGGTCGCGGCGGCCACGGGCGACCCCGGCCAGGCCGTACGCCTGCACACTGCCGCCCTCGACCTGGCCGTGGAGCTGAACAACCCAGGCGAGGAAAAGCGCGCCCGCCAGGCCCTCGCCCGGCTCCTCCCCACATCGGAACCCTCCGACCGCAGGTGATCGGCACCTCGATGGCAAAGCTCCCCTCCCCCGACACAGAACCGATGATCGCGATGACGATCCACTCGTCCCACTGGCCAGCGGCCCCACCGCCACGGGGGACTCGCCGACGGCGGCCGCGGTGGGCCTGGTCCGCCGCGCGTCGTGGGTGTGGTGCGCGGCGCGTTGGATGGTGTGCTCGCCCTGCCGGAAAGTCCGCGGCACCTCGTCATCAGGTGACCCGCCCGTCTGCGGTGTCGCCAGGTGCCACCAGCCAGGGCATGCGGTGGACAAGGCTGTCGCGCAGCCGGGTGAGAGTGGCGATGCGCTTCTCCAGCTCAGCCACCCGCTGCGCGGCGACGGCGTTACTGGCGGCGCACGGTGGCGCAGGGCAGAACGCCTCGGGCAGCTCAGCGTCGAGATGGTCCAGCAACGACTTCACATCTTCGACGGTGAACCCGCAGGCCAGCAGCTCACGAATGTTGCGGACGCGGAGGGTCGCACTGGGCTCGTACACGCGATGTCCCGCGGTCGTACGGCCGCACTCCAGCAGGCCCTGCTCCTCGTAGTAGCGCAGGGCACGGGTCGTGGTTCCGGCCTCCGCGGCCAGTTCACCGATGAGCATCACAGGCACCTCCGAGTCCACCCGCACGGCTTCACGTACACGTCAAGGTCAAGTCCCGAGCCGGACCACCGTCTTCCCGGTGTATGCGCCCTTCACGAGATCGAGGAGGGCCTGCGGCGCGTTCGCGAGCCCGTCGATCAACGTCTCGTCGTAGACGATCGCGCCTTCGCTCAGCCAGGTACGGAACTGTGTGTCGAACTCCGGAGCACGGTCAAGATGATCGCTCGTGGTGAAGCCGCGCATGGTGAGGCGCTTGCCGATCACACTGAGCAGGTCGCCCGGCCCGTCGCCAGGACGGCTCTTGCCCTGCCGGTTGAGGGCTCCGCACAGCGCGATGCGGCCATGCGGGTTCATGACCTCGATCGCGGCATGCAACTGTTCGCCGCCCACGTTGTCGAAGTAGACGTCGATGCCTTCGGGGGCGGCCTCGCGCAGCCTGTCCACGATCGGGCCGTCGTGATGGTCGAAGGCCGCATCGAACCCGAGTTTGCCGGTCAGATGGGCAACCTTCTCGATTGATCCGGCGCTGCCGATCACCCGGGACGCCCCCTTGAGCCGGGCGATCTGACCGGCCATGCTTCCAGTCGCTCCAGCCGCGCTGGAGACGAAGACGGTGTCGCCGGGCCGTAGCTCCGCGGCATCCATGAGCCCGACATACGCGACCAGCCCGGAGCCAAGGTAGGTGGAAGGCGTCGAGTAGGCGTTGCGGTCAACGCGGCGGAACAGCCCGGCCTGCCCCACGGCGTACTCGCGCCAGCCGAACCGATGCATCACCAGGTCGCCTGCACCAAGTGACGGGTCGGCAGAGGCCACCACCTCACCGATGGCGGCTCCGTACATCACCTCACCGATCTCATAGCGGGGCATCGGCAGACCAGAGATCCCCGCGATCAACATGAGCATGCCGGGCTCGAGCGACATGAACAGATTGCGGACCAGTACCTGACCCACTGCGGGATCAGGGACAGCGACCTCGGCGATCTCGAAGTCGCCGGGATCGGGCAGGCCCTCCGGGCGTGCGACAAGCCGGACCTCCAGTCCGGTGCGGGAGAATGTCGTGCTTTTCGAAGGTGTGTCCATGCCGACGACGGTAGGGGTTGACCCATACGTGAAGGTCAACCCGTCCGCCTGGTGACGGCCCGAAGACGTACCAGAAACTCAAGCGGATCCCCGGCCACTCAAGATCACCGCGGAATGAACCCAGAAGGCCCATCCCGACGGGTATAGCGTCTGACAGGCGAAGTTGATCACGAAGGGTGCCTGCCATTGGACCTGCAAGACACACGGCTGGACATGTCTCACGGTGAGCGTGTCAGTAGATACAGCGAGGTCGCGAGCGCGTTGGCGTTGCACAGTGACCGGCAACTCGGCGAGTCACTGGAGCAGGCGCAGACTCTGGGCTCGGGGATCGGCGGCACCTCGGTGCTGCTGGACATCGACGGCGTGCCGGTCTTCGCCAAGCGAATCCCGCTGACCGACCTGGAGCGCCGCGCGGGCAACGTGATGTCCACCGCGAACCTGTTCGGGCTGCCTCCGTTCTGCCAGTACGGGATCGGTGGGCCGAGCTTCGGTGCGTGGCGTGAACTCGCGGCCAACGCCATGACGACCAACTGGGTCCTGGCCGGGCGCACTGCGGCCTTCCCGCTGCTGTATCACTGGCGGGTGCTGCCGGGTGCGCCGCCACCCATCGACGAGCACGCCGACGTCGACGCGGTCGTGCGGTACTGGGAAGGATCGCCGGCGGTACGGGATCGTCTTCACGCCGTTGCCCGGGCCTCGGCCGGCATCGTGCTGTTCCAGGAGTTCGTCCCCTACAACCTCGACAACTGGCTCGCCGCTCAGCTCACCGCCGGCCAGGACGCCGCGATAGCGGCAAGCGCCATGGTCGAGTCGTGCCTGCGCACCGACGTGGCCTTCATGAACGGCCAGGAGTTGATGCACTTCGACGGCCACTTCGGCAACATCCTCACCGACGGTGAACGCCTGTACATCGCCGACCTCGGGCTGGCGACCTCCCCTCGGTTCGACCTGTCCGCGCAGGAGATCGAGTTTCTGGAGCGCAACCGTACCCACGACATCGGTTACGCGCTGATGCGGCTGGTCAACTGGCTCGTCACCAATATCTGCGGGGTGAAGGTGCCGCCGAACGGCATACCGGCGCAACGCAACGAATACATCCGCGCGTGCGCGGACGGCACGGACCCCGCTGGTGCCCCGCCGGCTGTAGCCGCAGTGATCTGCCGGTACGCACCCGTGGCGGCGGCCATGAACGACTTCTACTGGGACCTGTACGGCACCCGCAGGACAACGCCGTACCCGAGCGAGAAGATCGAACGCGCCATGAGCGCAATGCGCTGATCCCCACCCTGACCGGGGTCTTCTCTCTCCCTCATATCACCATCCTGAACATCCGTGTGGAGATGACACGATGAGCGAAGTGATCTCTCGGGCGTCAGCCCGGGTTCTGCTGATCGACCCTGCCGGCCGGACCCTGCTCTACCGGGGCAGGTTTCTGCAGGTAGAGGGCCTACGCTACGCCTGGTTCACGCCGGGAGGAGGCGTGGATCCTGGCGAGAGCGCGCAGCAGGCCGCCGCCAGGGAACTGCGAGAGGAACTCGGGCATGTCGTGGCCCCGGAAGCACTCGGCCCGGTGGTGGCGACGAGTGAGGGCCCGTGGTCCGGGGGCAGGCGGCGCTTCTTCTCCCGCGACTTCTACTTTCTGCTGCGTGTGAATGGGCTGGACGTGGATACCTCCGGCATGGATGAGGAGGAGCGGGCGGTGACCGACCGCTTCCACTGGTGGACCCAGGCCGAGCTGGCCGGGCCGCCCCCGGATGGAGAGGAGGTCGTGCCCCGGGATCTCGGCCCGCTGGTGGCGCGGCTCGCGGTCGGGGACCTCCCGGCCTCGCCGATCGTCCTGCCGTGGCACCTGCTGGGATGATCGGTAAAGCGGGAAACGCAGGCGGTGTCGCTTCTGACGCCGGGAGAGCACCTTGAGCGAGGATCGGAGTCCGGCGAGACAGTAGCTACCTCCCGTCCGGACTCGGCTGCTTAGGGCCGTGCCGTGATCTTGATCAGGGCCTGCCGGCACCAGGCACAGAAACGGAGAAGGTCAGGAGCTGTCCGGTACGAGGTCCGGTGGTCAGCCGCTGGAGATTGTCCGTGACGCCATCGGACTGGCGCCACTCGGCGGTCAGGACGAACAACGTACGCCGGTCCGGACCGCCGAGCATCAACGCGAACGGTGCCCGCTCCTCCGGCAGTTCGATGCGCTCGAGGATGTGGCCGCCCTCGGCGACGCGGGCGATCGAGGACCCGCCGGTGGAGACCCATACCGCGCCTTCGGCGTCCAGGCAGATGCCGTCCGGGGCGACGCCGTCGGCGAAGATCCGGCGGTTGGACAGCCCTCCGTCCGCATCGATGTCGAACGCGGTGAGCCGCCCGGCGAACGACTCGGAAACGATCAGCGTCCGGCCGTCGGGCGTGATGACCATGCCGTTGGGAAACTGGATGTCGCCGGCGACCTGGCGCAGTTCGCCGTCTGGCGTGACGAGCTTGATGTAGCCGGGCTTGGGCGCGCCGCCACCGGCGAAGTCGAAGTCCGCCCCGTTGATGTAGATGTTGCCGCGCCCGTCCACGACGATCTCGTTGCCACCCTGTTCGGCGACGGTGACCGTCGACCCGTCCGGCTCCTGACGGCGCAACTTGTCCCCGGTCATCAGCAGCCTCCCGTCGGGCAGCCAGTCGATGGAGTACCCCATCGGCACCGGGCCCCGTACGGAGGCGACCTCTGACTTGCCGTCAAGGTCGACGACCACGACTTCCCTGTCGATCCAGTTGCAGAACCACAGCCGGTCCTCGTGCCACCGCGGCGACTCGGGAATCCCCAGGCCCGTAAGCAGAACCTTCGGCTTGGACATGACGCCTCCTCACTTCGCCCGACTGCACCGACCGCAGCCCGGCTTTCCTGCCCTTTACACGAACGACCCCCTGCCCGATCGACACGACGACCTCAACCCTGCGAATGTTTCCGGCAGATGCCCGACGGGCGGGCCGTTCAGCCGCGGCGGACCCGCCGTCGCGTCGAAGCCGGCGCGGGACTGAAGCTCAGGCTGATGGCTCCAGCATGGGTACGAGGAACCGCCGGGCCACCGCGGCCAGTTGCTCGTCGTCATCCAGGTTGATGACGGCGCTGGGGATCGTCAGGAAAGAGGTGGAGATCCGCACCATCATCTCGGCCACGAGGTCGACGTCGAGGCCGCTCGACACGTTTCCCGCGCGTTGCTCGCTGCGGAGCTGGCCGGCGACGAAATGCCGCACGGTGGCGAGGGTCTGCCCCCCGTCAGCCGTCATAGAGGGGACGAGCAGGTCCGGTTCCGTGGCGATGAGTCCGCCGATCAGCGGGTTGCCGCGAATTGCCCGCAATGAGCTCACGAAGCCCAGCACCACCCTGTCGGCAGCGGTGCCGGCTTGTTCGATGTCGATGAGGAACTGGTCGAAATAGCGGCGGAACTCCCGGCGCACCACGTGTTCGATCAGCGTGTCCTTTGTGTCGAACCGCCGGTAGACCGTGATCCGCGACACCTTCGCCAGCCGGGCGACGTCCTCCATGGTGGAGCGCCTGATGCCCATCCGGCAGAACTGCTCGTACGCCGCGTCAAGGATGCGCGTCCGTAGCTCGTCGCTGTCGTCGACGCGCTCGACGGCATCGACATAGGCGCGCTGGAGCAGCGAATCCGAGTCCGACAGCGCCATGAATCCGGACAGCACCGATTCCACGATCACCTCCTGTAGGGATTCTGCCTCAAACGCGGCTCTTGTGATGCTCGTCACACTGTGCTCTGATGATGATACACAGACTCATGATTTGTTTCTCAGTATCATCCATTTCTTGCATGCCCGGAGCGGAACCCCCCACCTCGAAGGAGTGCAGAGCATGGCAGAGTTGAGCAGGCGCAAGGTGCTGATCTCGGGCACCGCCATGGGAGCGCTCGGCGCGTTAGGGATGATCTCCCCGGCCCAGGCGGACTCCCTGGCCGGCGACTGGACCTGGCCGGCCAGTGGTTCGATCGCGGGCTCCGGCAGCGGCGCCGACCCCCGATGGGTGTGGGACGACGTGGCCGATCCGCTCCTCGCCTCACTGTTCGACCGCGGCGTCATACCCGAGGTCAACCGGCTGCTGTACGACTGGAACCGCAACGACCAGCCCCTGCCCGCGGGACTGCCGGAGGATCTGCGGGCCTTCATCGAGCAGGCGCGTCAGCTGCCGTCGTGGGCCGACCCCGCCCTGCTGGATGCCGGGGCGCGGTTCCACGCGCTCAAGGGGAACTACATCGTCGTCCTCACCATCGTCGGCGCCGGGATGCTGGCCACCGCCATCCCCAAGGAGGCACGCGCCGTCTATTACTCCGCGGGTGGTGCGGATCTGAAGGACCGGATCGCCAAGACGAACATCCTGGCGTACGCGGTCAGACCCCAGAACGCCTGGGGTGCCGGCGGCACGGCCGTGGTCGAGGCCGTGAAGACCCGGCTGGTGCACGCGGCGGTGCGGCACCTGCTGAAGTCGTCTCCCCACTGGTCCGGCCCTATCCCGATCAGCCAGGAGGACATGCTCGTCACGTGGCACACCCTGGCGACCTACTCCATGCGCGGGATGCGGGAGTGGAAGGTGCGCATCTCCTCCACCGAAGCCGCGGGGTACCTGCACTCGGTGCAGATGCTGGGGCACATGCTCGGCATCAGGGACGAGTTCCTCCCCGCCACCTGGGACACCTCCTACACCCAGTCGGACCTGGTCCTGCCCAGGAACATGGGACCGACCACCGAGGGGGTGGAACTCAACGCCATCCTGCGGGACATGCTCGCGGAGCTGACCAGCCCCGGCGGCGTCGACAAGCCTCTCGTCAACGCGTTCTCCAGGTACCTCACCGGCAACCAGGTGGCCGACTGGAACGGCATCCGACGCGAGCCGCTGTGGGACCCGGTGGTCAAGACCGCCTGGCCGCTGCTGGTGCAGTTCCGGGAGGGTCTGATCGGGCTGCCGCTGGTGCCCGCCGCCGCCTGGCTCCTCGACGAGGCGGTCAAGAAGTGGACCACGTACTACCTCACCAAGGGGGCGCAGACCAAGATCGTGATTCCGACGGGCAACCGGCCCAGCTGATCACGGCCGTCGCCGCGTCCGCGCGGCCCTCGGGTCTCACACCGCCCGCAACGGCGTAGGGCATCGCGAGCGGATCGCGGGTTGCGGTGGTTCGGCGGCGTAGGCAAGACTCGGCGGCAGTCGTGAGGTGGGCGGAGGGGACGATGAGCACCGCTGACAAGGGCAACGCCTATCTGGAACGGGTCGTCGCGCAGCAGGCGGTGCTCGAGGACGACCTCAGGGCACGCCGCGCCGCCCCCGGCGAGCCGGCGCCGCCGGCGGGGCCGCTGGCCAAACGCGAGCGGGCCATCGGCGGGGCGGCGCCCGACACGGCGGCCGCGGGCCCGGTGGACGTACGCATCACCGGGTTCTGGCGCTGGAAGAACGTGCTCGTCCCGCCCAACGCCTTCGTGGTGCACACCCGGCGTGGCCGCGAGAAGCCCCTGCACGTCGGCCTGGGCGTGTCGTTCCGCTTCAACCCGTCCACCGACTCTTTCCTGGTCGTGCCTGGCGCCACCCAGACCATCCTGATCAACGCCTACTGCGTCTGCCGCGAGCTCCAGGGTGTGCTGGTGCAGGGGTACGTGCAGTGGATCATCCAGACCTTCCCCGTCGCGTACCGCAAACTGGACTTCAGCGATCCGCAGGACCCGATGCGGCTGGTCAACCTCCAGCTACGGGAGCAGGCGGAGGCGGCCATCAAGGACAAGGTCGCGACCATGGGCGTGCGCGACGTGCTCAGCGACAAGCAGCCCATCATCGAGGAGCTGACCGCCCGCCTGCGCGCGGTGGCCGAGGGCGAGGACGACAGCGACCAGGGGCTCGGTCTGCGCATCGTCACCGTCCAGATCAAGGAGGCCGTAGTCAGCTCGTCGCGGCTCTGGGAGAACTTACAGAAGCCCTACCGGGCCGAGCAGGGGCAGCTCGCCCGCCTGGCCGAGCTGCAGTCCGAAGAAGCGATCACCCAGCGCGAGATGGCGGCCGAACGCCTCAAGGAGACCCAGCGCCTGGAGAACGAGCGGGAGCTCGCCGGGCTGCGGGCCCGTAACGAGGCGTGGCAGTTCGACACCGAGGTGGCCGAGCAGCTGCGGCGCACCCAGCGCCGGCACGACGACTCCAGGGCGGTGGCGGAGTTGGAGACCCATACGACCCTGCACGCGCTGCGGATGGAGCGCGAACGGCACACCGAGGAGGCCGAGACCGGCAGGCTCCGGATCGAGCGGGAACAGGAGCTCAAGAGCCTGGAGCTCGCCGGCGAGCTGGAGCTGGCGCGTTCCCGGGCGCTGGCCGACCATGAGCGGGCGCTGCTGGACGTGGAGCGGCTGCGGATGCGGGCCGACATCGACAACCAGCAGTCTCCGGCCAGCCTTCAGGCCAAGCTGATCGGCTTGCTGCCCGAGATCATGGCGCAACTCCCCAAGCCGGAGGAGCTGCGCATGGTGTCGATCAACGGCAGCGACCGGACCACCGTGTCGGGCCTGCTGGCCGAGCTCGCCGCCATGGTCGGAGTGCTGCGTTCCGCGATCGACCGGGACACCCCGGCTTCCTGATCGGCGAGGTTCCCCGCTGTTCGCTGTTGTGGCGGGCCCCGGTCCGCCGACCGCCGCACCGGCTCGGCGCCGGGAGCGGGCGCACGCCGACCAGCCAGTCACCTCAGGGCTGCGACGTGCAGTTCGCGGAGCACATCACCGAGAACGGCGGCGGCGTCGCCGAGCACTTCTTTCTCGAACGTCGAAGCGCTGTCGCTCCATGGCTGGGCGTTGACGAGCACCCGGACCGTGCCGGGTCGGCAGAACTCGATGAGCCCGGCGGCAGGGAACACCGTGCCGGAAGTGCCGATGGCGATCCACACGTCGGCGCGGCGGGAAGCCTCGATCGAGGCACGCATCTTCTTGGCGGAGAGTTGCTCTCCGAAAAGGACGACGTCGAGGCGCGCGATGCGTCCGCAGTGCGGGCAGGTGGGCACGGTTTCGTGGATGTCGTCGTCGAACCAGGCGCCGTTGCGAGCGTGGCACGCCTTCCGGGAGCAGCGGGTGGCGAATGCGTTGCCGTGGAGTTCGGTGACGTTCGCGGATCCGGCCCGGGTGTGGAGCCCGTCTATGTTCTGGGTGGCGATGTGCACGTCGAAGTGGGATTCGGCGGCGACCAACGCCTCGTGCGCCGGGTTGGGCTGGGCGATGGAT
The DNA here is from genome assembly GCF_053587055.1 of Nonomuraea sp. NPDC003707. Classification (NCBI taxonomy): domain Bacteria; kingdom Bacillati; phylum Actinomycetota; class Actinomycetes; order Streptosporangiales; family Streptosporangiaceae; genus Nonomuraea; species Nonomuraea sp. NPDC003707. Next base: position 91,960 of record NZ_JBSFNK010000007.1, on the reverse strand, counting down.
GCGGCGTGGCGTAGTTCGTTCCAGTGCTCCCATGCCTGTTGGGCTTTGCCGCGCCAGCGGGAGGCGGTCGTGAGCTTCGCGATGTCGGGGTTGCGATCCCACATGCCGTTGCCACCTCGGTACACGGGCAGCCCCGAGGGGGCGGAGATTCCGGCTCCCGTGAGGACCGCAAGCCGAGGTTTGCGCTCAGCGATGGCAGCGTCAGGCATACGATCATTGTCGGCCTTGGCAATGTCTCATACCACCGCATTTCTATAGCGTCAGGTGACCTTGTCGTGGCGCGTCCGACTGGAGCCGACACTTGGTGCACCTGTGCGCCACCATCACCAACCCGACCCTCAGCGACCTCACCGTCGCGAACAACCTCGAAGCGAGCACGGCCAGTATCACAAACCACCTCGAGGCAAACACCACGCACAACACGGGCAGCTTCACGACCGACAGCACGCTGACCGCCGGCGGCAGCGCTTACCTCGAAGGAGGGCCGACCGTGATAGATCAGAATGACCTGGTGATGGCAGCAACCGCGAGTGGCATCGACTTCGAAAAAGATGTCCTCGCAAACTCGCTTCATACAGTGGATCTGATTGTCGGAGTCGCCTCCCCTGGAAACTGGGCGATGACAGCCAACGCATACAGTGGAGTCAGGCTGGGCAAGCAGCCGACCATCGACGACAACTACCAGCCATAATGGATTGGCGCGCCTAATTGCTCCCACGGGCCGCCGCTTCAGTCGGCGGGCGAAGGCTGCTGATTGTGGTCGATGAAGACCGGTCCATCGGCGAGCAGCCCGTACAACGCCTCCGATCGAGATCCTGCCGATCGGCAGCGGTAGCCCGGCGTGCCCGGCCCGCGCGGCGCCTGGTGGACGCGACTGCTTCGATCGTGTCGGGCTGACCCGAGCCGGTCAGGCCCGAATCGCCGGACGTCTGGGCGCTTCGTGACAGCCGACGGCAGGTCCGCGAGTGGCACTCTGGTCCACCCCCGTCGTGCCATCGAACTGCTCGCAGAGGGCGAGCACGACTCCCGTGGAGCGCCGCGATCTCCCTGACCCGGCGCGATCACGCCCCGAATGTCCAGTTGGTCGCTGTCCTGCACCGATCTCCTCTGGCAGGCGCCGGGTCTCCTCGGCGGCGGCCGGGTTCAGCCGGGCCGCGGCTGCCATGTCCGAGCAGTAAACAATGGCAGGCGAAATGAGGGATTGAGGGAAGTGGACGGCTGAAATTTTAGGTCGCTCTAAATTGCCGGATATGCATGCTTACAAACCCGTGGCACATTGCGGACACGAGCCTTGTCAAGCCGGATTCACAAGCGCACAGTCAAAGCAAACAATCCGGCCCTGGAGGGCACATGAACAAAAAGGGCGCACCAAATCCCCGCAGCAGAATCGCAATAAGACGTCTCTTATCCGCTGGCCTCGCGATATTCGCCGCCGCCTTCCTCGTCGCGCCGCCCGCAGCGGCCCTGGCCCTGCCGACGCCGAAGGAATTCGTGTCGAACCTCGACCTGGAGTGCTTCAAGACCACCGCGTACCAGCCGCCGGCCACCACATTGGTGCTGCGCCACCTCAACCCCGTGCTCGGCAACCTGCCGACCGTGCAGGTCACGCTGGGCCAGCGCGAGCAGCTCTGCGTCCCGGTGGCCAAGAACAACGTCATCCCACCGCCGAATGTCCTCGACTACGTCAGGTTCGTCGACCTGTCGTGCTACCGGGTGACCGGGCCCTCGATCAACCAGAATCTGGGGCTGCGCCACCTGAACCCGGTCCTGCAGAACGTACCGGGCATCAGTGTCACGCTGAACGTGCCCCAGCATCTGTGCGTGCCGGTCGCCAAGAACGGCGTGGTCCCCGCCCCGGACATCCTGCGGGTCATCTCGCACATCGACCTGCTGTGTTACGCGCACCAGCCGAACCCGTCCATGAACCTGCCCCTGACCCTCACCCAGCTCAACCCCGTGCTGGTCAACCAGATCCCCACCCAGACCGTCCAGGTCACCGCCGCCCGCCAGCTCTGCGTCCCGGTGCAGAAGGCCCGTGACGACATCCCGGCGGACGTGCTCAACGTCGTACGCTGGATCGACCTGGAGAAGTTCGACATCAGCAGCCCGGCCATCTCCCCGGTGCCGCTGACCCTGAGACACCTGAACCCGGTGCTGGGGAGCCTGCCCCCCGAGGAGCTCAGGCTCACCGGCGCCGCGCAACTGGCCGTCCCCGTCTCCAAGAACGGAATCGTGCCGCCCGGCTGATCTGCCTCCGCGACCGGGCCGGATGACCGGCCCGGTCGCGCCCACTGCGTAAGGCTCCGCCATGGGATCGCCTGCCAACGTACCCTCGGCGGTATGTTCGCCTCCTGCTGCGACTTTTCTTCGTCGCCGAGATGAGCCAGGAGAGCGGGTGCTTGAATCAGAGGGCCGCCACCCGGTCATAGATCGCGCGTAACCACGGCCGACGAACCGCCGGCAGTCGCACAAGCGTGTCGCGGAACACCTGCCAGTCGGGACTGAAACGGTCGTACGGCAACAGCGGCGGCGGATCGTCTCGGCGTACGTCGGCGGGTATCCGGTTCGCCGCGGGGAGAAGCCGCCGGTCGTCATGGAAGGCCAGGTACGTCCACACCTCGGCGGCCAGCGGCACCACCGCCTGCGCGCCGGACGGCCATACCCGGCCGGTCTGCGGATGCCGCGGCACCAGGAGAACGTTCCCGGACGCGGCGGCCAGCCCCGGCCCGGCCAGGACGAGACGCCGTTCCGGCGGGCCCGCCGGAAGCATCCTGTCGAGCGCCCCGCCGAACACCTGCCCGGCAAGCCCATCGGGCACGACCACCGGCTTCCCGCCCGAGGCCGCCAGCAGGTGGGCCAGCGACACCGCGACCGCCGCACGCCACTCGAGGCTCCACCATCCGGGCTCCGCAACGGGTGGTATGCCGGGATACTCCTCCCGCAGCGACTCCCAGCCGATCACCCGGCAGGCGGGGCCCGACACGCTGACGGGGCGCACGGCGTCCGGATCCAGCCACGCCACGTACCAGCGGTAGCAGTCGTCGACGAGGGTGGCCACCGCGCGCCCGCACTCCGCGCACGCCAGGTTGGGGCCGGCGCTGCCACTCAGGCCACAACAGGAGTTGTCATCCCGCCGCAAGATGTGGACGGTTCCACGCAGATCGCCCGGCGCAACCCCGATCCGTCCCGAGGGGCCGTACGGCAGCGAATACACGGGCGCGTAAACGCCGCGGGCCTCCGCCTCCGCCGCGCCGACCTCGTCCCACAACCGGTACGGCGGAAAGGACGGCTTGGGGTCCACCGCGTACGTTCCCGGCTCCAGCAGCGAGGGGAGCTTGCGATCGCCCAACCGCTGGCGTGCGTGATCGGGCAGCTCGACCCGCGACAGCCGCGCGGTCAGTACGGCATCGCATCCTGCGCAGGCGAAAATGACCAACTGCCCTCCAGCGGCCTCGATGATTCACCTCATGCTGCCGCAAACCGGGACTGTCGATGATCGGACCGGAGGCGGGCACCCGGTTCTCTGCCGCGGCGGCGGGACGACTTGCGTGGGGCGGCCGTGCTCCGGTCGCGGCAACTCCTGGGCGAGGGCGGCCTGCTCCGCGGAAAGCCGCGGTCGGCGACCCGGCCGCGCGCCCGGCTCGTGGTGGGCGGTTTCAGGTGCTGTCCAGGTAGGCGAGTACGGCGAGCACTCGGCGGTGGCCTCCTTCGGCGGGTGGGAGGCCGAGCTTGGTGAAGATGTTGCCGATGTGCTTGTGAACGGCGTTGTCGGTGATGAAAAGCCGCTTGCCGATGTCGTTGTTGCCGAGGCCCTGGGCCATCAGGGTGAGCACCTCGCGTTCCCGCTTGGTGAGCGCGTCGATGGCGCTCGTGCCGCCTCCGGCCAGCAGCTGGGCGATGACCTCGGGATCCATGACGGTGCCGCCTTCGGCCACCCGGCGCAGGCCGTCGACGAACTCGCTGACCCGGCTCACCCGGTCCTTGAGAAGGTAGCCGACACCCCCGTGGCCGTCGGAGAGCAGCTCTCGCGCGTAGACCTTCTCGACGTACTGCGACAACACGAGCACCGGCAGGCCGGGATGCGCGCGCCGGATCTCCAGCGCGGCCCTGATGCCCTCGTCGCGGAAGGACGGAGGGAGCCGGACGTCGACGATCAGCGCGTCCGGCCGGTGCCGGTCCACCGCTTCGACCAGGCCGGGATGGTCGGTGACGACGGCGGCTACCTCGATGCTCTTGGTGCCCAGGAGGAGTTCGAGACCCGCGGAGAGCAGGACGTTGTCCTCGGCGATCACGACTCGCACGGCAACCCCACTTGTATGGCGGTCGGGCCGCCTGGCGGGCTGGTGACGATCATGGTGCCGTCGAGCGCGGCGACCCGGCGACGGATGCCCGTGATGCCGGTGCCCCGGTCCTCGTCGACGCCGCCGATGCCGTTGTCGGTGACCTCGACCAGCAGCCTGCCGCCCTCCCGGGTGATCCGCACCCGCACCTGGGTGGCGCCGCTGTGCTTGGCGGCGTTGGTGAGCGACTCCGCCACGACGAAGTAGGCGGCGGCCTCAACCGCCGCAGGCAAGTGGCCGAGATCGTCGAGGTCGGTCTCGGCGGGCACGCCTGAGCGCGCGGTGAGCGCCGCCAGCGCACCGAGGAGTCCTCGGTCGGCGAGGATCGGCGGATACATGGTACGGATCACGTCGCGCAACTCCGTCATGGCCTCCTCCGCTCCTTCGTGGGCCTCCCGTAGCAGGTCGGCCAGGTCGCCGGTGTCGTCGGGAAGCGACTCCCTGGCCACCCCCAGCCGCATGGCGATGGCGACCAGCCGGGCCTGCGTGCCGTCGTGCAGGTCCCGCTCGATACGGCGCAGCTCCGCGCCATGGGCATCCAGCACTCCCGCGCGGCTTTCGGCCAGTTCGCCGACCCGCCGGGCGAGCTGGTCCTCCGCCGAGGGCTCCAGCGCGGCCAGGCACCTGCTCGCGTGGAAGCCCGCCAGCCTGGGCACCGCCCAGTACGCCAGGGCTGCGAAGCCTCCGACCTGGGCGAGTCCCAGGGCCAACGCGCTGCCCCACCCGGTCACCGGGAAGACGCCCAGCAGCCGCAGCGGTAGATCCGGTGGGAACAACCACCACAGAGGAGCCGCGAACACGGTGAACACCACCGTGCCGACACAGAACAACGCCGCCAGCCCCGCCGGAACACCCGTCACAATGTGCCTGAACACCCAGCGGACATCACGCCTGGTCTCCGGGTCGTCGAGCACCTGACGCCACCGCACGCGAATCCCCTCGCCCAGCGTCATAGGCCGGGCAGACACCTGCCTGCCCAAAAGCGCGGCGGCGCGACGGCGGTGCCACTCCGCCCACCGCCGCAGCCCGGCCATCGCCCGTGGAAACAGTACGAGCCCGACGCCGCCCAGCCCGGTCGACAGCACCGCGGCCGCCAGAAGCGGCGGCACCATCATCGTGGCCATCGCGGTCGGCAACCCGAGCAGGAGGTATCGGCTACCCCGCCACATCTTCCGCCCTCGTTCACGCACGGCATCCAGTCTGGCCACCGCAACCGGGGGACGCACTACAGCGGACTGTAATACCGGCCGGGCCGCCTGCCCCATCGTCAGCGGATCGGGGTGAGACCTACCGTCCGTGGTCATGACCACGAAAACCCTCCACCACCCCGCCGTGCCATGGTCCAGGATCGCGGCGTTCCTCGCCGTCACCTTCAGCGGCATCTGGGCCGCCGGCGCCGCTGCCTGGTTCAACGGCGGCGACCTTCACGAGGACGCGGCCGCGCCCATCCTCATGATCGCGATGTACACGCCGACGTTGGGAGTACTCGTCACGGCGACGCTGACAGGAGAGCTGCGCCGCCCACGCGACCTGCTGAAGCAGACGGGCGTCCTGCCATCGCGGTCGCTGCCCAGGGTGGCCGGCTACAGCGCAGCCGGCCTGCTCCTCCCGCCGCTCCTGGCACTCGCCGCCCTGGGCGTCAGCTCCGCCGCCGGCGGCTTCGCCTTCCACGATCCCCTGCCCCTCGGGGGGCTGGCGAGCATGCTGGCCTCCCAGCTCCTGATCTTTCCGCTCGGGATGGTCCTGACGTTCGGTGAGGAGTTCGGGTGGAGCTACCTGCTGCCCAAGCTGCTCCCGCTCGGGCTCTGGCGTGGCCTGCTGATCAGCGGGGTGATCTGGGGAGTGTTCCACACCCCGTTCACCTTGCAGGGGTACCACTATCCCGGCCTGCCGGGCGGCCTGGCCGTGCTTGCCTTCACCACCGCGTCGGTGCTGCTCGGCGCACTGCTGGGCTGGCTGCGCCTCGCCGCCGGGAGCATCTGGCCGGCGGTCGCCGCTCACGCGGCGGCTAACCTGATCGCCTCCGCGTTTCCTGCAATCCTGGGAAGGCCCGTCAACGTCGCCGACGCCGCCTTCCACGCATCGCTTTCCGGCTGGCCGGGCTGGCTCGTCATGGCCATCCTGCTCGCCGTACTCGTCGTGACGGGACAGTTCAGGAAGCTCGCGGTCTAAAGGCCAGTTTCCCGGCCTCCAGCGATCGTTACCTGCCTGTTCGCAGACACGAGATGCTGGACGCCGAGGGCCATCCCTACGCAGCTGGGGCCACCGGACACCTGCAAACTGAGACGACCAGCACGCCCACCGGGGACAAAGCCCAGCGCCCACCACGCAGATCAAGGTTGTCCGCTCAGCGGAGGGTGAAGTCGGGGTCGTGCCAGAACGCGATCGCGCCCGCCAAAAACGGCAACCGCACAGTCAACGGATGCGGTTACGACCGCAGTCGCCCGGGTGCCGGCGATCAGCCGCCGGGCTTGGTGAACTCCACGCCGTCGAACCGGAACACCGTGGTGCGGCCGGGGTAGTCGCTGACCGCCAGAAGTCGGCCGTCGGCGGAGAAACCAACCTCCTGGTACCAGCCCGACCGCTCGCCGGGTACGGCGAAGTGCGGCTCCAGCGGTTGTCCGGTCGCAACGTCATAAACGACGACCGGGCCGCGGTGGAGAACGCCGGCGAGCAGGGTGCCGTTGGGTGACAGCGCGAAGTCACCCAACCGCTCGCACCCCTCCCACTCGTCCTCGATCGCCCAGCACAAGTCACCGGATTCCACCGAGACGCCAAAGCATCCTGACGTCGCGCCGCTCGCGACAAGGATCTGCTCGGTCCCATCGAACGCCAGCTTGTCGAACCGGTGACTGATCCCCTGGAACCCTGCCGGGAAGGGGAACGGGGCAGCGAGCACTCGCTGACCTGCGTCGACATCCCAGATCTCGAGGTCGTACTCCGTATCGCGATTGTCCGGGTCGTGGGCGAGGCCGAGGAGCCGACCCGACGGCGACAGTGCGGCGGTGGTCTGGAAGCGTTTGCCTGCCGGAAGATCGAGGCACGAATCGCCGTCCGGGCCCAGCACTCGCAGCGCGTGATCGTTGTCGACCATCAGCATCCGCCGGCGGGCGGTGTCCCACCCTGGCCGGGTGTAGGGCAGGCGTTGGACATGACCGGTGGCGAGCGCCACCGTGTAGCTCACCTCCGCCATGGAGATCGTGTCGCGGACGGTGAACGTCAGGTGCGATCCGTCCGGTTCGAACATCACGGTATGGATCAGTGAGTACTGGTACGCATCGGTGTACACCACCTGGCGCGCGCCGGTCCGTAGGTCGACTGTCTGCACATCGGAGCCGGCCGCCCCGATCCGGTCGGGGATGCCGCGGGCGACCGCGACAGTGTGGCCGTCCGGGTGCAGAGCGATCGCCACGACGCCGTTCTTCGCCTGTGTCGCGCACTGTACGACGACGTCGCCCGGTTCGCTTGCCGCGACGTCGCGAAGCAGGGCGTACCCGTCACGCATCTTCTCGGCGACGACCTTCTCCATAGCCTCGCGCGCCGCGTCTCCGTGATCGAACGACTTCGTGCGCCCCTGAGGCTTCCCCGTGCCGGCCCACCAGTTCCGGTGCAGCTCAGCCCCGTCGACCCGGAGTTCCAGGTACTTGGGCTTCGAGGTACCGGGATGAGTCAGGAGAATCTGGTCACGATCCACCCGCGGCATTGTAGAGGTCTCCAGCGCACAAGTAGGCAGCCCACCTCAGCTGCTCCTCCTCGGGTTCGAGGTCCCTTCTCGCAGGTCAGAGCGAGATGATCTTTTCAGGTACGCAAGCACGTGGACCGGCCTTCAAGGCATGTCGCGGCCGCGCGGCTACGCGCCGCACGCATCGGTGATCTGCAGCCCGAGCAGCGCGGAACCCACCCGCATACCTGGTCGGCTCGCGGCGCAGCGCCTGCACCAGCTATCAGGACAGCCAGTTCCGCACGAGGGCGAGCATCGGGTTGGACAGCCAATTGACGACGAATGCGACCAGGATGCCCAAGAGAAAGAAGACGATTTGAGTGACGAACCCCCTGCGGTTCTGTCCGGTGAACTGGCGTCGCAAGACGTCGTCGAGCGCCTTGACCTGTTCGGGCGTCAGCGCCGCCAGCCGTTCGGTACTGTCCACCTGCGCGCTGAGCTGCTGAAGCGCGACCAGCCGCTCCTGCAGGTAGCGCTCGAGTTCGCGCGAGACCGCCTGCGCCTCTTTGACCATGTCCTGCAGCCTTTTGACGCGCTCGGTCAGGATAAGTTCCCGCCGCGCCACCCGTTCCCGGCGACGGGCCAGCAGCGTGGTCACCCCCCACAAGGAACCGCCGACCGCGGCGATCGCTCCTGGCACGCCGAGCGCGACCCACCAGTAGAACCTGTCGAGCAGCGCCTGTCCCGCCGGTGCCTCCATGTCAACGCCTGCCAGCGACCCGACCAGGCTGATGACGAACGGCGTGCCCACCACCACCCATGCGATGAGGCCGCCCACAAGCCAGAGGCCGACTTTGGTGTCGTCATCAGCCGCAGACCCAGCTTGCGCTTTCTCGGCAGAAGCGCCGGGCTGGCCGCTGGACGGCTTGTCGGCCGGAGGCTCGTCTTCAGAGGGCGACGTCATTGCTACAGAGTGCGATCCGGGGACAGCGCATGGCAAGCCCTCCGCCATCATGCCTGAGTCCGTCGCAAAGCGGGGCCTAGGCTTACCCGCCGTGACGATCGACCATAAGCCACTGTTCAGCGTCGAGCCAGCGCCTCGTAGGCGGTGGAGCGACCGATCTTGAGCGTGCGGGCATCCTCGGGGTCCTCGATCCCTGAGCGGTCCCGCGATCGGTGGGGACTCCATTTCGTGGTACGCGGCAGGCAGGTGGCCGGGCGGCTGCTCATCCGCCGTCAACGCCGCTTCTGGCGGTGGCGCTGGTGACGGTTGAGGATGGCCTTGAGCCGGGTCAGCGGGGCGGGCTGGTTGCCCTTGACGATGAATTTCGGCGGCGGCCGCCCTCGGAAGGACACCGGCCCTGGCTCCTGCCGCGGTTGAGCACCTCCTCCAAGGAGTCGGCCGCGGGAGGGCATCGATGGCGGTCTCGCGGGCGCGAGCGACCCACGCGGCGCCGGCACTGGTCCCGGTCTGCAAGCCAAGAGTCCCCAGCAGCGGCTGACCGGTCTGGGCCGGTAGCGAACCGGGCCACGCCGAGCCGGCTGAACTCGGCGTGGCCAGTCCACACGCGCGGACGCCAGACCGAGCAAGCGCGATGTCCCGGCGTGGCCGTTGTGACGGACGTTCTCCGGGATACGTACTGGTAAGCGGCCTTTAGCGGTACCCGGGGCTAACAGAAAAGGTAGCGAAGCCGGTTCCGGGCTCAGCCGGCGACTTGGCTTTTCGGTGGCGCGGAGACGCTGACCTTCGAGCCCCATCCCGAGTAGCTGGTCTCGGTGCTGAAGCGCCCGTCCCCTACCTCGACGCCGTCGGCGACGTGGGTGGAGGCCAGGTGCGAGGTGAGGAGCTTGCGAGGGAGATTGTCAGGGCCGAGCGTGAGCCTGTACTCCACTACGGTCTTGTCGCCCTCGCTGAGCGGCGATGACGCGCGGAACCAGGGTGACGCCTTCGCCAATGCCGCGTAGGTGAGTTTGCCGGAGTACGTACGGCCCTGCTTCTTGCCCTTGAGCAGAACCTTCAGCGTGGCAGGCTCGGCCGGGTTCACGAGCTGGGAAAAGGTGCCGATGTAGCTGCCTGTCATGCGCAGGGGGTCCACGAGGTACTTCTTGCCGTTGGGCACCTCGCCGTACATCGGGTGCGTGGTCCAGCTCTTGCCGTCGACCCAGATCGTACGCCCGCCGCTCAGGGAGTACATGTAGTCGAAGATGCCGCCGGTGTGCTTGTTGTAGTCGGTGGTGATGTCGGACGCGGCGATGCCTTTCTTGCCGAACTGCCACTTCCCGGACCGCCGAAGGAACGTGATCTTCTCCGAGTCCTGCAGTAAGGACGTGACGTCGGTGAACTTCACCCCCTTGCCCGCCTTCAGCTTGCCCTGCAACGTCTTGACCGGGTCCGCCGCGGCGGCCTGGGCGGGGGTGGCGGCTATGAGCATGGTCATGGCCGACACGACGGCGCCCGCAATCATCCGATTCATGAGGTTCCTTTCCATGGAGATCGCAGATTCTGCCGTTCCTTGATCACGACCTGGTGAACGCGAAGTCCTTCATCGGCAGGTCGCACTCGAGCACCAGATACAGGCTGGTCGATCCTGTCGGTGGCAGGCTCCTGCACGGTCCCGAGTAGCCCGCCCAGCCGTTGAGTTCGTGACCGGCTTGATCACCGCCGTCGCCCTGCGCCCCGGTACCTGCGGCCGAGCACCACGAGGCCGCCGGCACAGCCGACCTGTTCGCTGTCGCGCCGCGCGGATCTGCCGAGTCATGCCCCGGATGGCAGGCGTTGAATGGGACGACCAGGACGGATTTATCGGCGAAAACCACAAGTTGGGCGCGGTAACGGCCAGGTTGCTGTGGGTTTTCGCGGTCAGTGAGCTGATCACCACGCGGTTCGGCGGGCGTGGCCGTGGCATAACCCTCGCCAGGGCTCACCATTCGGGATAATGCGCCGGTGATTCGCGTACGTACAACCGCTTTATCCCTCTTGCTCTTACTGGCTTCCACTGCTGGTTGCGGAGTTGTCGGCACGTTCACCATCACCATGTCGGGTGAGTCGATGGAACCGACGATCAAGGCGGGCGCGAACCTGTCGCCACGCAGCACCGATGGACACTACGCTCCCCACCTCGGCGACGTCATCGTCTATCGAACCCCCAAGAACTGGGCCAATGCCGCGCCAGGTGAGTTACACGTATCACGGGTCATCGGCGTACCGGGAAGCACGGTGAACTGCTGCGATCCTCAGGGGCGGCTCCAGGTGAGCGGCAAGGCGCTGGACGAGCCCTACCTTGCCGCGCCTCCGGCCTCGCATCTGCGGTTCGAGGTTCAGGTCCCGCCCAACCGGCTCTGGGTGATGAGCGACAATCGTCACGCCGCTCTGGACTCTCGCACCCACCTCGCCGATCCCGGCAACGGGACCATCGACATCTCCGACGTCGCCGGGGTGGTGGATCCCGCGAGACGGTAAGCGTCCTCGCCACCTGCCGCCGGCCGGCACGCAGCCGGGCCGGCTGCGTCGCTGTCGGTTGTTCCAATCGGATGTCATCAGCCTGAACATCTCCGGGGTCTCGGAACGCACCCACTTCGCTCGAACTCGGTGTGGACTTCGTTGACTTGCCAACATGCTGCTGCGCCGCGTCACCATCGCAAACCACTTCAGGGAGACTTTTTCGGGCTCGGTGTAGGGGGCGGGGTGGCCTGGCGGCTGCTGCGTCGTCATGACCGCCGATCCGTGTCGGGGCAGCGTCCGAGGCGCCGCAGTCCGATCGCCGGTTTGGAAGGGATCTGGGTCTCGGAATTGTCGGTGGCTACCGGCATGGTGGTGCCATGACCGAGACGCCGCCCTTCACCGTCCTCGCCGATGACACGGCCTACGCCGAGGCCGTTCAGCTCGCCGTTGACTCCGCCGCCGCCTACTACGCCGACGGCACCTCCACGCTTGACGACGACGCCTACGACCGGCTGGTGCGGGGCATCCAGGCGTACGAAGAGGCCCACCCCGAGGCGGTGCTGCCGTCCTCGCCGACGGGCAAGGTGGCCGGCGGGGCCGTGGTTGGCGACGTGCCGCACACGGTGCCGATGCTGAGCCTGGACAACGTGTTCGGCGCCGAGCAGTTGGCCGACTGGGCGGCCTCGCTGGAGCGCCGGCTGGGCCGCCCGGTGACGGCGTGGAGCGTGGAGCCCAAGCTCGACGGGCTGGCGATCTCGGCCCGCTACCGGCATGGCCGCCTCGCGCAGCTGGTCACGCGGGGCGACGGCAGCGCGGGCGAGGATGTCTCGCACGCCATCGGCACCATCGTCGGGCTGCCCGATCGGCTGGCCGAGCCGGTCACGGTGGAGCTGCGCGGCGAGGTCATGATGACCGCCTCCCAGTTCGAGGAGGCCTGCGCCAAGCGGCAAGCCCACGACGGCACCACGTTCGCCAACCCGCGCAGCGCGGCCGCGGGCACGCTGCGTGCCCAGGACAGGCCGTACGTCTGCGAGCTGACATTCTTCGCTTATGGGGTGTTGCCACCTTCCGACGACGACTCTGAACTGGCGGTGCGGCTGCGGGAGCTGCCGCACAGCCAGATCATGGGCTGGGTGGCCGCGCAGGGTGTGCAGACCACCGCCGCCACGCCGGTCGCCGGGATAGTGGCCGACAGCGTTGAGCGCGTGCAGGAGCGGGTGGAGGAGATCGCGGCGGTCCGCGCCGAGCTGCCGTTCGGCATCGACGGCATCGTGATCAAGTGCGACCTGGCCGCCGACCAGGCCGAGGCCGGGTTCAGCTCGCGGGCGCCCCGCTGGGCCATCGCCTACAAGCTGCCCGCCACCGAGAAGATCACCAAACTGCTCGCCGTGGAGTGGAACACCGGCCGCACCGGCATCATCGCGCCACGCGCCGTGCTGGAGCCGGTCGAGCTCGACGGCAGCATCGTCACCTACGCCACCCTGCACAATCCCGCCGACATCGCCCGGCGTGGCCTCATGCTCGGTGACAGCGTGACCGTCTACAAGGCGGGCGACGTCATCCCGAGGGTCGAAGCGCCGGTCGTGCATCTGCGCACGGGTGAGGAGCAGCCGATCGAGATCCCGGCGGCCTGCCCGTCCTGTGGCGACGCCATCGACAACTCGCAGGAGCGGTGGCGGTGCGTGCGCGGGCGCCAGTGCCGCGCAATCGCCTCCATCGTCTACGCCGTGGGCCGCGACCAGCTCGACATCGAGGGCCTGGCCGAGAACCGCATCAAGCAGATGCTGGACGCGGGCCTCATCGCCGATTTCGCCGACCTGTTCTTCCTGACCCGAGAGCAGCTGCTCGGCCTGGAGCGCATGGGCGAGACCAGCACCGACAACCTGCTGGCCGCCATCGAGCAGGCCAAGACGCGGCCGCTCAGCCGGGTGTTCTGCGCGCTCGGCGTGCGCGGCACCGGCCGGTCCATGAGCCGCCGCATCGCCAGGCACTTCGGCAGCATGCAGGCCATCCGCGCCGCCGACGCCGAGGCGATCCAGCAGGTGGACGGCATCGGCCCGGAGAAGGCCCCGGTCGTGGTGGCCGAGCTGATCGAGCTGGCCCCGCTGATCGACAAGCTGGTCAAGGCCGGCGTCGCCATGACGGAGCCGGGCTGGACACCACCCGCCGAGCCTGGTGACGCGGAGGCCGACGGCGCGTCCGAGCTGCCGCTGGCTGGGATGTCCGTCGTGGTGACCGGCGCGATGAGCGGAGCGCTGGAGGCGCTGAGCCGCAACCAGATGAACGAGCTGATCGAGCGCGCGGGCGGCAAGGCGTCCTCCAGCGTGTCGGCCAAGACATCACTGCTGGTGGCGGGCGACAAGGCCGGGTCCAAGCGGGCCAAGGCCGAGAGCCTGGGCGTGCGGATCGTCGATCCGGAGGAGTTCGCCACGCAGGTCAGCGCCTTCCTGTGAGCACCCTGGCGCCACGCCGGGACGCGGTGTCCCGGCTGGCCGTCTCGAGGACCGTACGGCTCTTCGCGCCGCGGCTACGACTGACGGGATGAGCACCCAGCGCAGTCCGGTCCTCGGCGGGGCGAGCTGGAGCATCGGCGTCGCCCTCACCGAGGGCACACCCCGTGAACCCCACCTGGGCCGCCCCGAATCCGGTTGCCTATCTTGCGCCCGTCAACGCAGAAGTGCCCGATGGACATGAACTTTGGTGATCTCGACGAGCCGCCGTGCCAGGCTAATGCACTACCGGCGCCTCCTTGGCTGGAGCGCTCGGGGCGGCGTGGGGGGTGCTGGGCACGGGTTGGCGGGCGGCGGCCGGAAAGTCGCACGCTCAGCGGGGATGGGCTGCGCAGGTGTCCTGGAGCCGTCTTCACCGGCCCGTACTGATCAGCCTCGCAGGGCACAGTGTGCCGCCGCGCCACAGGAACGTGACGCACTGAGTAGCGCCGCCCGCAACGGGGACTTACCGGGTATGGATGGAACCATGATCCTTTTGAGGCGGACAATCCACGTGACCGTGCTCGCCCTCTTGGTCCTCCCGATCATCGCCATCCCGCCGGCGGCGGCCGACACCCGCAAGCGGCCGCAGGCCGAAGCCGGCGCCGCGCTCGCCCGCCGTATGTTGTCCCAGTTGAAGGTCGCCAGGGCGTTATCGATCCGCGGCTATGCCCACCGGCGCTTCCTGCCCCGATGGGCGCACCACAGGGGTAAGTGCGACACCCGGGAGACGGTGCTGGCACGCGACGGGCGACGCGTGCGCAGGAACGCCACGTGCTACCCCGTCAAGGGCCTCTGGTACAGCCCGTACGACGGCAAGTGGCTGAAGAGCGAGAAGCATGTGGATGTCGACCACGTCGTGCCGCTGTCGTATGCCTGGCGTTCCGGCGCCAGCAGGTGGAGCCAGGCACGCAGGCGCGCTTTCGCCAACGACCTCACCCGACCAGAACTGGTCGTCGTCAGCCACTCCGCCAACATCGCCAAGGGTGGCCAGGGGCCGCAGAGTTGGCGTCCGGCGCGCCGCGCCTATTGGTGCCGCTACGCGACCTCATGGATCACCGTGAAGCACCACTACCGGCTCTTCGTGACAAAAAAGGAGAAGAAGGCTCTGCTCAACATGCTCCGCACCTGCCGGGGACGTTGACATATCGCCTGTGACCTGGCTCGGGATCGAGGAGGAACCGCGCAGGAACCGGCGGTACGGCCCGAAGGGCTGTTGTTGCCCGAGATGCGGTCGGCGACGGTGGCCTGTTCGGCGGTACCGGCGCGGAAGTACGGGGCGGTGGTGTCCAGGGAAGCAGGCCCGAGGAAGGCCTCTACCAGGCGCTCGGCGGGGAACTCCCCTTGGCAGGGGGACGTCCGAGGCTCGGGTGCCCTTGTCGCATGCGCCTGCGGGGGCTGTTCAGGGGAAACGAGGGTCGTCGGGACGGTAGCGGGCACAATGCGCGAGCACCCCCGACGTCCCTCGCAAGGTCCACGCGGCATGGACGCCCAGCACTCGGACACGATGGACCGCAGCCGTGACCAGGTGCTCAGTGCCAACCCAACGGCGTGCTCGTAGCCGGGGCCGAGGATCTCCTGCCGGGCCAGGCACTCGACGTGGGATGCGGCGAGGGCGTCGACGCGCTCCGGCGGCCCGCCGCAGCCAACCCACCGCAGCCAACCCACCACAGCCGGCCCACCGCGGCCGCCCCACCACAGCCGGCCCACCACAGCCGGCCCACCACAGCCGGCCCACCACAGCCGGTCCACCGTGGCTGGCCCACCGTGGCTGGCCCACCGTGGCTGGCAGGTCACCGCGGTCGGCAGGTCACCGCGGTCGGCATCTCCGAGGTCACCCCTGTGCCGCGCCACCGCTGCCGCCACAGATGTCCAGCGCCGCGTGTCCTGGCCGCATGCGGACACGCATCACGTATCAGCCGTCGTGGGCGTCCCTCCTAAGGAGCGGAAAGGAGCGAGACGATGGCCACTTACACGATCGACAGCTACAGCGTGCGAGTCTGGTCCTCCAGGCCGACCACGAACCTCAGCCCCGGCGTCGCCGTCACCGGGATCTACCTGTACGAGGGCGGCACCTACCGGGGTTACGCCTACTTCTACCCCGACGGCACCCCGCTGGCGCCGCCGGTGATCGACGCGGCCGCGGGCCAGATCTTCATCCATCTCAACCTGTCGCAGCTCACCGGGATCCTGCAGTTGCTGCGCGAGGAGAAGCCGGTCTATCTGTACGAGTTCGGCACCACGAACGCCGGGCTCATGACGGGCACCGAGCCCACGGGTGAGGAGGAGGGCATAGCGGGCTGACCCTCACTCTCGGGGCAGCCATCACCCGGCATCGGTCGGCGTCAGCGCGAGATGATTTCGTCGCGGCGTGACTGCCCCCTTTCAGGCGCAGGCCTTGATCGCGATGGTGATCGTCTCGCTGAGGTTCTCCGACACCGCCATACAGCGGGTGTCGCGGCGTGGGTCGGTGGCCTTGATGAGGACACGACCTCCTTGCAGGTCAAAGCGAGACGATCTTTTCTGGCGCGTAAGGCGCGTTGACCGGTTCGCACAGCACGGGCGGAGGGGGTCTTGACGGTGTAAGCGCGGCGCGGGCAAGGGCGAGGGATCGTGATCCGGCTGCGCGCGGTGCCGGGCGAGTCGATCGTCGAGGGCGTGGACGAGGGGTGGTTGCCGCATCCGGGCATCACCGGCGCGGGCCGGTGTTAGCCTGCTCGTCGTGTCTACTGGCGATCATGACTTACCCGGCTCCGGCCAGGCACATGCCTCGGGCCAGGCGTCGGCCGACGAGACGCTGGGCGATCCGCGTTTCCTGATCCACGCCGACCCCGACGAGGTGATGGCGCTCGCGTCGCGAGCAGACGGCGCCGAGGCGCGGCTGGCCGCGGCGGTCTACCGCACGTCGGCCGGCCGGCATCGTGACCTGCCTCCCGCCGCGCGCCGTCAGGTCCTGACCGTGGACGCCGCCCGGTGGCAAGCCGATGATCTGGGGCGACGGCTCGCCGAGACGCCGGACGAGCACGGCGCGGCCGCTCCGTACCGGGTGGAGTGGGCAACGGGCACGGCACTGAAGGGCGCGCTGCTGTGGTCGGCCGATCTGCCGGACCACGAAAGACTCGGGCCGGCCGCAGTCTGGGCGATGGCGGCCGGCGGGCCGCCGGACCAAGCCGTGGTGACGGTCGCGGCCTTCGGCCGTGACGGCTGGACCTGGGATCTGGCGTCGGGCAGTTGCGTCGGCAGGCCCCTGTTCGACGACGGAGGAGTCGAAGCCCTGGAGAGCGTGGTGCTCGACGGCCGTCGATCGCTGGTCGTCAGCGGGTACAGCATCGTCGACGACCTCGTACGGGCGAGCGTCTGGGTGATGGACGTCGGCTCCGGGGAGCGCGTCGGTTCGCCGTTCGTCACCGAAGGTCACGTAAGCGATCCGCTGGCCGTCACCACGGTGGCGGGCCGTCCGGTGGCGATCTCCGGCGGATCGGCGGTGAAAGTCTGGGACCTGCTCGCGCAGCGCCCTCTCGGCACGCCGTTCGAGGCGCACGGCGACACGAGGGTGGTCTCGATCGCCACGACGACCCTGGACGGCCGCGCGGTCGCGGTCACCGGTGACTACGACGGCTTCGTGCGTGTGTGGGATCCCCTCGACGGGACGGAGGTCGCAGCGCCGACAGAGACTTCCGGCCGGCCGGAAAGCCTGCTCGCCCTGTCTCTCGACGGCCGCCCCGTCGTGGTCACCGGCGGCTACGAAGGCCTGGTCGAAGTGCGGGATCTGCGCGAGGGGACTCTCGTCCGCGAACTGCTGCCCGAGGACGTACTGGCGCGTGGCAGCAGTTCGCTCGCCGCCGCCGAACTCGACGGCCGCTCGATCGTGGTCGCCCTCGACCGCGACGGGCGCGTACGAGTGCTGGACCTCGCCACAGGAGAGCCGCTGTGCGCGCCCCTGCCTCCAGGGCGCGGAAAACCTGATGCGATCCGCGTGGCCGAGGCCGGCGGCCGTCCGATCGCCGTCACCAGCGGCATGCTCTCGTCCGTGGTGCAGGCGTGGGATCTGACCGCCGCGTGCGCCGCGCCAGCCGCCGGAGCGCCGCGCGGCCTGCCGGGCGACATCACCGCCCTGACGGTCTGCGAGGTCGACGGCCGCGAGGTCATCGTCACGGCCCACCACGACGGCCCCGCCGACGACCCCAGATGGGGCGAGGGGTACGTGTGCGTCACCGACCTGGCCGACGGCACTGCGGTGACCCCCGCCATCCCCACCGGAGAAGGACGGACACAGCTCGCCCTGGCCGACTTCCACGGGGATCCCATAGCGGTGATCACCTGTAATCAGCGATTCGTGCCGCGGCTGCTGCGATTGCCTGAGGGTCAGGAGCTGGACATCACGTTCACCACCTCGGACTACCGGCAGGACCACAACGGCCGGATCACCGCGCTCGCCACCGGCCGGCTGACCGACCGCCCCGTGGTGGTGACCGGCGGACGGCACAACCAGGCGCGCGTGTGGTACCTGGACAGCGGCTCTATGTGTACGGCCGTCGCCGGGCGCGGCGGC
Organism: Nonomuraea sp. NPDC003707; assembly: GCF_053587055.1. Taxonomy (NCBI): domain Bacteria; kingdom Bacillati; phylum Actinomycetota; class Actinomycetes; order Streptosporangiales; family Streptosporangiaceae; genus Nonomuraea; species Nonomuraea sp. NPDC003707. The sequence goes on along the minus strand of NZ_JBSFNK010000007.1, from coordinate 73,476 downwards.
GGGTACACCCATGTCACCGCCACAGCCGTCGGCTCGCTTCGAGGCCGCGCCGTGGCGGTCACCGCCGGACACGGGTCCGACACGCCCGAGATCCGGGTGTGGTGGCTGTCCAGCGGCCGCCCGGTCTGTCAGCCGGAGACAGGTCACAGCGGAGCCGTGAACGCCGTCGCGATCAGTGACCTGGACGGCGCCCCGGTCGCGGTGACCGCCGGTGCGGATCAGACAGTCCGGGTGTGGGACCTGAACAGCGGAAAACTGGTCAGAGACCCCCTGACCGGGCAGATGGCACCGGTTATGGCCGTGGCCGTGACCGAACTGGACGGCCGCCCCGCCCTGGTGACCGGCGGCGCGGATCGAACCGTCCGGATGTGGGATCTGGGCAGCGGGCGCCAGCTGCGACAGGCGGATCTGCCCGGCGCGGTGTCGCATGTCGCCGTCGCGTCGGGCGGCCGGCTGGTCGTCGCGTTCGGTGACGACATCGCCGTCATGTCCCCCCAGCACCTGGCGGCTGAGCGGTGAGATGTCCGGGTTCATCCAGCTCTATCCGCTGAGCGCCGATCTTCAGTCGGAGATGTGGACTCTCTGTGCTGAGACGGGCGGGGCTGGTGGGAGCTTCTGGCCGTCTTCACAGCGACTGTCAGCCACTCCGGCAAGGTAACCCTTCATCCGAAGCCCGGACCCGCGAGGAGTGCGACGCCGAGCACCATGGCGGAGAAGGTCACGGCGATGGCCTGGATGATCTTTCCTGCTGGGTTCTTTCGGAGGTCGGGGTCGCCCTCGGACGCGAATCGAGGTCACACCGTCTCGCCGGCCCGGCGAGGTCATATCAAAGAGGTCATATCAAAGGAGAGGGCGGGATACCCTGCCTGCGGTGCCTCGAACCACGTGACCGGAGGAGTCGATGCTGGGATGACGGCGGAGCGACCGATGCCCACACAGGACGACGTGCTCGAGTACTTCGACACGCTGTCGAACTGGGGACGGTGGGGCGACGACGACGAGCTCGGCACTCTGAACCACATCACCGACGACGTCCGGCTGGCGGCGGCGCGGGCCGTGCGCCACGGCAGGAGCGTGTCGTGCGCATGGGAGGTCGCCGTACCGGAAGACATGGAGCGGTCGACGACGACGTGCCCGTGCGCCGCCGACATGCCGGGTGCCGAGAACATGCCGGTGGCCGCATTCCACAACGACCGGCGCTGGGGCTTTTCGTCCGAGCGGCTCGGCGTCACGTTCCACGGCAACACCCTCACCCACATCGACTCGCCGTGCCACATCTTCTGGGACGGCACGATGTACAACGGGCGGTCGCACTCGCTGGTCGACGCCGCAACGGGATCGGCGTGGGCGTCCGTCACGGCGGCGGCGAACGGGATCATCACGCGTGGTGTCCTGCTGGACATTGCGAGCGTGCGGGATGTGCCGTGGTTGGAACCGGGGCAGGGTGTGTTTCCCGACGATCTCGAGGAGGCCGAGCGTCGCCAGGGTGTGCGGGTGCGATCCGGCGATGCGGTACTCCTGCGGACCGGCTATGGCCGCGTCCGGCACGAGAGCGGTGCGGTCAGCGGTTTCACGCAGGCCGGCTGGCACGCGTCCTGCCTGCCGTGGCTGCATGAACGGGAGGTCGCGCTGATCGGCGCTGACACCCCCCAGGACGTTCAGCCGTCGGGGTACGAAGACGTGTTGATGCCGGTTCACGCCGTGAGCCTCGTCGCCATGGGTCTGTGGATGCTCGACAACTGCGACCTGGAGGCGTGCGCGACCACGGCCGCCGAGCTCGGCCAGTGGGACTTCCACCTCGCAGTCGCGCCGGTCCGTTTCGCCGGCACGTCCGGCAGTCCGGTCAACCCGATCGCCACATTCTGACCGCGGTTCACGCGGAGGTGCGACGCCACCTCGGCGATCGAGGCGATGGCCTCAGCGCGCCGGTGTTCCGAGGCGATGGTGCGGGCGACCCGCTCGGCTTCCCGGTGACGCGCCATGAGGTTTTGGTGCCCCAGCCAGCTCCCCGGGCTGGGGCATGTCGAGATTATGGCCTTAAGTCCGATTTGTATAGCTTTGGTGAGTAATTTTCCTTGACCGCCCTTGCAAGGACGCCCCGATGCCCCGCCACGGCAGGTATGAATAGATCATGACCGCGCGTTATGACGGCCAGGCCGACTGGTACGACGAGTACATCGGCTCCAGTGCCCACGTCACCACGCAGGACATCGTCGACCTCCTCGGCCCCGGCGAGGGGCCGTGCCTGGACGTCGGCTGCGGCACCGGCCTCTATCTCGACGCCATCCGCTCCACCGGCCGGACCGTCATCGGCCTCGACCGCTCCGCCGACCAGCTGCGCCTGGCCCGCCGCCGGGACCCCGCGCCCCTCCTCCAGGGCGACGCCACGGCCCTGCCGTTCGCCACGGGCACGTTCGGCACCGTCACCGCGATCTGGGTCTCGACCGACATCCCCGACTTCGCCGGGCTGCTGCGGGAGGCGGCCAGGGTCCTGCGCCCGGGCGGCCAACTGCTGTTCTACGGGGTGCACCCGTGCTTCAACGGCCCCCACATCGAATCCCGCGAGGACGGCGCGGTGATCATCCATCCCACGTACCGGATCAAGGGGTGGCACAAGCGCTCGCCGTGGTGGCGCAAGGGCGGGGTCCGGGACCGGGTCGGGATGAGCCACGTGCCGCTGTCCGACCTGATGAACGCCTTCGTCGACGCCGGGCTGGCCGTCGGGCGCGTGTACGAGCCGCAGGAGCGCCCCGTACCGTCCGTCCTGGCCGTCAGGGCGTTCCGGCCGGGCTGACGCTCAGCGGCCGGGCACCGGCAGCAGGGCCAGGTGCTCGCTGGTCACGAGGTCGAACCTCAGCGCCAGCGACACCAGCGCGTGACGCTGCCAGTCGGCCTTGCCCTCACCCCCTGCGGGCTTTTGACGTGCAGCTTCTTCTCGGCCAGGTAGCCGATGTGGAAGCCGATGGCGGTACGGCTCAGCTCCAGGTCGGGGAGCCTCTCGGCGATCTCGGGGATCGTCGGTATGCGCGACGTCGAGGGGTCGCGCAGGCGCGGCTCGCACAACGCCACCAGGATGCGGAAGTACTTGGCGTTCTGGTCGAGCGGGTAGGCGACCTGCGTGGCCGCGCCCTCGTCGGCGCGGTGCGGCGGCACATGTACGTGCTGCGGCGCGAACACCAGGAACGAGACCGTGCCGTCGACCGCCGGCAGGCTCACCCTGGAGAACTCGAACGGGATCGGCGCCCCCATCCGCCCCGGCGGCACCTTGACGAACTCCCCGCCCCCTTCCGGGTTCTCCACGACGTACGTCTTCGAGGTGCTGAGGTTGGACAGCAGCCAGTAGTCCCCCACCGCGACGATCTCGCCGGCGCGCCGGGAGACCGCGGCGTCGTCCAGCCGGAGATCCACGGGAGAGCCGGGAGCCCCGCGCCCGAAGAGCGCCTGCTCCCCGGGCGCGAGCTCCAGCGAGTACGGCCGGTCGTCGGTAGGCGCCGCCGCCATCTGGATCAAGATGGTGCTGTGCATCCGCGGGACCCTACTCGCGTGCCGGTGAAGGCGTCCAGGTCATACGGGCAACGGCTTGCCACCCGGGCGCCTGCACTCCCGCAGGCCGCCGTCGGACTCGTCGTTGCCGCCCCCGCGGAAGTAGACCTCGCTGACGTACCCCCACCTGTCGTTGTCGGCCATGGTGGCCGCCCACCAGTAGTTCCGGTACGAGCCCAGCGTGTAGCTCGCCCCGGCCTTCTCGCACAGGTACCAGTCGTCCCCCGCCGGATCGATGTAGCCGACGATCTTGCCCTTGGCCGGTGACTCGTAGACCGGGATGCTCCCGCTCGGCGACCAGTCGGGGCAGTTCTGGACCGTGTCGTTACCGTGCCGGAACGGCTTCCCGCACGGGCTGGCGTCGCCCGCGGCGGCCGTGGCGGTCCCCGCAGCCGGGCCGGCGACCCCCGCGATCGCCAACCCGAAGGCTGCGGCGAGCGCGGCCCGTCGGATACTCATCATGCTTTTCCTCCCGATGTCGGTATCCGCGTCGATCCTGCGGGCCGCGGGGCCGTTTCCGTAACCTGGTAGCTACCAGGGCGCGTGGACGGATCCACGATGATCGGCGATGATGAGCTGAATGACGGCTCCGTCCCAAGCAGGTCGCTACCGGATCGAGCAGCTCATCGGTGTCGGGGGGTTCGCCTCCGTCTATCTGGCCCATGACGACGAGTTGCGCTCGCCGGTGGCCGTCAAGATCCTCGCCGACAACTGGGCCCGCCAGCCCGACGTGCGCGGGCGCTTCCTCCAGGAGGCGCGGCTGCTGCGCAGGGCCGACTCCCACCTGCTCGTACAGGTCTTCGACGTGGGCGAGCTCGACGACGGCCGCCCGTACTTCGTGATGACCTACGCCGACCGCGGCACGCTGGAGGACCGCCTGTCCGGCGGGGCGCTCACCGTCGACGAGGCGCTCGGCCTGATGCGCGACATCTGCCAGGGCGTGTCCGTGTTGCACAGCATCGGGGTCGTCCACCGCGACCTGAAGCCGTCGAACGTGCTGTTCTGCTCGCGTCCCGAGGGCGGTGAGCGGGTGATGGTGGCCGATCTCGGCATCGCGCGGTCCACCGACCACCTGAGCGGGCTGACGCTGCCCGCGGGTTCGCCCGGCTACCAGGCTCCCGAGCAGCTCTACTTCGACGGCGCGCCGGACGCGCGCGCCGACGTCCACGGCCTGGGCGCGCTGACCTACCACATGCTCACCGGCAGGGTGCCCGCCAAGCCGGAGCAGCGGGTGCCGCCGAGCGCGCTGCGTCCCGAGGTGCCGGAGGCGGTCGACGCCGCCGTGATGCGCGCCCTGGATCCCGGTAGGGAGGCCCGCTGGCCCGACGCGGCCGCCTACGCCGCGGCCCTGTCGTCGTCCGCCGCCGTGCCGCCGTCGGGCTGGAAACCGCAGGTGCGACTGTCGGGCGGAGAAGCACAGGGGCGGCCGTCCGGCGGGAAAGCACAGGGGCTGTCATCGGGCGGGGAAGCGCATATGCGGCCGTCCGAAAAGGGCCGGCGCAGGGTGATCGCCGGGGGTGCGGCGGCCGTCGTGGCCGCGGCCGCCGTCACCGTCGTGGCCGTCAACCTCGCCCAGAGCCCGGACCAGCCCGGCGGCACCCGCGCGGCCGCGAGCACGCCGCCCGCGAGCGGCTCGACCAGCCGGTGGCTGCGGGACGGCTCCGACATCCCCGGCCAGTACCGCGAGCTGATCGTGCAGGCGGGCACGTACTGCCAGGAGCCCGGGCTCAGCCCGGCCCTGATCGCCGCGATGCTCAAGGCGGAGTCCGGCTACGACCCCGGCCTGTCCGATCCGGTGAAGGACGAGTACGGCATCTCCAGGTGGACCCCGTCGGTGCTGTGGTACTGGCAGCCGGGCGGCCTGCAGAGCCCGAAGCCCGCGCCGCCGTTCAGCCCGGAGCTGTCGATCCTGTCGATGGGACGGTTCCTGTGCACGCTGGGTCCCAGGGTCGCGGACCTGCCCGGCGACCCGGCGCTGAAGCTCGCCGCCCTCTACCGCAGCGGCGTCGACCCGCTGAAGCGGGCGGGCGGCATCCCCGAACGGTGGCGCGACTACACCGAGAAGGTCTCCCGCTACATGCGCGACTACCGGCCGGACTGAGGGCGCTCGACGCATGCTCAACGCGGGCTCAACATTCCTTGATCGACTCTTTCACCCGTGACCGACCATGCCGCCGCCATCCCGTCCATCGGATTACGTACGCCCGCCGAGTTCGTCGCGGGGCTGCGCAGCCTCAAGGCGTGGTCGGGGCTGACGTACCGGCAGCTCGAAGCCCGTGCGGCGGCTGCCGGGGACTTCCTGCCGTACAGCACGCTGGCCTCGGCGTTCGGCCGTAACCGGCTGCCCCGCCGGGAGCTGGTCGTGGCCTTCACCAGGGCCTGCGGCTGCCGTGCGGAGGAGACGGCGGCCTGGCTCGACGCGCACCGCCGCGTCGCCGCCCGGTCCGTACGCACCCCGGCCGCCTCACGGCCCGACGACCCGGTCTGGCCGCTGGGAGAGGAGCTGGCCGTCCTCGGCTACCGGCTCATCGTGGCGGCGGCGAGCCGGACCCCCGACCCGATCACCGAGGCTGCGGCCCGCCAGGTCATCGCCGAGCTCGCCGACCTGGCCCGCGCAGGCGGCGACCCGCGCGGGCAGTGACCTGCGCGGGCAGTGACCTGCGCAAAGGCGATTCGCACCGCAAAGCGACCCGCACACCAGGCGACCCGCGTGGCTAAGGTGCTCCGAGGCGGCGCACCACGACGCCCACCACCCGCTCTGGTGGGACATATCCGAAATCTCGGGAGTCGAAGGATTCGTCAACGTTGTCGCCCCGCACGGCCAGATGCCCCTCCGGCACGACCGGCCCCGCCCCGGGAACGGGAAAGTCCACGCGATCGCCGCCCGTGGCCACCGCCCGCTTGATCAGCAGACCCACGTCCACGACAAAGGAGCCGGGCGGCGGCGCGGCCTCCGCCACCGCCCCCTCCCCCGTACGGCCCGGCGCCTCGAAGACGACGGTCTGACCGCGCCGGACCTTCGCCGCGGCGGTCCGCCGTACCAGCACCTTCTCCCCGGGCAGGTAGGAGGGCCGCATGCTGTACCCCCGCACCGTCACCACCAGGTACCTCTTCCTGAGCGCCCAGAAGAGCACGGCCACGAGTGCCGCGACGACAATGAAGATCATGGGATGCGCTGCTCCTCCGCGTCGATGTATCCCGAGGCCTGCTTCGCCCACAAGCTCGCGTACAGACCTCCACGGGCGAGCAGCTCGTCGTGCCGCCCCAGCTCCCCCACCCGCCCCTCGACCAGCACCGCGATCAGGTCCGCGTCCCGGATCGAGCCGAGCCGGTGCGAGACGAGCACGCTGGTGCGGCCCGCCCTGATCTCCCGCAGCCGGCTGTGCACCTCGTACTCGGCCTCGGCGTCCAGCCCGGCGCTCGGCTCGTCCAGGATCATCAGGTCCCGGTCACCGCGCAGGAAGGCGCGGGCCAGGGCCACCCGCTGCCACTGCCCGCCCGACAGCAGCACGCCCGTCTCCTGCTCGCCGTCCTCGCTCTCGCCGAAGAACATGCGGGTCAGAGGCGTGTCGTAGCCGCGGGGCAGCCGCGCCAGGACGTCATGCACCCCGGCCCGCCGCGCCGCCTCCTCGACCGGGGCCGCCCGGCCCAGCACCGCCAGGTCGCCCACGGCGATGTTGTCGGCGGCGCTGAAGTCGTACGCCATGAAGTCCTGGAAGACCGCGCCGGTCCGGGCGCGCAGCTCCTCGACGGGGAGGTCGCGCAGGTCCACGCCGTCCCACAGGATCGCGCCCCGCTGCGGGTCGTAGAACCGGCACAGCAGCTTGACCAGCGTGCTCTTGCCGGCGCCGTTCCGGCCGACCAGCGCGACGGACCGGCCGTACGGGATGAACAGGCTGACCCCGCGCAGCACCCACGGATGCTCCTCGCTGTAGCGGAACCACACGTCACGCAGCTCGATGCCGCGCCGCAGCGGCGGCGGCCCGCCCGTCCCCGGTGAGGGCAGGTCGGGCTCGGCGCGCAGCACGGCGGCGTGGTGCCCGAACATCAGCAGCTGGTGGTGCGCCTGGCCGGTGGAGCCGACCAGGCCCTCGATCGCGCCCTGGATCCCGGCCACCGCGGCGATGAACATCGACACGTCGCCGACCGACATCCCGCTCCCGACGGCCCAGATCAGCCCTCCTCCGGCGGTGAGCGTGGACAGCGCCGCGAGCGCGCTCTGCACGGCCAGCTCCCGCCGGTCCAGGCCGCGTTTGGCGGCGTCCACCGACCGCCGCTCGGCGATCATCCGGCCGCGCAGGAAGCCGCCGAGGCCGAACAGGCGGATCTCCTTGGCGGCGTCCACGCTGCCGAGCAGGTGGCCGTAGAACAGCTCGCGGCGTTCGGCCGGGCCGATCTCCCACTGCACCCGCGCCCTCCCCCGCGCCAGGCGCAGCTCCGCGACGAGCGCGGGCAGCGCCGAGCCGATCACGACGGCGGTGAACGCGGGACTGATCACCAGGAGCGAGCCGACGAACCCGGCCAGCGTCACAGCCCCGCGCCCGAGGCCGAACAGCGCGTCCACCACGCGGCCCGGCGCGGCGGCGCTCTGCTCGGCCAGCCGCAGCCGGTCGAGCATGGCCGGGTCCTCGAACCTGGCCAGCCCCCGCCAGCGCTCGACCGCCGCGAACAGCCCGGCCCGCGCGCTCAGCCCGGCCCGCCGGTCCAGCTCGGCTCGCAGATACTGCCCCGCCTGCAGAGCGAGCGCCCCCGCCAGCCCGCTCGCGGCCAGGCCCGCCGCGAGCGGCAGGAGTACGCCGCCCGTGACGAGGCCGTCCAGGATCAGCTTGGTCAGCCACGCCATGACCACGGGCACGGCCGAGGCGAGCAGCACGCTCGCCAGGGAGGCGAGGAGGGTGCCGGAGGCGGCCCGCCACACCAGCGCCAGGGCCTGTCCGGCGGTCGACCTCACCCGATCGCCACGACCGGCGACCGCATGATGTCGGGCCCGGTCGCGATCACGTACCCCTCGGCGTCCACGACGCAGTACCCGGGGAAGGCGTTGGCCTCGAACGCCCGGCTGACCGGCCCGCCCATCTCCTCCACCACCACCAGCGACACGGGCGCCAGCCGCTCGACCATCTCGGTCGCGCGCTCCGCGTCACCGGCGACGACGGCGAGGACCTGCCCCGGCGTCTCCCGCGCCGCCTCCACGAAGCCCGGCAGCGCCTCCTTGCACGGCCCGCACTCCGTCGAGAAGAACGCCACCACGGTGTTGCCGGTCAGCGTGCCGCCGGACACGATCCGCCCGTCGGCCGTCACCGCCTCGAACTCACCGATCCGCGAGCCGACCGGCAGCATGTCCTGGCCGAGGTAGCGGCGCTGCAGCAGGTCCTCGAGGTGAACGGTGTGCTGCTTGAGCCGTCTGATCACCCCGAACGTCAGCAGCAGATCCAGCAGGCAGAGCGCTGCCACCAGGACCACGGCGACGACGAGCACGGTCATGCTGTTCCCCTTCGTTGTGGGTGGGCGAGAAGAGCTCCACGAGCTCGTCGAGACGGGAGACGATCACGGCGAGCCGGCGAGCCCGGGGCTCACCCGGCCGTCACCGCGTGCCGGGCACGGGTGACGGCCGTCGCCCTCGTCGGTCAGCAGTCGCCTCGGGAGTAGCAGTTGCAGCCGGTGCTGCCGATCCTCGGGCAGCACGTGATGTACATGACGCGCGCCCCCGTGGTGCAGCAGCGGGTCTGGCAGTCGGAGCCGCACCCGGGGCAGGCCGCCGCGGCCTCGGCGCGCGGGACCAGGCGCTGGAGCAGGTTGTCGGCGAGTCTTGCGATCGTCGCGGTCATCGGGGTGATTCCTTCCCTGTGCTCTGCACGGATGGCTGGAGGTACGGGAACCTGGATGACCTTCACCTTGGCCCGGGCGGCCGGGCCCAACAAGGAATACGCCGTGTTCCGAAAAGTTCCGAACAGCGATGTCAGGAGCGCTCGGGCACCGGGAAGACGGCCACGAAGCGGGCGCCGGGTGAGTGGTCGGCGAGGCTGAGGGTGCCGTCGTGGGCCGCGGCGATGTCGCGGCACAGAGCCAGGCCGAGGCCGCTGCCGCCCTTGTCCTTGGCCCTGGCGGGGGCCAGGCGGGTGAAGCGTTCGAAGACCCGCTCCCGGTCCTGCGGCGGGATGCCGTCGCCGTCGTCGGTCACCGTGACGGTCACCTTGTCGCCGTCCACGGCCACCTCCAGGTCGATCCGGGTGGCGGCGTGGCGGGTGGCGTTGTCGAGCAGGTTGGTCAGCAGGCGGTCGAGCTGCAGGGGCGAGCCGTAGACCGGCGCCGAGACGCACAGGTCGGCGACGATCGGCACCCGGCCGCCCGCGCGGCGGTTGACCTGCTCCTCGGCCACGCGGACCAGGTCCACCACGCGGCGCTCGCCGACCGCGCCGGCGTCCAGCCGGGCCAGCATCAGCAGCTCGTCGATGATGCCGGTCAGGCGGTCGGCGGCGGCCAGCGCCTGCTCGCCGGTGGCCCTCCAGTCCGTCTCGTCGGGATAGGCGCTGGCCACCTCCAGCTGGGCTCGCAGGGCCGAGATGGGGCTGCGGAGCTCGTGGGAGGCGTCGGCGACGAAGCGGCGCTGGGTCTCGACCGTGCGTTCGAGGCGGTCGAGGGTGTGATTGGTGGTGGTGGCCAGGTCGGTGATCTCGTCGCCGGTGTCGGGCACGGGCACGCGCCTGCTGAGGTCCTGGCCGGTGATCTCGGCCATCTCGGCCCGTACGCGTTCGACCGGGCGCAGGGCGGCCCCGACCACGGCCCACGCGATGCCGGCCACGCTCAGCAGGATGAGCGGGATGCCGAGGAACATCAGGACTTCCACCCACTTGATGGCCTTGTCCACGTCGGTCAGCGAGGCCGCCCCGTACACCGTGGTGACGCCGATCGGCGAGCTCACCTTCAGGGCCATGACCAGGTAGTGGGCCTCGGGCTCGGTGAGATGGGGGGACAGCGTGAGCTCGGTCATGTAGATCTTTTCGGGCTGGTCCGCCCGGAACCTCATCAGGGTCGGGATGTTGCTCACGCCGGGACTGGTCGCGATCACGTTGCCACGGGCCGAGACCACCTGCAGGAGCTGGACCCGCGACGGGGTCTGCAGCACCGTGTGGAACTCTCCCGACTCCAGCTCGCCGGCCACCCGGCGGACGGCCAGCTCGAGTCTGGTCTGCACGGCCCCGCGCAGATTGGCGGGCGCGGTGGCGAGCGTGATGGCGGCCGTGATGGTGAAGACGACCGCCGCCGCCAGTGTCGCGACCGTGGTCAGCCGCGCCCGGATCGAGCGTGGAAACAGCCGTTTCACCATCTCATTCCGGCCTCCCCGTATCACCACGGGTGACGCTCACCCGTGTATCCCCTTCCCAACATGATGGCTGATCTGCGGATATACGGGTACCGGGTCGCCAGCGAATACTCTCCGTGTTCAGCGGTGACGGGCCATCGCGCGCCGCGTCCGGGATAGACCATGATCAGCAGGTGCTGGAGGGTGCCGGTTCGGCGGTAGAAGCCATCCGAGCCGCGCTCGTCCGCGTGCGGTACGCACCTCGAAGTGCGTACTTCCCGATGGAGAGCAGCTCTCCGTAGGTTTGTCGCAGCGAAACTTGATGAGGGAGTTATCGATGCGAGCAGTCGTCATTCACGCTTTCGGCGGGCCCGAGGTGCTGGAGATCGCGGACGTGCCGGTGCCCGCGGTCCGGGAGCGGCAGGTCCGCGTCCGGGTCGAGGCGGCGACGGTCAATCCCGTCGACCTGGCCACCCGGTCCGGGGCTCTCAGCGAGGCGGGCCTGCTGCCGGCCCGGGACGTGATCGGCATCGGCTGGGACGTGGCCGGAATCGTGGACGCGGTGGGCCCCGGCGTGACCGGTGTCGTGCCGGGCGAGCGGGTGATCGGCCTGTCGGACCGCCTCGACGTGCCGCTCGGCGCCCAGGCCGAGTACGTCGTCCTCGACGCGGACGCGGTCACCCGCGCGCCGTCGGGCCGTTCGCCGGTGGAGGCCGCGACGTTGCCGCTCAACGGGCTCACCGCGGTGCAGGCGCTCGACCGGCTGGAGCCGGCCGCCGGGCGGACGCTGCTGGTCACCGGCGCGGCCGGGGCCGTGGGCGGGTTCGCCGTGCAGCTGGCCGCCGCGCGCGGGCTGCGGGTGGTCGCGGTGGCCGGCGCCGAGGACGAGCCGCTGGTGCGCGGGCTCGGCGCCGAGTGGTTCGTGCCGCGTACGGCGCGGCTGGGCGAGGCCGTACGCGCTCTCGTGCCGGGCGGCGTGGACGGGGCGCTGGACGCCGCGGTGACCGGGGCGGCGGCCCTGGACGCCGTCCGCTCGGGCGGCCTCTTCGCCGCGCTGGTCGCGGGCGGGGCGCCGCTGCCGTTGCGTGGCACCCAGGTGTTCGACCACTGGATCCGCGCCGACGGCGCCCGCCTCGCGGACCTGGTCGCGCTGGTCGAGGCCGGCTCCCTCACCCTCCGCGTGGCCGAGGCCCTGCCCCTGGACCAGGTCGCCACCGCCCACCGCCGCCTGGCCAAGGGCGGCCTGCGCGGCCGCCTGGTCCTCGTCCCCTGAGCCCGCCACGGTCCGACGGCGCGACCTCCCCTGAGCCCGCCACGGTCCGACGGCGCGACGCGCTCATGTGCGGGAGCGGCCGAGGGTGAGGGTGAGGGCGGCGGCGAGGGCGGCGATGGCGGCGTAGGCGACCGTGGTGACGTCGGTGCCGTGCTGCCAGCCGAGCGCGCCGATCGTGGTGGCCATGGCAGCCACGCCCAGGGAGGAGCCGACGTACCGGGCGGTGTTGTTGGCGCCCGACCCCATGCTCGCCCGGGCGAGCGGCACGCTCTCGATGGCCAGATGGGTCAGCGAGGCGTTGATGAGCCCGCTGCCGACGCCGCCCACCACCAGGCCGGCGACGACCCGCGTCCAGGGGGCGGCGTCCGCGACCCCGAGCGTGAGCACGGCTCCGGCGGCGGACAGGAGCAGGCCGAGCGCGAGGCGGACGCCCGAGTGGACGCGCAGGTGCCGGGCCAGCAGGGAGGCCAGGAACGACATGCCCGACCACAGCGAGAACAGCACGGCGCTGGTGAGCGGGGTGAGCGAACGGGTCACCTGGAGCACGGTCGGCAGGTAGCTCATCATCCCGATGACGGCGATCCCGGTGACGAACGCGCCCGAGGTGGCCACCAGGAAGAGCGGGCGGCGCAGCAGGCCGAGCTCGATGAGGGGCTCGCGGCGGCGGTTCTCGATCAGCGCGAACGCGGCCAGCAGCACGACCGCGGCGGCGAACGACGCGTACACGACGGGCCGGTTCCAGCCCAGCCGGCCCTCGGTGACCCCGGCGAGCAGCGCGGCGGTGCCGAGCGCCAGGGTGATCGCGCCGGGCAGGTCGTGCGGGCGGCGGCGGTCGCTGCGCGACTCCGGCAGCACCCGGCCGGCCGCCACGGCCAGGACCGCGCCGGCGACGGCGATCAGGACGTGCACGCCGCGCCAGCTCCAGGCGGCGGCGATCGAGCCGGACAGCAGCGGCCCCAGGGCGATGCCCAACCCCAGCATCGCGCCGTAGCGCCCGGTCACCCGGACGCGGTCCGGGCCACCCGGGTAGGCGTGGCCGAGCATGCCCAGGCTGCCCGCCAGCATGGCCGCGCTCGCCCCGCCCTGCACCAGCCTGGCCACGACGAACATCGCGGTGTTCACGGAGAGCGCCGCCAGCAGGGCTCCGGCGGCCAGCGCCCAGGTGCCGGCGACGTAGGCGCGCCTGCGCCCGTGGTCGTCGGCGAGCCCGCCCGCGACCAGCAGGAGCGCGGACAGGCCGAGCGAGATCGAGTTCAGCATCCAGGCGGGACCGGTGGGGCCCGAGCCGAGGTCGGCGGCGGCCTGGGACAGCGTGACCATCGGCACCGTGTAGTTGACCAATGCGAGCAGCGCGGCGGCGCAGGCCGCCACGGCCACCGTGCCCGCCGCGTGCGGGGTCGTCGTGGCGGGAGCCGATCGGGTGAGTGTCACGGCGTCTCCTTGGTTCATTCATTGAACTGTGGAGGCACACGCTAACACGCCAAGGTTCAATGAATGAATTACCCTGGGGGTCATGGCGCTCGGCAAGAACTACGACGGCCAGGACTGCTCGCTCGCCCGCTCCCTGGAGCTGGTCGGTGAGCGCTGGACGATGCTCGTCGTCCGCGACGCCCTGTACGGCGTGCGCCGCTACGGCGACTTCCTGGCCCACCTGGACATCCCGCGAGCCGTGCTGTCCCAGCGCCTGACCACGCTGGTGGACGCCGGGGTCCTGCGCCGCCACCGCTACCAGGAGTCGCCGCCGCGCGAGGAGTACGTCCTGACCGAGATGGGGCAGGAGCTCTGGCCGGCCGCCCTCGCCCTGAGCAGCTGGGGCGAACGCCACCTGTCGGGCAAGCCGCGGCGGATCTTCTGCCACGTGCCCTGCGACACCAGGATCGACGGATACGGCATGTGCCCGGCCTGCGGCGTCCGTCCCGAGCTCACCGAGATCGAGGTACGCCCCGGCCCCGACGCCGACCTCCTCCGGGACGACCCCGTCAGCCGCGCCCTACGGCGTCCGCACCGCATGCTCGAACCCCTGCCGCACACCGCCTGACGCGTCTCACCTCGCGTCCGCGAACCGCTCGGCGCCGTCGATTCCGTGCGGGGCCGGCGCCGCGGGCCCGGGGTCGCTGAACGTGCCCTCCCGCCGTACGGTGTGCCAGCGCAGCCGCACGCCCAGCAGGGCCGTCGCCAGGGACTGGATGACCACGAGGTACATGAGCTGGCGGTAGACGAACTGCTGGAGCGGCAGCACCCAGAGCGCGGAGGCGCGTTCTCCGTCCAGGCGGAGCGCGTACCAGCCCGTCAGCGCCTGCACCACCACGAAACCGGCCCATACCGCGACGACCGGGAGCGGATCGCCCAGGACCGTGTTGTAGATCGCCATGAGGTCGACGACGGGGGCCAGCAGGGGCAGCAGCACCTGGAACAGCGTCAGGTAGCCGAGGCAGCGGCGGCCGAACGGGCCTGGTTCGAGGACGGCGCGCCGATGCTTCCACATCGCCTGCACGGTGCCGTAGCACCAGCGGTAGCGCTGCTTCCACAGCTGGCCGAGCGAGGTCGGGGCCTCGGTCCAGGCCAGGGCCTTCTCCTCGTAGACCACGCGCCATCCGGCCCGGCACATTGCCATGGTGAGGTCGGTGTCTTCGGCCAGCGTCTCCGCGCTCACCCCGCCCAGGGCCACGAGCGCCGAACGCCGGAACGCCCCGATCGCGCCGGGCACGGTGGCCATGCAGTCGAGCAGCTCGAAGGCGCGCCGATCGAGGTTGAAGCCGATGACGTACTCGATGTGCTGCCAGCGCCCGATCATGCCGCGCCGGTTGCCGACCTTGGTGTTGCCGCTCACCGCGCCGACCGCGGGGTCGGCGAGCTGGCGGACCAGGTGGCCGATCGTGGCGGGTTCGAAGACGGTGTCGCCGTCCACCATGACGAGCAGCTCATGGGCGGCCTGGGCGATGCCGGTGTTGAGCGCGGCCGGCTTGCCGCCGTTGGGCCGGCGGATCACCCGTACGCCGGGCAGCCCCAGCGCCTGCGCCAGCTCGGCGGTGCCGTCGGTCGAGCCGTCGTCGACCACGAGGATCTCGAGCGGGCCCTGGTACGTGGTCTCGACCAGCGACCGCACCGTCGCCTGGATCCCGGCCGCCTCGTTGTAGGCGGGCACGATCACGGTCACCGGCGGGGGCGCGGACCACACGGGCGCGCGGCCCTTGCGCCGCCTGCCGCCCCTGTTGCGGGCCGCGTGCACCCAGGCGAGCACGGCGAAGAAGCCGAGCCGCCCCACCGTGAGCGCTCCCGCGGCCAGCAGCACCCATGCCAGCACGCCGGCGAACGTCTCCGAAGCCCGCTGGGCCAGGTTGAGCGCGGAGCCGGCGAACCGTTCCGCGCCGCCGGCCGGCTGGTGCGCCGAGGGCATGCCGAGCGCCTTGGTCACCGTGACGGCGCGGTAGCCCTTGCCGGTCAGCTCCCGCAGGACGGCCCCGACGGCCTCGACGGTCTGCCGCCGGTCGCCACCCGAATCGTGCATCATGACGACGGCGCCCCGGCCTCTGGCCGGCAGCGAGGACGCCACGATGTTCGCCGTCCCGGGGCGGCTCCAGTCCTTGGTGTCGAGGTCCGTCAGCGTGACGAGGTAGCCCTCGGCCGCCAGGGCCTTCATGCCGGCCCACTGCGGCCCGGAGATCGCCGCGGGGGTCGAGGAGTACGGCGGGCGGGCCAGCGTCGTGTGCAGCCCGGTCGCCCCGGCCAGCGCCCGCTGCGTCAGCGACAGCTCCAGCTTGAGCCGCCAGGCGGGCAGCGCCGCGAGGTCGGCGTGCGAGTAGGTGTGGTTGCCCAGCTCGTGCCCCTCGGCGACGATGCGCCGCGCCAGGTCGGGGTATTGCGCCACCTTGGAGCCGACGGTGAAGAAGGTGGCCTTGGCGCCGTATTTCTTCAGCATGTCGAGCACCTGCGGGGTCCACGCCGGATCGGGGCCGTCGTCGAACGTCAGCGCGATGGTCCTGGCCGGCAGGCGGGCGCTGGCGGGCCCGTTCGCCGTGATGTTGAGGACGGGGCCGCCGCGCCGGGCCTTCTCCAGCTCCGGAGTCGGGGAGTCCGTGGAGGGCGGGGGCGCCTGCGTCTCGCCGCCGACGTTGGTCACGTACCCGTTGAGCACCAGCGCGGCGGCGGCCAGCAGCATGCAGACGGCGAGCGGGAACCAGTGGCCCTTGGGGTCGGCCGGGGGTCTCGCGGTCGGCACGGGCGGCGCGGTCGGGTCGTGCGGCCGTTCGTCGCCTTGCCGGGCGGTGTGGTCCTGCCAGGCGGGGAGCGGCGCGGCCGGCCAGACCAGCTTGTCGTGCCAGGGTGGGCCGTTCACTTCTTCGGGCCCTTCGTCCGGTTCGGATCGAGTCCCGGCGGCGTCTTGGTCTGGCCAGGCGCCTCGTTGTCCGCGGGGCCGGTGGTGGGATCGGACGCGGGATCCGTGGTGGGGTCGCTGCTCGGCGCCGGATCCGTGCTGGGCCGTGGCGTGGGCCGCGCCTGCTGCGACGAGGTCTGCCCGGACGTCGCCGACGGCCGGACCTGGCCGGTGGCTCTGGGGGTCGGCCGGCGCGACGGCGGGCGTGTCGTCTCCGGGCGGGTCGCGGAGGGGGTCGGCCGCTCGGACCGCTTCGGCGAAGGCGTCGGCGTGCGGTCCGGCGAAGCCGTGCCGTCCGCCGCTCCTGAGCGGTCGCCCGGCCAGCCGTTCACCGAGAGCGTGGTGCTGGAGAACATTCCTGCGAGCACGACGGCGAGCAGCGCGAGAGCCAGGACGCTCGCGACGATCGAGCCGATCATGATCAGCCTTCGACGCCGTCCACTCTGGTTGACGAAGACGGCTGTCGTGTTCTGTTGCTCAGGAGGCACGCAGAAATCGTAGTGACAGTGAGCAAACTAGAGAAACTAGGGCATTCTTGACATCAACCCCAAAAGCACCAGACACGCTCAGTCAAGGCCGCGGTGGCGGTCAGGGCCTCAGCCACGTGCCGAGGGCGGCCGTCAGCGTGACCGTGTCGGCGGGACCGGGGCCGGACGCCCACGCGACCGCTCCGTCCGGCCGGACGAGCGCCGCCGCCAGATCGTCGCGATCCTTCACGGTCGCCTCGACCACGTCCAGCGCCCCGCGCCACGGCCCCGCCACCCGCTCGACCTCCGGCTGCGACGGCGCGTGGACGAGCAGCGCCCGCCCGCCCCCGCACAGCTCCGAGATCGTGCGGGTCTCCCCCGGAGTCGTCACCAGCCGCAGATCCGGGCAGGAGCGGCCGGTCAGCGGGTGCGTGGCCGGGTACGGGAACGCGTACCGGGTGCCGAGCCCGTTCAGCATCCGGCCGAAGTAGCGGTTGACGTCCGGGAGGTCGAGCAGGTCCGACACGATGTCGCGCATGGCCGCCACGTGCTCTCCCGGCAACGACAGCGCGGACTGGGCGCGCGTGTTGTGCAGGACGGCGGCGCCGACGGGGTGGCGTTCCGCCGTGTAGGTGTCGAGCAGCCCCTCGGGGGCGCGCCCGGCGACGGTGGCGGCGAGCTTCCAGCCCAGGTTGACGGCGTCCATGAGGCCGAGGTTGAGCCCCTGGCCGCCGCTCGGCGAATGGACGTGGGCGGCGTCGCCGGCCAGCAGGACCCGGCCGATCCGGTACGTGGCCGCCTGGCGCGCGCCGTCGGTGAACCGCAGCGGGCCGCGCACCCGCGCGATCTCGACGTCCACTCCCGTCACCCTGAGCAGGCTCCGGCGCATCTCCCCGGCGGTCAGCGGCAGCCCGCGATCCTCGGGGAACCCGTCGAACTCGATCGTGGCCACCATCCCGGGCGCCCGCATCAGCCTGCCCGTGGAGGTCCAGCCCGACGCGGGGAGGCGGTCGAGACCGGGGGCGTCGGTCAGGACCCGCCGTACGACGCTCGTGGGCTCGGTGCCGGGGAAGTCGAACCCGGCCCGCTTGCGCACCGTCGAGCGTCCCCCGTCGCAGCCGACCAGGTACGGCGCGGAGAACCGCCGCTCCCCGGCCGGGGTGGCGACGGTGACGGTGACGCCGGAGTCGTCCTGGGCCAGGGAGACGACCTCGCACTCACGCATCACGACGCCCTCGTCTCCAACGAGCGAAGCGAGGACCCGTTCGAGGTCCCGTTGCCAGATCGGCGCGCCGACCCGGTCCGGCTCCTCCTGCAGCGCGGGGTCGATCTTGAAGATCTGGGCGAAGTGCCCCTTCTCGCTGCCGTGGTCGCGCGCCTTGTCGGCGAGCCCCTGCTCCCGGTACGCGTCCAGGGCCCCGCCCAGCCCCCGGCGGCGCAGCGCCTCGGCGGCCAGCGGGCCGATCCCCCGCGCCTTGGGCTCGGCGCTCGGCTCGGCGAGCCGTTCCAGCACCAGCGGCCTGGCTCCGGCGAGCCGTAACTCGGCGGCGAGCAGCAGCCCCACGGGCCCGGCCCCGACCACGATGACGTCGGCGTCCATCGTCGCTCCCTAAACTAGACTAGACCGTCTCGTCTCGTAGACTAGCCCTCATCCGGAGAAAGTGGGTACAGACCATGGCCGAGCACGGCCCGCGACGCTCCCCGGCCAAGCGCCGGGCCATCCTCGACGCCGCGATCAAGGTGTTCACCGACCAGGGGTACGCCCGGGCGAGCGTGGACGCCATCGCCGCGGTGGCGGGGGTGGGCAAGCAGACGGTGTACGGCCATTTCGGGGACAAGGAGCAACTGTTCCTGGCCGCGATCCAGGAGGCCAGGTCGGCGGTGAGCGCAGGCGACGCGGACGGCACGGCGGACATCGTCCTGAGCGGGGATCCGCGCGAGGGGCTCACCGCGCTCGGCGGGCGGATCCTCGACATCGCGCTCTCACCCCGCGTGTCCGCGCTGCACCGGCTGACCATCGCGGAGGTGGCGCACCATCCGGAGCTCCAGCGCACCTGGCGAGGCAGCTCGGCGTCGGCTGACCGCGCGGTGGTGGACTACCTGCGCGACTGCGACGCCGACGGCCGGCTGCGGGTCCCGGACCCGGCCAGGGCGGCGCGCCAGTTCTCGTACCTGGTGATCACCGAGGGACGGGTCGAGACGGCGTACGGGATGCTGCCGCTGCGGCCCGAACGGCGGCACGCCATCGCCGCCGACGCCGCCGACCTCATCATCCGCGCCCACCGCCCCTGACAGGAAATGCCCCTTATGTCGGTTTTGTGAGTCAAGTGACTAATGTGGCTAATGTGACCAGCGGATTCACACATCGCTCATCTGCCGCCTGACCCGCCATTTCTCCCCTTAGGATTGCCATATGTCTGCGTCGAGGCTAAATTTCGGACCCCATTAATCAGACTTCCATTGCGTCCATAACTGCGGCAGAAACTTCTGGTGGCCTCTCTCCGTTCTGCGGATAGGTAAAACGGCAACTGTGAGGAAATGTGCGCGTCACTTCATCCCTCAGGTCCCTTCTCGCCCTGGCCATGACCGCTGCCGTGGCGCTCTTACCTACGGCCGCGAGCGCTTCGCAGCCCTCCGACGTCAAACCCGTCCGCGTGGTCGTCCTGGTCGACGAGTCGGGCAGCCTGTCCGGCCAGGACGTCGCCCGTGAACGGGCCGCCTCCCAGCTCATCGCCCTCAGCGAGCTCTCGCCCCAGTCGCAGGTGGCCGTGGTCGGCTTCGGCAGCTCCAACGGCCCGGGCCAGGCGGCCGTGGACATCGCCTGCCCGCTGACCGGAGTGGAGACGGCCCAGGACCGCGAGTCGCTGAGCCGGTGCGTGGAGAAGCTGCGCCGCCGCAACAGCGGCGAGGGCGGCGACACCGACCACGCCGCCGCCCTGGAGCAGGCGCTCGACATCATGAACGCGCCCGACGACCAGCAGCGGGCGAAGATCGTCTTCTTGCTGACCGACGGCGTCCTCGACGTCAGGAACAGCCCGCAGTACGGCGCCGACGCCCAGGCGCGCAACCGCAACGCCCGGGCGCAGATCGACCGGAGCCTGCGGGACGCCGAGAAGGCGCGCGTGCAGATCTGGCCGCTGGGCTTCGGCTCGGCCGACAAGACGAGCCTCGACGCCTTCGCCGCGGGCGGCTGGCGGCAGCCCTGCGGCGACCAGGAGACGGCCACGCCCCGCGCGAGGGTGGTCGCGACCTCGGCGGACGTGGAGCGATCGCTGCTGGAGGCGTTCGCCTACGCCCGGTGCGCGGGCATCGAGCAGTCGGTCACCGACTCCCTCGAGCCGAACGCCACCGTCGACCTCCAGGTCAACATCCCGATCATCGCGACCGACGGCTCGATCGTCGTGGTCAAGCGCGACCGGCGCATCCGGGTGACCTACTTCGACCCCGACGGCAACCAGGTGCCCAAACAGGGCGAGCAGAACGACTCGACCTTCCAGGTCGCCGGCGAGGCCGGCCCGGTCGAGTCGCTGCGCATCCGCAACCCGCTGCCCGGCAAGTGGCGGGTCCAGCTGACCTCGCCGCCGGGCGTCAGCCGCCAGGACGTCAGCGCGACCGTCGTCTGGCAGGGCGCGCTGCGCGCCTCGATTTCCCTGAGCAACCCCCGGCCGCGTCCGGGCGAGCAGGTGGCCGTCCGGCTGCGCCTGCAGACCAGGACCGGCACGATCACCGACCCGGCGGCGCTGGAGGGCCTGCGCTTCACCGCCCGGATGTCCGGCGACGGCTTCCAGGAGCTCCCCGTCGACCTGCGCGACACGGGCGACGGCCCCGACCGCGCCCAGAGCGACGGCGAATACTCCGGCCAGGTCACCATCCCGGCCACGGCCACCGGCGCCCTGTCCTTTCTGGGCAAGGTCACCGGCCCGGGCGTGGCCGGCGACGAGCGCCCCTACGCGACGCGCGTCGCCGGGCCCGCCGACCGGCTCCGCGCCCAGGTGCAGCTCGACGCGGCCACCGTCGAGCCGGGCGGGGAGGTCGCCGGCACCGTACGCGTGACCAACGACGCCGAGCCCGCCCAGCTCGCCCTGCGGCTCGTCGACGTCCCGGGCACGGTGAGCCTGTCCGTCCAGCGGCTCCAGGCGCCGGCGGGCGCCTCCGAGCACGCCCTCAAGCTGCGCATCGGCGCGGAGGCGCCCAAGGGCCAGGTCGGCGGCTCGGTCCAGGTCGTCGACGCGGCCGGGCAGGTGGTGGCCGAGGAGTTCGTCGACGTCGACGTGCAGCCGCCCACGCCGCTGTGGCAGCGGCTGCTCCAGGCCCTCCTGGTCCTCCTGCTGATCCTGGCGGTGGCCCTGCCGCTGCTGCTCCTCAGGAGGCGCGCGCGGATGCGGGCGGCCGATCCGAGCGAGCTGACCTTCTACCTCTTCGACCGGCCGGGCGAGCCGTACGTCAGCAAGATGCAGGCGCCTCTCGGCGAGGGACCCGAGTTCACCTTCGAGATCTCCGCCGGCCGCCTGGTGCGCACGTTCGGCACCGGCTACACGGCCCGCCGGGGCGGCGGCCAGACCGTCCTGGTCCGCGACCCGTCCGGGCAGGAGCTGGAGCCGCTGCGCCCGGGACGCCCGATCCCGCTGACCGGCGGCAAGTTCCTCGGCGTCGACGACGACCGGGGCAAGGGCGCGGAACAACCCGTGTACGGCTCACGGGAGCCGTCCCAGAGCAGGACCCACAGACCTATGCCAGGCGACGACCTGATTTGAGGGGCGCATGAGGATCTTCGATCCGATGATGTTCGTGGGGCTCGGCGGCACCGGCTGCCGGGTCGGAGTGGAACTGGAACGGCGGCTGCGGGACGAGCTGTGCGGTCCGGACGGCATGGACCTGATCAGAAACTTCAGCTGGCAGAACTACCAACCCTACGAATTGCCCTCCTGCCTGCAGTTCGTCTACGTGGACCTCAACGAGGCCGAGCTGACCCGCACCCGGCGCCGGGTGGTGCCGACCGAGCGGGAGTTCCCGGCGGCCGCCCGGACCGCCCACCTGATCCACGACGTGGTGCCGAAGTTCGACTCCTACCCGGAGGTGGCCCGCAGCCTGCGGGCGACGTTGAGCGACCACGTCAAGGACTGGCTGCCGCCGCGTGAGCAAGAGCCGCTGGTCGCCCCGCTGATGCGCGGCGCCGGGCAGTTGCCCACCGTGGCCAGGGCGGCGCTGTTCGAGCGGATGCGGCACGGCCCCGGGCCGGTGGTGCAGGGCGTCGACGACGCCATCGGCGCGATCAGCAACTCGGGCGGCGAACTCGCCGGGCTGGGCGGCCGGCTCAGACGCACCTGCGACGTCTTCGTGGCCTACTCGGTGGCGGGCGGCACCGGCAGCGGCATCTTCTACGACTATCTGCACCTGATCGGCGACGCCTTCGCCCGCAACCAGATCAGGGCGCGGATCTACCCGCTGGTCGTCATGCCGTCGGCCTTCGCCGAGGGCAAGGGCGGCGGCCGCCGGGCCCGCCTGAACGCCGGCGCCGGCCTGCTGGACCTGTTCCGGCTGGTCGACGACCAGAACGCGCCGCACGCCGGCACGCAGATCGACGAGCAGGGCATCGCCGGCGAGCTCGGCGTGCGCTACCCGGGCAGGGGCGAGGTGCGGCTGGCCACCGGCACCGTGCAGACGGCGTTCCTGTTCACCATGCCGCCCGGCGTCGAGCGGGACGACCTGCACCGCTCGATCGCCTCCCTGATCGTCTCGCTGGCCGGCACCCAGCCGCACGCCACGGGCGACGGCGGCGGCATGGAGGACCGCGGCGAGTCCTCCTTCGCCGACGACTTCATCAACCGGGCCGTGGAACGCGAGGTGGCGGCGGCCTCCGGCATCGGCAACCGGGGCGTCTCGACGGCCTTCGTCTCCTCCATGACCGTCCCCGTGGAGGAGCTGGCCGACCTCGTCAGCTCCCGGCTGCTGGCCCGCGCGGTGACGCAGCTCGAAGCCGTGCCGCCGGGCGCCGCCGAGAGCAACATCGACGAGATCCGGCGCATGTTCACCACCACCAACCTCGAGCCGCTCAACACCCGCGAGCCGCTGCCGCTGCCGGACGTGCGCCCCGCCACCGGCGCGGCGGAGATCCAGAAGTCGCTGGCCAACCGGATGCGGGCGATGGAGGACAACCTGGCCTCACTCGAACGGCAGCTCAACCGCGTCGTGCCGACCCTGGCCCAGGAGCTGGACGTGCGCCGCGGCGCGCTCGAAGCGCTCGGCCAGGTCGACCCGTTCCGGCTGCGGCGGGTGGTGGTCGGCCTGCCCGGCGACGTGCACGAGGCCGACCGGCTGGGCTTCGCCGGGCTCCTGGACCACCGCAGGGCGCAGCCGCGCAAGCCGTACGACAACATGACCGAGGCCCCGCCGCAGCCCCGGCCGATGCGCGACCGGCTGCTGCGCAAGGTGCAGTGGACCGACCCCGAGGTCCAGGCCTCGATCGCCGACCAGGACACCTGGTACCTGTGGCGCAGCCAGGGGCTCTGGCACCGGGCGTGGGCCGACCAGATGCCCCGCTGGGAGCCGCGCCGCAAGCAGCTCATCCGCGAGGTGCGCGAGTTCACGCAGGTCTTCGTCGAGCACGCCGAGGCCGACGCCGAGCGCTTCGCGCGCCGGGCCGGCGAGCTCTACGAGACCCGCGTGGGCGTCTACCACCTGCTGCCGCCCGCGGGCGCGGAGTCCTTCTACGACGCGGTCGTCCGCCGTTTCGTCGACGTCTTCGTCTCCCGGCAGCTGCTGCGCCCCACCGACGGGGAGGCCGCCGTGGCCAACGCGCTGATCGGCCCGGACGGCTGGCGGCACGCCTACGACCTGGCCTGGCGCACGGGCAAGCCGGCCGACGCGCTCACCTGGGTGCGCGACCGGATCAAGCTGGAGGTGAAGAAGCTCTTCAAGGACCAGGACGAGGCCGCCGCGCTGGGCGAGCAACCGCTGCTGCCCTCCCTGGCCGACATCCTCGCCCAGGCCGCCTCGGGCGGCGGCGACGACCCGCACGTGCGGCAGTTCCAGCTCAAGCTGGCCGACCTGGTGCCGGGCGGCTTCACCCCCGACGGCACCGGCGACCTGAAGGTGCTGGTCTCCTATCCGGCGCCGGCCAAGGACCCGGCCCTCGAACGGTTCCTCAAGGACCGGATCGATCTGCCGGGCGTGCCCGACTACCGCAACATCGACGCCGACTCGGTGACCGTGGTGCAACTGCGTACCTCGATGAGCGTCACCCAGGTCCGCGAGCTGCGCGAGGTGCTGCACAGCTGGGCCGACGCGCTGCGCGACGAACGGCCGCAGGACCACCTGAAGTGGCGCCAGCGGCTCGGCTACGACTTCGGCTACCTGGCCACGACCGAGGAGCACCGGGTCCGGATCCTGCACCGGCTGCTCTGCCTGCTGTGGAACGGCCGGGTCAGCGTGGTGGAGGGCGAGCTGAGCTCGCCGGCGCGGATCCGGATCGACGTCGAGGGCGGCTCGATGACGCTCCCGCTGACCGGGTACGGCAAGGCCTCCTCCTGGCCGAGCATGCTGCGGGCCTACGAGCAATGGGTGATCGGCGGCGACGAGGAGTTCCGCAGCCTGGTCAGCGAGCAGCTCATGAACGCCACCCCGAAGGGCCTGGCGGGCGCCCCCACCGTGCCGGACCCGCTCTACCACCTCGTCACCGGCATGTCCGCCGACCAGCTCGGCCTGCTGGAGATCATGGTGCCCAAGCTGCCGTCGGGCGCGCGCAACCGGGCCGACCAGCTGATCGCCTTCTGGGCGCACACCCTGCCCGCCGCCCTGGACCTGCCGTTCGAGCGGGTCGCCGAGGCGGTCGCCTACAACCTGCGCGACCTGGACGCGCTCCTCGGGGAGTGAGCATGGTCGTCGTGCTCGACCTGCGCAAGGGTGAGCTGGAGCGGCTCGGCGCCCAGGTCCTGGTGGTGGCCGACACCGAACGCCTGGCCGGCGCCCAGCGGGTGCTCCAGGACGTCTTCAGCTCGCGCCTGGTCAGGTCGGTGCTCGTCCTGGCGGTGGGACCCGACCTGCGCCTGCCCCCCGTCCTGGACGGGGAGAGCCGCAGGGTGCTCTGGGTGAGCGACCCCTGCGGCATCCTGTGGAACGCCGACACCGGCGAGGCGGCCCACGGGCCCGGGGTGAGCGCGGAGGCCATCCTGATCGACCTGCTCACCCAGCCGGAGGTCTTCGACGAGGTGGTCAACAGCCTGGGCGACATCCCGTACGGCACCGCCTCGCCCGGCTGGCGCATCGTGGCCGGCCGGATCGACCCCGAGGTGCTCGGCCAGGCCTTCCGCGAGGTGGCCGAACGCTTCGACGGGCCCGTCCAGCAGGACACGGCCACCTTCAGCTCGCCGCTGGCCACCGCGCTGCCCGTGCTCAGCGGCACCGTCGACCTGCCCTCCGACCTCCTCGACGCGCTCGTCCCGGAGGGCCCGCTGGATGGGCTCCACCGGAGCGCCGCCGAGCGGATCGACCAGGCGGTCCGCGCCCTGGACGAGCTCGGCTACGTCCACAACGCCCGCGCCCGGGCCGCGGTCGTCGACAAGGTGATCGCCGCGGGGCGGGCGCTCGCCGAGTTCCGCGACACCCTCGCGCGGCTCTTCGAGGAGATCGACCACACCGACGACAACGCCGCCGAGCGGCTGGCCGCGCACGGGATCAGGTTCGCCGTCCCCGCCGACATGGGCCACGCCCAGATCGTCGGCGAGCTGCGCGCCGACCTGGAGGCGGCCCTGGCCGAGCGCAAGAGCATGCAGCGGATGGTCTCGCGCTACCGCCTGCTGGCCGACCACAGCGCGCCCATCGGCAGCCGCGCCTTCGTCGGCGACCTCTGGCGGGCCTGCCCGGACGAGCTGCTCAACGCGCTGCACGCGCCCGCCGAGTTCCCCGCCACGTTCCTGCCCCGCTTCGTCTTCTGGCGGCGCTCGCGGGCGTGGTGGCGCGAGCAGCTCTCGCTCGGACCGGCCAGGACCGCCCTCGACGACCTGCGCTCGATGCTCGAACGGGTCGCGGCCAGCGAGTGGATGCTCGGCCAGGCCCGCATGCACACCTCCGACGCGTCCCGCACGCTGGCGGCGGCGCTGAACGAGATCTGCGCGCAGGTGTCCTGGACGCTGACCGACTGGAGCAAGGCCGAGACCGGCCAGGCCGCCGCGAGCCCGGCGCTCGACGAGGAGGTCACCGTACGATTGCGCGACCGCGGCGGCCAGCTGCGCGAGGTCATCACCGGCGACCTCGTCGACGCGGTCACGAGCTGGCTGGAGCCCGCCTGGACCTCCCTCGAACAGGGCGCCTACCGGGACGCGCAGGTGGGGCTGGAACGCCGGGTCGACGAGACGCTGCGGCAGTACCGCTACCACCTGACCCACCGGGGCGTCCAGGAACGCCCCGACTTCGGCACCGGCGACACAGGCCGCCAGGAGCTCGTCGACGCGGTCTGGCGGCAGTCCCAGCAGGTCGTGCGCGCGCTGCGGGCCCAGGCGAACGGCCAGATGCTGCAACTGTGCGGCGACCGTGACCTGGCGATGCTGCTGCGGCAGGCGTACGCGGTGCGCTTCGCGCCCAGGGCCGTGCGGGGGCAGGGCAACCCGCCCGACGTCGTGTGGACCCGGTCAGGACAGTACGCCGGCACCCTGCGCCTGGTGCCGCTGCGCCCCGGGACGGTCGAGGAGAACTGGAGCGAGGATGGAACCTGAGCCACTGACCTTCTTCACTCCCGACGGCGACCTCGTGACCTGGGAGGTGGAGGCGGAGCCGGACCACGACCCCTTCGAGCGCCGGCTGACCCTCGTCGTCCCGGGCACCAAGATCGTGCAGCGGCGGGTGCCCCGCGCGGAGGGGCGCGACCGCGACCACCTCTACGAGCTGCTGGAGAACGAGGCCCGGATGGGCGCCAGGCTGCTCACCCGGCTGCGGCGGGCCTACCCCGTCGAGCTGCCCCGGCTGATGGGCTACAGCCTGGACGAGGAGGAGCCGTTCGTGCTGCTCTCCGACCACCGGGGCGAGCCGGTCACCCGCTTCGCCGGCTCGCTCCTGATCGCCGAGCAGCGGGCCCTGCAGGCGAGCCTCTTCCGCGCCGTACGCATCCTGTCGGCCTGCGACATCGTCCACCGGCGCATCGACCCGGGCACCGTGCGCTGGGACGGCACCGCCGTACAGCTCACCAACCTCAGCCACGCCACGCTGGCCGGCAGCCGCCGGCTGCGGCTGGGTGAGGCCCCCTACGCCGCCCCGGATCAGCGCGCGGGCACCGGCCGCGCATCCACCGCCGACGACCTCTGGAGCGCCGGAATGGTGATCTACCGCACGGTCACCGCCCGCGAGGTCGCCGACCGCCCCGACCTCACCGCCGCCCCGGCGCTGCAGCCGATCCACGACGTCTTCTCCGGTCAGCCGCCGTCGGCGCTGGAAGTGCTCGACCGGCTGCGGGAGCCGGACCCCATGCGGTCCATCCCCGCCGAACCGGACCTCCGGCTCGAGGAGGGCCGCGTCGCCTTCGACCGGGCCCACGAAGCCAAACGTGAGCAGGAGACGGAACAACCTCCGCCCGTCACCCGGATCGAGCAGGTGCAGCAGGAGCAGCCGCAGAAGTGGTGGGCCCGCTGGCTTCCGCTGGCCGTGCTGGCCGCCCTCGTCGTGGTCGTCTGGATGGTGATCCGGTGATCCTCTGCCCGATCTGCCTGCACGAGTTCGACTGGAGCGAGGACGAGCTCTACGAACGCACCCCGGCGGGCCACTACCAGCCGCTCTCCCTGGAGAACACGACCGGGGCCCGCCGCGAGGACCTGCTGCGCGCCGCCCACGTCCGCTGCCCGGCGCCGGTGGCGGACCCGAGCCTCGAACACCACCTGCCCTACACCTACGTACGGCACGGCCGCCCGCTGGTGATCGGGCTGGTCGGCGGGCCGGAGACGGGCAAGACCCACCTGCTGGCCTCGATGATCGGCGCCATCGAGCAGGGCGGCCTGCGGCCGTACGGGCTGACCGCGGACGCGGTGGACATCGAGCGGCACGCCGAGTACGTCAACACGTACGTGCATCCGCTGATGGTGGAGCGGACCGCGCTCTCGCGCACCACCCACCGGGCCACCGCCGAGCCGGCCGACGCGCTGCTCGTCAACGACGGCCGGCACACCACCGCGGTGGCGTTCTTCGACATCGCCGGCGAGCTGCTGCGCAGCTCCACCCACGAGGCGACCAGGTTCGTGCCGGCCGTCGGCGGGCTGCTCTTCGTGATCGACGCCGCCACCAGGTCGGCCAGGATGGGCGACGAGTCCTTCCGCGCCGTGCTCGACCGGCTGCCCAAGAGCGGCGGGCGGCTGGACATCCCCGCCGTCATCGCGGTCACCAAGAGCGACTCGGTGCGCTTCGAGGCACCGGTGGACACCTGGCTGTACGACGAGCCCGACCGGCTGGACCAGGTGGACGTCCTGCGGGAGAGCCGCGACGTCTACGCCTTCCTGCACGGGCGCGGCGCGCAGGCGTGGCTCAGCCCCTACGACAAATGCCGCAAGTGCACCCTGCATTTCGTCTCGGCGACGGGCCGCGCCCCGACCGACGGGCGCTTCCCCAGGGGCGTGCGGCCGCGACGCGTCCTGGCGCCCCTGATCTCGCTCCTCGCGATGACCGGTGTCCTGCGCGGCTATCCGGAGGTGGGGATCTGATGGGGCGTTACTCCAGCGTCGACTGGATCCTGTTCGAGTGGGACGAGCGCCGCACCGGCCTCGGCCCCGTGCGCTCCTCCCTGGAGGACACCCGGGGC
This sequence comes from Nonomuraea sp. NPDC003707, assembly GCF_053587055.1. Classification (NCBI taxonomy): domain Bacteria; kingdom Bacillati; phylum Actinomycetota; class Actinomycetes; order Streptosporangiales; family Streptosporangiaceae; genus Nonomuraea; species Nonomuraea sp. NPDC003707. The sequence goes on along the minus strand of NZ_JBSFNK010000007.1, from coordinate 44,739 downwards.
TGGTACCACCAGCTCGGCCCCTGGCTCGACCCCGGTCCCGCGCCCGGGGTCAGCGTCTGCCGGCTCACGGTGGACGGTCGCGTCGTGGTGCTCTCGCGCACGCGCACCGGCGGCTCGGACAGCAGGCGGACCATCCGGGTCCAGGCGTACCTGGGCGGCTCGGCCGCCAACGCCTCGGCGATGCCGAACGTCCGCCAGGCGCTCGCGCTCGCCCCCGGCTGGAGCTCGTTGCTGCCCGCCGACCCGGAGCCGCTCGACCTGGCCGTGCTGCTGCGCCCCTATGCCGACGCGAGCGCGGCACTCGACCGGCGGGCCCGCGCCGAGGCGGCGACGCTCGCGCCGATCGTCTCGGAAGCGCTGCGCGGGCACCGGGAGTCGCTGTCGGTGGTGGCCCAGGGGGAGGCCGTCGTGCAGCTGTGGGGGCTGGTGGACATCCTGGACCTGGTGCTGGGGCGCTATCCGGAGACGTTCTCCACCTACGAGAGCGACGACCTCAAGCAGGGGGCCGAGGTCATCTTCCTGCAGCAGTGGCCGGGGCCGTCGTCGCGGGCCTCGCACCGGCGGCGCGTGGATCTGCGGGCGCCCGACCAGAGCGACCTGCACGGCGAGATCGCGGCCATGGTCGTCGACGCGTACGCGGGCCGGCGGCTGCCGGAGCTGGTCAAGCGGCTACGGATCAACGACGGGATGACGCTGGAGGAGCGGGTCGAGCTGCTCGGGGCCGCGCTGCGCGAGCCGCCGAAGCCCGTACCGGACGAGCCCTGGACGCCTCCTCCGCCGGAGCCTCCCAAGCCTTCAGAGCCTCCAGAACCGGCGCCCGCGGTGACGTCGGGCCCGCGGAGGCGGGTGCCCGCGGAACGGCCCCGCCCCACGCCCGCGCCGGAGCCCCGCGCACCGGTCACACCGCAGGCCCGCCCCGACCCGCAGCCCGTCGCGGTGCGCGACGCCTTCGACTACTTCCTGACGGAACTGGCGGAGGCGACCACCGAAGGCGCGGCCCGGGGCATCCTGAGGGACGTCCACGCCTGGGCGCGGACGCGCCCGCCGGCCGACGTACGCTCCCGGCTGCACGCACTGGTGCCCGAGCTGGAGCGGCTGCTGCCCGACGACGAGGTCAACCCGATCTTGCGCGACCTGCTGGACCCCGACGCCCCCGCCGAGGCCGTCAGGTCCGCCTGGCTCGATCCCCGCTGGCTCGTCCTGGCCGCGGTGCTGCTGGTCGTGCTCGTCCTCCAGGTCGTGACGACGATCCTGCGCTGACCACCGGTCAACCGGCCAGCCGGTTCAGGAGCGCGGCCAGGGCGGCGCGGTCGTTGACGCCGGTCTTGTCGTAGACGGCGTACAGGGTGTTGGCCACGGTGCGGACGGAGACGACGAGCCGCGCGGCGATCTCGCGGTTGGTCAGCCCCTGCGCGGCCAGCACCGCGATCTCGCGCTGCCTCGGCGTCAGGCTGGGCACGTCGAGGTCCATCAGCGCGAGCGTACGGGCGCCCTGGCAGCGCTGCGAGAGCCGCCAGGCCCGGGTCTGCGCCGCCCGCGCCCCGCGTACCAGCCCGGACTCGCGGTAGCGGGCCGCCGCCCGCGCCGCCGCCTCGGCCGCGTACAGCAGCAGGCCGAGCCGCTCGAAGCCCTCCGAGACCGCGTCGAGCTCCGCGCCGTCGCGGGCGGCGGCGTGCCGCGCGAACAGCGCCACCAGCGGGCCCTCCACGTCGAGCGCGGCCAGCCGCGCGGACACCAGGTCGGCGCGGCCCAGCCGGACGACGTCGTGCAGCAGGAACGGCACGTCGCACGGCAGCGCGTCCTCGGCGGTCTCCAGGCAGAGCTCCACGGCCCCGGCCGCGTCGCCGCGACCGGCCAGGGTCCACGCCCGGGCCAGGCGCAGCGGCACGACGACGGACGGGCCGATCGGCGTCCCCGTCGCCTCCGCCCGCTCCACCGCCTGCTCGGCCGCCGCGACCTCGCCGAGCAGCGCGTACGCGTGCGCCAGCTCACCCAGGCACGACCCCGCCAGCACGCTGCGATCGGGCAGCCGCGCGGCGGTGTCGCGGGCCCACGCGAGGGCGTCGGCGAGCCGGCCGCGCAACCGCAGCACGCGGGCCGTCCACGTGCCGAACTCCAGGTTCGCCCGCGTCCAGGTGTGGAAGGGCCCCTCCAGGCCGTACCCCTGCCCGGCGAACCGCTCGGCGGTGTCCAGATCGCCGAGCAGCAGCGCGGCGTGCGTGGCATGGCCGGCCAAGGCGGCCGAGAGGCTGCGCATGGCGACCGGCTCCTTCGCCAGGCCCGCGCCGATCTCCGCCACGTGGGCCAGGCATTCCGCGGCCCGCCCCTGCGCCACCAGGACGGCCGCCTCGGCCCCGCTGATCATCCGCGCGCCGTGCGGGCTGAGCGGGCCCATGTCCCGCGCCCGCGCCATCAGGTCCTCGGCGGCGGCGATGTCGCCGGTCAGGGCGGCCAGGACGGCCCGCATGATGAGCGTCGCCTGCCGCGGCTGAACCTCGTGGACGAGCCCGCCGGTCTCCTCCAGGACGGCTCGCGCCCGTGCGACGTCCCCGAGCCCGACGGCCAGGTTCATGGCCCGCTGCACGCCGAGGTCGGTCCGGGCCCCCTCGCCCATCTCCGCCGCCCAGGCGGTGGCGAACACCTCCTCGGCCTCGGCGTACCGGTCGGTGTAGAACAGCACCGTGCCCAGCGCGGCCAGCGCGGGAGTCCCGCCGCCCGCGGCCACGGCCGCGCGCCCCAGCCGTACGGCCAGCTCCAGGTCCCGGATGACCCTGGCGCGCTCGCAGCCGGCCAGCAGCAGCCCGGGATCGCCGGTCAGACCGCCGTCCAGCCGCCAGACGGCCACCCTGAGCACGTCCTCGTGCCGCCGCAGCCCGGCCTCCGAGACCGCCTGCGCCAACCGGCGCACCATCGTACGGGCGCGCAGCACGCCGCAGCCGTCCCTGATGACCTCGCCGTACAGGGGATGCGCGAGCCGCACCTGGAGCCGCCGGCCGTCCGGCTGCACCGTGACGAGCTGCCGGTCCTCCAGATGCTGGACGGCGTCGAGCGACCCCAAGGCGGCCAGCAGGTCGGCGCCGAGCGGCTCGCCGTACGCCAGCAGCTCCAGCGCCTCCCGCTCCCGCGCGGTCACCTCGCCGATGCGGCCCGCGATGGTCTCGCGCAGCGTGGGCGTGATCGTCAGCGGCCCGCTCCACCGCCACACGCCACCGTCGGCGGCGAGCATCCCGGACAGCACGAGTTCGCGCAGGTAGAGGGCGTTGCCCTGGCTGACGCGCCACAGCCGGGCCACGGTCGCCGACTCCACCCGGCCGCCCAGCGCGGCCTCCAGGACGGCCGCCGTCTCCTCCAGGGAGAACGGCTCCAGCTCCAGCCGCGGCACCAGGTCGTCCTTCCACAGCGCGAGCACCGCGTCCGGCACGGGCGTCCGGCTGCGCAGCGTCGCGATCACCCGGGTGCCGTCCCGCGTCACCAGATGGTGGACGAGCGCGGCCGAGACCGGATCGAGCAGGTGGGCGTCGTCCACCACCAGCACCGGCACGCGCACCGCGGCGGCCGCCCAGCCCAGCGGGTTGCCGGCGGGCGGCGTGGCGGGGAGCAGCGGGGCGAAGGCGCCCAGCGGGACCTCCGCGGCGGCCGCCGTGGCCCGCGCCCAGGCGACCCCGTCGAGACCGTGCACGGCCTGCGCCGCCAGCCGGCTCTTGCCCGTGCCCGGCGGACCGGCCACGACCACGCCCCTGGAGGCGGACCTGATCTCCGACAATTGCGTCACACGCCCGATGAACGGCCAGGAGCCTGCCACGGCGAAAGCGTATTTGAGTAGGCCATGCTCATGCGAGCGAGTTGTCCCGCCCGCCATGCTGGGGCCCATGACCATGGCGCTGACCACCGGCCTGACAGACCTCGTACGGGAGAGCCTCGGCGACCCCCTCGCCGAGATCGCGGACCAGCACGTCGACCTCCTCGACTCCGGCCCGGGGGCGTTGTCGACGACCTCGCTGCACCGCGTGCGCGGCACCACGACCGGGGGCGTGACCTGGTCGTTCTTCGTCAAGGCGATCCACGAGATCAGGCACTCGCCCTGGTACGCGGACATCCCCGAGCCGCTGCGCGCCACCGCGCTCGCGCACTTCCCCTGGCGGGCCGACGCGGACGTCTACCTGGCCCGCCCCCGGCTCCCCGGCGGGCTGCGGCTGCCCCGGATGTACCGGCTGGACGACCTGGGCGACGACCGGCTCGTCATGTGGCTGGAGGACGTGCGGGTCGCGCCCGCCGCCTGGGACCTGGACCGCTACCGCGCCGCCGCCCGCCGGCTCGGCGACCTGGCCACCGCACACCCCGTCGCGGGCCGTACGTCCGCGCCGCGCGAGCCGCTCAACCACGGCCTGCGCTACTACTGCGAAGGCCCGCTCGCCAACCTGTTCCTGCCCACCCTGCGCGACCCTGCCACGTGGCGGCACCCGCTGGTCGCCGCGAACGCCGACCCCCTGCTGCAGGCCGACCTGCTGGCCCTCGCCGACCACATCGACCCGCTGCTGGACGCCCTCGACCGCCTCCCCCACACCCTCGTCCACGGCGACGCCAGCCCCTCGAACCTGCTGATCCCGGCCGACGGCTCGGCGGACTTCGTGGCCATCGACTGGAGCTGGCCGTACCCGGCGGCCGTCGGCTTCGACCTCGGCCAGCTCCTCGTCGGCCGGGCCCACACCGGCGAACTCGACCCCGCGGACCTGCCCGCCGTGCACGAGACGATCGAGGCCGCGTACACCGCCGCGGTGGCCGGCCTCGCGGACCCCGCCGAGGTCTCCTTCGGCTACGCCGCCACCCTCGTGCTGCGCAGCGCCTGGACCGCGATCCCCTTCGAACGCCTGGGCCAGGCGCCCACCCCCGAGCTGCACGACCTGTTCCGCAAGCGGGCCCGGCTCGCCCGGTTCGTCGTCGACCTGGGACGCTCCCTGCTCCCTTAGGCGCGGCCGGCGCTTCGAGATCATCCTGAGCCCGGAGGACTACCGCTTCCTGGGGACGTACAGCGAGACCGTCGCCACCCGTACCTACCCGGCCGGACAACCGCGCGAGGTCAAGGCGGGCACCCCCGTCGGATGGACCGCGCACCTGGAGGCCGGGATCGTCGACAAGCCGGGCGACAGGCCGTAGCCGGTTGCCGCTGCTGCCGTCACGGCGACAGGATCGCGGTCGCGCCACGCAGCAGCTCGTCCCGGAGTTCGTCGTCCGGAACGTCCGGAAGATGGCTGATCGGGTCGGTGGCCGCGGCGAAGGCCTGGGCGGCCCGCACGCGTCGGCGCCAGTCAGGATCGGGGCCGGCCAGCAGCTCGACGGCCCGGCTGGTGATGCCCACCACGCGCGACATGAGCTCGGTGGTCTCGTCGCCGTAGACGGAGGCGTCGCGCAGCAGCAACACCATGGTCTCGCGGTGGCCGAGCATGACGTCGACGCAGCCGCCGAGCACGCGCTGCCGCACCTCGGCGAGGGTGGGCGCGGCGGCGGCGTCCCGGATCGTCGCGTCGAGCCGGTCGATCGGGGGCCGCACCAGGCAGTCGAGTATCTCGCCCTTGCTGCGGAAGTGATGGTAGAGGGAGGGCTTGCTGATGCCGACCCGTTCGGCGACGTCCCGCATGCTGGCCGCACGGTAGGTCTGTGCGGTGAACAGCTCCCGCGCCGCCTCGATGATGCGCAGCCGGGTGTCGGAGGTTTCGTTCGGTGCCAATCGCCGTCCCTCTCTCGGTTCAGGCTGAAAGCATACCCCGGTTGCCAACCGTCCGGTCGGTAGGCTAGCGTCCCAGCCACCCGACCGACCGGTAGGTCGGCTCTGACGTGAGGAGCGCGACGATGGCACAGATCGAAGGAACCACCGCCGACGGATTCCAGGCGGTGCGCGAGTCGTTCGAACGGAACTTCACACACGGAGGCGAGGTCGGCGCCGGGCTCACCGTCTACCGGCACGGCACCCCGATCGTGGACCTATGGGGCGGCCACGCCGACCCGGAGACACGCCGGCCCTGGCGGGGCGACACCATCGCCCCCATCGCCTCCACCTGCAAGACGTTCGCCACGGGCGCCGCGCTGGTGCTGGCCGGACGCGGCGAGGTGGACCTGGAGGCCCCCGTGGCCCGCTACTGGCCCGAGTTCGCCCAGAACGGCAAGGGCGAGATCACCGTACGGACGCTGCTCGGCCACCGCGCCGGCCTGCCAACCCTGGACACCCACCCCATCACCTGGGAGGACCTGCGCGACTGGACCCCCATCACCGACGCCCTCGCGGCCGCCACCCCCGAATGGCCCCCGGGCACCGCGCACGGCTACCACGGCGTCAGCATCGGCCACCTCGCCGGGGAGATCGTCCGCCGCGTCTCCGGGCTCACGCTGAGCGAATTCCTGGAACGCGAGATCACCGGCCCGCTCGGCCTCGACTGCCACGTCCGCGTCCCCGACAGCGCCATGCCGCGCATGGCCACCATGGTCGTCCCCGACGCCGAGACCATGCGGCTCGGCATGGAGGTCCCCGAACTCGCCGACTTCGCCGAAGCGCTCAACGACCCCGCCACCCTGTCCTACCGCGCCTTCTACGGCAGCGTCGCCATCGGCTGGGACAGCACCAACGATCCCCGTACGTACCAGGTGGAGAGCCCGTCGATGGACGGCGTCGCCTCCGCCCACTCCCTGGCCCGCTATTTCGCCGCCCTGAGCGGCGAGGTCGACGGCATCCGCCTGCTCGGGCCCGAACTCGTCGACCGGATCCGCACCCCGCAGGCCGACGGGATCGACCAGACCCTGCGGGTGCACACCGCCTGGGGCATCGGCTTCGCCGTGCCCGGCGGCCCCTTCTGGCCCGCGCCCGGGCACATCACCGGGCTGTTCGGCCAGGGCGGCGCCACCGGCTCGTTCGCCTTCGCCGACCCGGACCGCGGCCTCGCCTTCGGCTACGTCCCCAACCGCGGCTCCGAACTGCTGGAAGGCGGCGACTTCCGCGTCCGTTCCCTGGTCGAGACGCTGTACGCGGCGCTGGACGACATTCGATGACCGAGCCGGGCGGCCGGCCAGGACCCGACCGCCCGTGCTCTTGTCCTGAAAAGACCTACCGGAAGCCGGATCGCTCCCTCAGTGGGCCGCCTCGTACTGCTCCACGACAGTGGCGGCGATGCGGCCACGCTCGCTCACCGGCAGCCCCTGGGCCTTCGCCCACCGCCTGATCTCAGTGGACTTCTCACGGGTGACGGCCCGCGAAGCGCCGGCGCCACCGCGTCGGCCCCGAACACCCCGCTCGGCGCGGACCGCGCGAGCCTTGGTGATAAAGGGAGCGAGAGCCTTCTCCAGCTTCTCCCGGTTAGAGCCCGACAGGTCGATCTCGTAGCTGGTGCCGTCGAGAGCGAACCTTGTGGTCCCCTCGGCGTCACTGCCGTCGATGTCATCGACAAAGGACTCAACAATGCGTTTCGCCATGATGCTGCTCCGATTACGTTATGGTTGCAGGTACTGTAGCCCCCTTCAGCAGATCACGCACCTCCTTGCGGCGCCGTGCTGACACAATCGAACTTCACGATCGCGTCTCGCACTACAACGCCTTTCGCTGTTGTGACGCGGTTTTCGCGCTTCTCGTGCCCGGCATTCATCGACGCCGCCCCGGCCCATGGCCGGGCGGGGAACATACCGGGACCCGACCTGCGCGAGGCTCGCCCAAAGACCTGCACGAGATCCCTTCTGCCCTTCTCACCAGTGATAAGCCATCAACAACCGGCGACATCCCCGGCATGGCAAGACCACGGCCGCCCTCCCGCCTCCTCTCGCGCGCAGCGCGCCCTCGCGAGCGCGGGACGCCCTTGCCCCGGACCGCCCGCACCCGCGCCGATCCTGCGCCCCGGCTCCGCTGTCAGCAACCTAGTCGCAAGTGCGTCCGCCCCGCGGTCAATAGCTATGAATCCGCTATGTTGAAGTTCGATTCAAAGGTTTGCCGGGCCATATCAGGTATTGGCCAAGAACCGCAACTCGATCCTGACGCACCGCACTGACGTTTACCAGATACGCATCCGCCGGCTCAGCAGGATCCGCCCTTTACAAAGTAGATTTCCAACTGTTTCGGGCCACCGCGCCCCGCACGATCGCGGTTGACGGTTGACGGCACCGTGGCCGTTGCGCCGGAAGCGGCGGACCCCGGCGCCCGGGAGGTCCGGCCGGCTCGGTACGCTCTTCCGTTCGAGCAGGCCTACTCTCGAAGTATGGGAGGGAGGCCATTATGGTTACCGAGATCATCCTGGGTTTCCTCGCGGCCATCGCCATATTGACCGGGTTCGGGGGCGTCAGGATCGTCAATCAGGTCGAGCGCGGCATCGTGTTCCGCTTCGGCCGGGCGCAGAAGGAGATCCGCCGGCCGGGAGTCGCCTTTCTCATCCCGGGAGTTGACCGGTTGAAGAAGGTGAACGTACAGATCGTCACGATGCCGGTGCCCACGCAGGAGGGCATCACCCGTGACAACGTGTCGGTCCAGGTCGACGCCGTCGCCTACTTCCGGGTGCAGGACCCGCTGCGGGCGGCCGTCGAGGTGCAGAACTACCTGTTCGCGGTGGAGCAGGTGGCGCAGACGTCGCTGCGCTCCATCATCGGCAAGAGCGAGCTGGACGATCTGCTCTCCAACCGCGAGGAGCTGAACAAGGGCCTCGCGCTCATGATCGACAGCCCGGCGCTCGGCTGGGGCATCCACATCGACCGGGTGGAGATCAAGGACGTGCAGCTGCCCGAGTCCATGAAGCGCTCCGTGGCCCGCCAGGCCGAGGCCGAGCGGGAGCGCCGCGCCCGCGTGATCACCGCGGACGGGGAGTTCCAGGCCGCCCAGAAGCTCGCCGACGCCTCCGCGATCATGGCTCAGACGCCGAGCGCCCTGCAGCTGCGGCTCCTGCAGACGGTCGTCGAGGTGGCGGCCGAGAAGACGTCCACGCTGGTGATGCCGCTGCCGGTGGAGGTGCTGCGCTTCTTCGACCGCGGCGAGCAGGGCTCCCCGGCGCGGGAGGAGTCAGCGGGGCCGGTCGCGGCCGAGAAGAGCGCGCCGCCTGCGCAGCTGACGCCGCCGGACGAGCTCACCAAGATCCTCGGCCTGCACGAGACGGCGACCCGCCCCGATTCCTGACCTCAGGGCGACCGACGACCAAACCCACGGCCGCCAGCCGGTCGCGACCGCCAGGGCAGCAGCCCGTCGCCGCGGACCCGTCGCCACCGTCCGACCGCCGCCGCCAGGCCGCCACCGCCAGGCCGACAGCCCGCCGCCGTTAGAGCGCCACCGTCAGACCGCCACCCCGTCGCCGCCGTCAGCCGGTCCGCCCGAAGTGCGAGCCGAAGCCCGAAGGGTGAGCCGAAGCAGGCGGCTCAGGCGGCTCGGACGGCGAGGCCCGGGTAGTCGAGGACGAGGCCCGACGCGTCGTAGACCAGGTCGCAGGCGACGTCGAAGACCGGCGCCGCGTAGTCGTAGCGCTGCCGCCCCTCCTCGTCGGCCAGCCGGGCATAGCGCTGCTCGAGCCGCTCGACGGCCAGGTCGGCGGCCCGGACGAAGGCCGCCGGAGCCGGTGCGGCGGCGCCCACGCCGAGGCGCATCCGGTGCACGGGGAACGCGTTGGTCAGGGCCGACGACTCGAGGTCGACGTCGAGGCAGCCGTCCAGCCAGGACGCCGGCGCGCCGTCCACCCGCCAGCGGCCCGCGCCGTCGGTCTCCAGGAGGATCTGGCGCCTGCCCCCGGCGGAACGGCTCGCGAGCCGGGCCGAGCGGGTGGCCCAGCTCGCGTCGAGCTCGATGACATAGTCGACGACCCAGGTGCGGCCCTCCTCGACCGCGGTCGTGCACCCCTCGACGCGGTGCCCGTCCGGGAGCGGCCGGAAGTAGACCACCTCGAAGCCGGTGCGCGCGTCGAGGTGCCGCCAGGCCGCGGTGCCGGGCGGTGGCGCGAAGGTCGTCATGGCCGGATCATGTCATCGCCCACCGACAAAAGCCGCGTCAGCCGGTGGACAGGCGGCGGAGGGTCTGCTCGGCCGCGCGGGTCATCTCGGCGGGCACGCCGAGGACGTCCAGGTAGGCGCCGGTGTCGCGCATCTCCATGGCCCGCCGTACGGCATGCGTACGGGTGCCCGTCAGGAACCGGTCGATGACGGCCTGGCCGTCGCCCGCGAGTTGCTTGGCGATCTCGGCCCTGATCCAGTCCTCGTCCCCGGCCGCCTGCCCCGCCGCGACGGCCTCGCAGACCACCGAGGCCAGTCCCTTCATGAACACGCTGCGCAGCAGCTTGCGGCCCATGGCCGCCCCGGGAGGCCCGTCGAGGACCTCCACGGAGACCTCGCGCGGGCCGCCGAGCGGGCGGACGAGCCGGGCGATCGCGCCCGCCCCCGGCCCGCTGGCCAGCAGCGGGACCAGATGCCCGTGCAACGGCACCGGGCCCAGGATCGCCACGTCGGCGAAGTCGGCACGCTCGCCGACCATCCGGCCGAGCCGCTCCATGACCTCCGGAGAGGCCGAGGTGAAGTCGGCGTAGCAGGCGCCCCGCGCCAGGTGGGGCAGGCACTGCTCGGCCACGGAGGGGGCCGCGGCGGCCCCGGTCAGGACGAGCACGTACGCGGCCTGTTCGACGGCCTCCCGCAGGGTCGCCGTTCTGGTGACGCCTTCGGGGGTGGGGGTGTCGCCGGGGTCGTACCCGAGCACTTCGTGCCCGGCGGCGGCGAGCGCGGCGGCATAGACGCCGCCCGCCTCGCCCAGTCCGATGACGGCGCAACGCATGATCAATCTCTTCAGTCCTCTTATATGTGAACCATGGCTAAAGGTCGCGCGCCCGGCCGAGCGCCGCGGCGGCGCGGCGCAGCTCGGGCACCCAGCCGAGCATCTCGCTCTCGGGGTGGCGCTCGGCGGGGCCGGAGATGCCCACGGACGCCATGGAGTGGCCGTCCGGGGCCGGCACGGGCGCGCTGATGCCCGAGCTCCCGAGCACGCGTTCGTTCATGGAGAAGTGGTAGCCGCGTTCCCTGATCTGCTCCAGCTCGGCCCGCAGGTCGGCCTCGCTGACCGGCTTGCCGCCCGCGGTGCCCAGGTCGCGGACCGCGGCCATCAGGGCGTCGAGCTCGTCGTCCGGCATGGCCGCCGCGAGCACCTTGCCCGCGCCCAGGTGCAGCGGCAGCCGGCGGCCGATGGGGAGCTGGTAGCGCAGCGGGTCGGCGCCGTCGACACGGGCGATGACGATGCGCTCCAGGCCCGACCTGATGTGCAGCGTCGTGGTCAGGCCGGTGGTGGCGGCCAGCTCCTGGAGCACGGGGGTGGCCGCGCGGCTGAGGCCGTCGGTGACGAGGAAGCCGTGCGCGATGGCGAGGGCGGCCGGGCCGAGGTGGTAGGCCTGCTGCCCGGCGACCACGAACCCGCGCCGCTGCAGCACCCCGAGCAGGCGCAGCGTCGTGGCCGGGGACAGCCCGGCCCGCCGCGCGACCTCCGACAGCCGCAGCGGCTTGTCGCTGCGCTCCAGCACCTCGATCACGTCGAACGCGCGCTCGACCGAGCGCATGGACGGCTGCGGCTGTCCTGCGGTCATCGGCGGAACCCTTTCTCGCACGCGGATGAACCTGTCGTCACGCGGATTCAAGGATGGCAGCCCGTTTGCCCTCCTCGGTCACGAAGACGGCCTCGGCCGCCTGCGCGACCCGCTCGGCCTCGGCCAGCGGGACGACGACCACGCCGTCGGCGTCGCCGAGGATCAGGTCGCCCGGCGCGACGGCGACGCCGCCGACCGCGACGGTGCGGCCGAGGTGGCCGGGCCCGTTCTTGTACGGCCCCGCGGGCGTCACCGCGCGGGCGAAGACGGGCATGCCCATCTCCCCGAGCCCGTCGGCGTCCCTGACGGCCCCGTCGATGACGAACCCGGCCACGCCCTTGTTCTTGGCGCGCTGCCCGATCAGCTCGCCGATCAGCGCCCGGGACTCGTCGCCGCCGCCGTTGACCACGATGACGTCGCCGGGTTCGACGACGTCGAGCGCCTGGTGGATGAGCGCGTTGTCACCCGATCGGGTCCAGATGGTGAAGGCGCGCCCGGCCACGCGGGCGCCCGGCCAGATGGGGCGGATCCGGGAGTCGAGGACGCCGAGGCGGTCCATGGCGTCGCCGATGTTGGCGGTGGGCAGGGCGGCCAGCCGGGCCAGCGCGTCCTGGGAGGTCTCGCTCATTGAAGGCGCCTTTCAGCTCTTGGTGTTGCGGACGAGGGGGAGGGCCTGCTTGACCGTGGTCTCCTGGTCGGCCCAGTACGTGCTGTAGTCCTGGCCGGACTTGTACGCGGTGGCCAGGCCGAGGTCCTTCATCTTGGCGACGACCGCCGGGTCCTCGATCGCCTTCTTCAGGGCTCCTTCGAGCTTGACGCGGACCTCGTCCGGCAGCCCGGCGGGCGCCGAGTAACCGCGGGCGGTCGCCCCCTCGACCTGGTAGCCCTGCTCGGCGAAGGTGGGCGCGTCCGGCAGGAACGGGCTCCGCTCGGCCGACATGACGCCGAGCACCTGGATCTTGCCCTGGGCGACGAGGTCCTTGACGTCGCTGACGTTGCCGACGTACGCCTCGACGTGCTTGCCGAGGAAGGCGGCGATGGCCGACGACGCACCCTCCGAGAAGTGCACGGGGGCGAACTCCGCCCCGGTCTTCTGCTGGATGTCGGCCAGGGCGAAGTGCTCGCCGGTCTGCACCCCGGTCGTGGTCGCGGTGACGCTCTTCGGCTTGGCCTTGACCGCCTCGATCAGGGCTTTCAGATCCTTGTACGGGCTGCCGGGCGCGACCCCGACCAGCATCGGGTCGAGCACCTGCATGCCCAGCGGCAGGAAGCTCTGCCGGGTGTAGGTGGCGCCCCGGCTCGGGTCGAGGGGCGAGACGACGACGGACGGCGAGCCGGTGGCGCCGATGGTGTAGCCGTCGGGCTTGGCCTTGGTGAGCGCGGTGTAGCCGATCTGTCCCCCGGCGCCCGGCTTGTTGAGCACTTCGACGTTCGTACCCAGCTCCTTCTCCAGGACGGGTGCGACCACGCGGGCCGCCGCGTCGACGGCCGCCCCGGGCGCGAACGAGACGATCAGCGTGACCGGCTTCCCCTTGCGCGGCCAGGCGCCCGCGGCGCCGCCGGACTGCTGGGCGCCGCACGCGGCGAGCGCCGTCGCCACGGCCACGGCCGTGACTGCGATCTTGACTTTCACGATGACTCCTTATGGGGGGTGTCGGCCTCAGGCCTCGGGGTCCTCGGCCAGGACGGCGGGTTTGCGCAGCCCCAGCAGCCGGCTCAGCAGCGGGCTCAGGGCGATGGCGAGCGCGATCACCAGCAGGACGACGCAGATCGGACGGGTCAGGAAGACGGTGAGGTCGCCTTGCGACAGCTCCAGCGACTCGCGCAGGGAACGCTCCATGAGGGGCCCGAGCACGAGGGTGAGCACCAGGGGCGCCAGGGGGATGTCCAGGCGGCGCAGCACGAGGCCGAGCAGCCCGAAGGCGACCATGACGAACACGTCGAAGACGGAGAAGTTGATCGTGTACGCGCCCACGACCATGAACGTGAGGATCAGCGCGGTCAGCACCGGGTACGGGATGCGCAGGATCGACGTCCACACCCGCACCAGCGGCACGTTGAGCACCAGCAGGATGACGTTGCCGACGAACAGGCTGGCGATGATCCCCCAGGCGACGTCGGCGTGCTCGGCGAACAGGGTCGGCCCCGGCGTCAGCCCCTGCTGCAGGAACGCTCCCATGAGCACGGCGATCGTCGGTGAGGCCGGGATGCCGAGGGTGAACAGGGGCACGAGCGCGCCGTTCGCGTGCGCGTTGTTGGCCGTCTCCGGCCCCGCGACGCCCTCCACCGCGCCCGACCCCAGCTCGGCGCGGTGCCTGCTGAACCTGCGCTCCGCGCCGTAGGCGAGCAGCGAGGAGACCGAGCCGGTCATCCCGGGGACGAGCCCGAGCGCGAACCCGATCCCGGTGCCCCTGGCGATCGCCGGAACGCTGCGCCGCAGGTCGGCACGGCCCGGCAGGAGCGCCCGCAGCCCTGGGGCCACCGCCTGGGCGGTGCCGCCCCTGGCCGCCACGAGGATCTCCGACAGGCCGAAGAGCCCGATGATGACGGCGACGAAGCTGATGCCGTCGAGCAGGCGTTCGCTGCCGAAGGTGAACCTCGGCGCCCCGGCCACCGGGTCGATGCCGACCATCGAGATCAGCAGGCCGAGCACGCCGGAGATGAGCGCCTTGGTCATCGAGCGGCCGGCGAGCGCGACGAGCAGGGAGATGCCGAGCACCATGAGCGCGAAGAACTCCGGCGGCCCGATCCGCAGGCCCAGGTCGCCGAGCGGCTTGGCGGCGACGACGAGCCCGACGGTGGCGACGGTGCCGCCGACGAACGACCCGACCGCCGCGATGGTGAGCGCCACCCCCGCGCGGCCCTGCTTGGTCATGGCGTAGCCGTCGATCGTGGTGATCGCGGAGGCGGCCTCGCCCGGGGTGTTGAGCAGGACGCTGGTGATGGTGCCGCCGTACTGGGTGCCGTAGAAGATGGCGGCCAGCATGATGATGGCGCTGGTCGGGTCCAGGTTGAGGGTGAGCGGGATGAGCAGCGCCACCCCGGCGACGGGCCCGATGCCCGGCAGGACCCCGATCAGGGTGCCGAGCAGGCAGCCGATGAACGCGTACAGGAGGTTCTGCGGCGACAGGGCCGTGGCGAGCCCGCCGAGCAGGTCGGCCAGGACGTCCATCACAGGCCCCAGCCGGCCAGGAGCGGGATCGCCGACGGCGGCAGCTGCACCATCAGCCCCTGGTCGAAGCCGTGGTAGATGCCCACGCTGCCGGCGAGGGAGAGCACGAGCGACAGCGCCCAGCTCCGGCCCGCGCGCCACTTGAGGTGGAACATGAGGAACACGAACACGCTGATCTGGTAGCCGGCCAGGTCCATGGCGGCCGCGAGCACCACCAGGCTGCCGAGCACGGCGGCGGCGTGGCCCACGTCGGTGCGCTCGGCCGGGCCGTCCTCGTCCGCACGGGCCCGCCTCGTCTGGGCGGCCCAGGCCAGCGCGAGCAGCCCGAGTGCGATGGCCAGCACGAACGGGAAGAACCCCGGCCCGGGACCGAACGAGGTCCACAGGCCGAGCCCCAGGGATTCGACGGCGATGTAGCACGAGAGCGCGACAAGAACCACTTGCGCGCCCGCTCTCAGCCTCGCGTCGGAAACCCGCGCCGCCGCGGCCGCGGCCTCGTCGTCGGGGGCGGGGGCATGCTCGGCGAACGCCTGTTCATGGCTCATGGGGGTGTAGCCGCCTTCCAGTCTTTTCACACAGTGAAAAGTCTTTCCATTTCATGACAAGCGTGCTGGGAGGCGTGCGGACATGTCAAGGGTTACGCGGAGGTTTCCGGCGATGACCGGAAGGTGACGTAACGCGTCAGGCGGTGACACCCGCGTCGACGGAGACGGCCGTGCCCGTGATGGCGCGGCCCCCGTCCCCCGCCAGGTGGGCGACGGTGGCGGCGATGTCGTCGGGCGAGCAGTAGCGGCCGAGCGCCGTGTGGCGCCGCTCCTCGTCCGCGTCCGGCCCGTCCGCCGGGTTCATCTCGGTGTCGGTGGATCCGGGGTGGACCACGTTCGCGGTGATGCCGCGCGGCCCGAGGTCCCTGGCCAGCCCCTTGGCGAGCCCGGTCAGCGCCGACTTGCTCATCGCGTACGCCGTCCAGCCGGGGTAGGGCACGCGTTCGGCCAGGCTGCTGCCGATGAGAATGATCCTGCCGCCGTCCGGCATGTGCCGCGCCGCCGCCTGCGCCAGCACGAACGAGGCCCTGGGGTGCACGGCCAGCAGCCGGTCGACCTCCTCCAGCGTCACCTCCTCCAGCGCCCCGTACGGCGCGATGCCCGCGTTGCCGACCAGGACGTCCAGCCGGCCCAGCTCGCGGACCGTCCGCTCCACGGCCGCGACCAGCGCCCCGGCGTCGGCGGCCTCCGCCTGGAGCCCGAGCGCCCGAGCGCCGGCCGCCTCGATCTCCTTGACGATCGCCGCCGCCCGGTCGCCCGCGCTCCGGTACGTGAGAGCCACGTCGAACCCGTCACCCGCCAGCCGCCGCGCGACGGCCGCGCCGATCCCCCTGCTACCCCCGGTGACCAGGGCTACCTTCCGTGCCATGCGTCCTCCATCCCGTTGAAGCGGAATCAATTCCGTTTCAACGTAACCGGAATCAGTTCCGGTTGACAAGAGGTGCCAGGATGGGAGCCGTGACACGCGAGCGCACCGACGCGGCCCGCAATCGCGCGAAGATCCTCGCCGCCGCCGAGGGCATCGTGGCCGCCCGCGGCGTGCAGGGCCTGCAGATGGCGGACGTGGCCGCGGCCGCCGGGGTCGGCGTCGGCACGCTCTACCGGCGCTTCGGCGACCGGTCCGGGCTGGCGTACGCGCTGATCGACCGGCGGGAGCGGGAGTTCCAGGCTGCGTTCATCGAGGGGCCGCCGCCGCTCGGCCCCGGCGCGGAGCCGGCCGCGCGCGCCAAAGCGTTCCTGCGGGCCCTGGCGGACAGGACGGCCGAGCAGCTCGACCTGCTGCTCATGGCCGAGACGGCGAGCCCGCTGGCCCGCTTCGGCGGCGCGTACGACGCCTACCACGGTCACCTGTCGATGCTGATCGGCCGGTTCCGCCCCGGCGCGGACGCCCACTGCCTCGCCGACGCCCTCCTCGCGCCCCTCGCCGCCCCGCTGCTGGCCCACCGGCTCGGGGAGACGGGTGTGGAGCGGGTGAAGTCCGCCCTGGACGACCTGCTCGACGGCCTCGCGGGCTGAGCCGTCCGCCTCCTCGAAGTCCGCCGCTTGCCCGACTATTCATTGAATGTATAGTTGCGATCATGTCCACGGCTCATGTGATGCTCGGGCTGCTCGCGGAGCGCCCGAAACACGGCTACGAGCTCAAGAAGGAGCACGATCATCGCCTGGCCGGCGCCAAGCCGCTGGCCTACGGGCAGGTCTACGCCACGTTGCAGCGGCTGGAACGCGACGGCTTCGCCGAGGTGGCGGAGACGCAGCAGGAGGGCGGCCCCGAGCGGACCATGTACGCGATCACCGGCAGCGGCCGGGAGGAGCTGGCCCGGTGGCTGAACACCGTGGAGCCGCCGGCGCCGTATGTCGCCAGCTCGCTGTTCGCCCGGGTCGCCGTCGCGGGACGAGACGCCGACGGCTATCTGCTGCGGCAGCGCGAGGCGCATCTGGCCCGCATGCGGGAGCTGACCGCCGAGAAGGCGGCCAGCCCGCCCGCCCAGGTGCTGGCGGCCGACTTTGCGCTCCAGCACCTCGACGCCGACCTGCGCTGGATCGAGACCGCACTGTCGCGGCTGAAGGGGGACAACGATGCTTGAGGCCAGCGGCCTGGTGAAGTCGTACGGCAGGACCAGGGCGCTGACAGGCGTCTCCCTCCAGCTCGCGGAGGGCGAGATCCTCGCGGTCACCGGGCCGAGCGGATCGGGCAAGTCGACCCTGCTGCACTGCCCCTGGCCGGGATCATCCGCCCGGAGTCCGGCGAGGTCGTCCTGGACGGCAGGCGGATCGACACGCTGGCCGAGGCGAAGCTGACCAAGCTGCGCCGCGAGAGCTTCGGCGTGGTCTTCCAGTTCGGGGAGCTGGTGCCCGAGCTCACGGCGGCGGAGAACGTCGCGTTACCGATGCTGTTCAACCGGCACGGCCGGCAGGAGTCGATGAACGCCGCGGCCGACATGCTGGCCCGGCTGGAGGTGTCCGACTGCGCCGACCAGCGGCCCGGCGAGCTGTCCGGGGGCCAGTTGCAGCGGGTGGCCGTCGCGCGGGCGCTGGTGACCGGCCCGCGCGTGGTCTTCGCCGACGAACCCACCGGAGCGCTGGACACCCTCGGCGGCGAGCAGGTGATGAGCGCGCTGCTGGGCGCGGCCCGCGCCGGCGGCACCGCAGTGGTCCTGGTCACCCACGACAACCGGGTGGCGGCCTACGCCGACCGCGAGCTCGCCCTGCGCGACGGGGCCGTGCTGACGGGGATCAGCCAATGATCACCGTCATCCGCATGCTGAACAGGGGACGGTCACGGACCGAGCGGGCCCGCGCCTGGCTGGTCGCCGCCGGCACGGGGCTGGCGACGTTCCTGGTCTGCACGGCCGTCAGCCTGGCCGACTACAAGGACGAGGGCGGCTCGCTGACCGGGTTGGCCCTGGCCCTGCTGGCCCTGCCGGTCGCCGGCCTGGTGCACCAGTCCAACCGGTTGGGCTCGGCCACCAGGGAGCGGCGGCTGGCCGGCCTGCGGCTGGCCGGGGCCACGCCGGACGACGTGCGCCTGCTCGGCGCCCTGGAAGGCGGCCGGCTGGCGCTGGCCGGCTCGCTGGCCGGCGCCGCGGTCTACGTGGTCACCCATCTCTCCGGGCCGCTGATCCAGGTGCCGGTGGTCATGGCCGTGATGGCGCTGGGCGGAGCCCTGTCAGGGGCGCGCGCCGGCCGGAACGTCATCGCCTCACCGCTGGGCCTGGTTCGCCGTTCACGCCTGCGGGGGCCGAGAGCGGCGGACCTGTACCGCTTCGTGGCCGGTGCCTGCCTCTTCTTTCTCGGATTCGTGATGAAAGGGAGCTTCCCGCTCGCCGGGAAGTACGGGGCGGCTGTGGCCATCACGGCCGGGGCGGTGCTCATGCTGTTCGGGGCGACGCTGGCCACGACCTGGGTGATCAGGGTGTCCGCGCGCCGCGCCGCCCGGCGGGCCGGCTCGCCCGAGATGCTGCTGGCCGCACGGCTGGTCGAGGCGGACCCGAGGGCCCGGGCCAGAGCCCTGTCCGTGGTGGGCCTGACGGTGTTCTTCGGCGCGGCCGCCGGGGCCCAGCAGGCGGCCGCCGGCTACCACCACGCCCATGCGCTCGTCGACGCCGCGCTCCTGGTGGCCCTGGTGACGTCGGCGGCCGCCCTCGTGGTGCACCAGGCCGAGGAGCTGCTCGATCACCGCCGCTCGTTCGCCGCGCTGGCCGCCTCCGGGGTGCCGGAGCGGGCGCTGGGCGGGGTCCTCGTACGGCAGGCGGTCATCGCCGCGCTGCCGATCTGCGTCGTGGCGGCGGTCGCGGGAATCGTGGCGGTGATCGTGCCCCTCGCCGACCACTACCAGGTGGGGTGGCTCGGCTGGGCGGTCGGCAGGGCCGTGGCCATGGCGGGCATCGGGGTTCTCACCGCGGTGCTCGTGGCCCTGGCGGCCCGCCCGCTGCTGCGCGACACGCTCCGCCTGGAGAGGCTGCGCGCCTGAGAGGTGCCGGCGCGCCGGATCCCAGGGGGCACCCGGCCCGGGGATCCGGCGCGCCGCGTCAGCGTTCGCTGGAGGCCGCGCGGTAGTGCAGGTCCTGCACGTACGGCGTCGCGCTGATCGCGTACGGCGAGACCACCTTCGCCACCACGGCCGAGCTCCTGGTGACCGAGGCCGAAGCGGCGCCCGCCTTCAGCGGGAACGTCTTGGCGGACACCCCCGCGGGCGCGTCGTAGGTCTGCGTCGTGCCGCCGACCGTGACCGACATCTTGCCCGCCGCGGTCAGCATGGTGAGCACCTCGACGGTGTCGCGGGCCGCGGTGCTGCCCGCGCGCAGCTTCATGAGCTTGGTCTGCGCGTACGACGGCTCGGCCGCGACCGGCTGGACCCGGTGGGTCAGGTACGCCGTGTCGTTGGTGATCTTCGGGCAGCCGAGCTTGTAGCAGGTCAGGTAATAGGCGCTGATGTCCAGATAAGTCCAGCCGGCGTTCCTGGAAGGGGCGAACTGGGTGTTCTCCGAGTAGTCGTTCCAGGTGGTGAGCTGCACCCACTCCGCCTTGCCGTCGATGGCCCCCTTCCAGGTGGCCCGCAGGTTCTCGGTGTTGCCCGCCTCGTCGAAGATGCTCTGGTTGGGACGCTCGTCCTGGACGGACACCGGCTGCATCCAGATCTTGCCCATGCCGTGCGCGCGGTCGATGTTCGTCGTCAGAGCGGCGTTGGCGGCGGGGCTGCGGCTGCCCCAGTTCGAGAAGCCGTAGCTGATGGAGGCGAAGGCGTCGCGGTACTTGTTGAAGTCGACGAACGTGGGCACCAGGGCGACCTTGATGCCGTGCTGCGTCTCCATGGTCTTCATCCAGTCCGACCACCAGGCGGGGGTGCGGCCTTCGGCCTTGAAGGGGGCGACGACGAGGCGGTCGTCGGCCAGCCGGTAGACCGACTTCGACGCGGCCAGCTTGGCCATGGCGGTGGCGAGGGCGGCGCTGTCGGTCGAGGACAGGCCGTTCATGTCCGGCATGAGCACGATCTTGAAGCCGGGGTCCACGGCCTCGGCCGCCTTGACGAGGTTCTGCACCCGCGTCCACTGCGCGCTGGTCACGGAGAGGATGTCGACGGTGAAGCCGTCCAGGCCCGCGGCGATGGCCTGCCGCACCTCGGTCTTGAGGTCGGCCAGCGCGTAGTCGCCCGTGATCGGGTCGCGTCCCAGCGGCCGGTCGCGCAGCAGCCCGCCGTAGGCGGCGTGCTTGCCGCTCTCGCCGTCCGGCTTGAGGTAGTTCCTGGCGTAGTAGTCGCCCGCCGGAGCCTGGTTGTCGAGGGAGATCGGATAGGGGCTGAAGTAGTGCGCGAACACCTTCTTGGCCGAGGCCCGCAGCGCCGCGGTGCCCGCCAGGGTGAAGGGCAGCGGCCCGTCGGTCTGCTCGTCCCCGGCGCCTTCGGTATAGGTGATCGTGAGTTTCGGCCCCCGGTCCCCGCTCTCGCGCGAGGACATCAGGACGGTCGTGGTGGCGTCGGTCCCGGTGAGGGCGAACGCGTACGTCCCGGTACCCTTGACGGCCGACGAGACGTCCAGCTTGGCCGTCGCGCCGGCGGTGAAGCCGGTGTGCGAGCCGATGACCGGCGCGCTCAGCGCCGGACGGGTGTTCCAGGTGGTGGCAGCCTCCGTCCAGGCGCCCGTCACCGGGCGGACGGAGACGGTGGTGTCCGTCGTTCTGGCCGAGACCACGTCCAGCGTGACCTTGACGTCCTCGGCGTCCTGCGGGATGCCGGTCACCTTGAAGCGGGTCAGGGCGGCGCGCTGCCCCGCGGTGGCGCTGCCGCACGCGGTGCCGCAGACGCTCACCCAGGTCGCGGTCGCGAAGCTCTTGGCCGGCTCGGCCTGGCTGACGAACACGTCCTCCGCCGCGGCGAACGTCACGCTGACGGGGGCGACGGCGGACGCCTGCGCGGGGGCCACAGCGGCTGTCGCCAGCATGGCGACGCCCGCCGCCGCCCCCAATAACGTCCGATATCGGTTGGCCATGAAACTCCCTTGCCTTACGGTACGGCCCCGCCTCGGCGGGGCCGTCTTGCACGGCCAAGGATGGATCATGCTCAAGCGTCGGATCCACACTTTTCGGATAACTCACAGGTGCCGGACAGTCGACTGCGTCCCCTTCTCCTCCAGGAGACGGGACGCAGTCGGCGGCGTGCCGCTTCTCGGTGCGGACCGGCGGTCCGCCCGGAGGCGTCAATGCCGACGTAGGGACATCGAGCCCAGCATGACGCAGGCCAGGCCGCATGCGACGATGACGATCCCCGTGATGACGTTGTTGATGATCGTGCCGGCGCTGGCTGTGTGCGGCGGCAGCACCCACGGGGCGATGATCGTCCACACTCCGATGACCGGTACGACAAATGCCAGCCCGTGGATCCTGCCGTACGCCGAGGCTATCCCGGCCGCCAGCAGCGCCAGGGCGATACCGGTGATCAGATTGTTGACGGTCAGGGTCGAGCGCCCGAAGAATCCCACCACCCATGGTGAGATGGCGAGATAGAGACCGCTCAGGAATGTCAGTCCGCTGACGGACTGCCCCGACGGGCTCTGCGCAGCCATGTCGTATTGAGCTCGCAGGGCCGCTATGTCCGGGTGCTGACCCATGTCGAGTTTCGGATGGAGTGGACTATCAGCCATGTCCCACACCACCTTCCCCATACCGCGTGGAGGTTTGAATACGTAACCCCTTCCCCCACGGTCACGCCAACGCGCCCACCAGGGTCAACATTTCTCCAAATCGCTTGGGGCGCCTACGACGGCGAGCAGCAACCGTCGGCGCAGCCGTCCGGCTCGGCGCCGGCGGGCACGGCGCAGCAGGCGTCTCCGCGCCAGGCGTCGCGCCCTTCCTTGACCGCGACCGCGGCGATGACCAGGGCGGCGATCGGGTCGGCCCAGGACCAGCCGAAGGCGCTGTTGAGCGCGAGCCCGGCCAGGAGCACCCCCGACAGGTAGGTGCACAGCAGGGTCTGCTTGGAGTCGGCCACCGCCGAGGCCGAGCCCAGCTCACGACCGGCGCGGCGCTGGGCGTACGACAGGAACGGCATGACGGCCAGGGACAGGGCGGCCAGGATCAGACCCGGGGTGGAGTGTCCGGCCTCCCCCGCGCCGAGCAGGGCGCGTACGGCGTCGACGGTGACGTAGGCGGCCAGGGCGAAGAAGGAGATCGCGATGACGCGCAGCGCGGCCCGTTCGCGGCGTTCGTGGTCGGCGGCGGAGAACTGCCAGGCCACCGCGGCGGCGGAGGCGACCTCGACGACCGAGTCCAGCCCGAAGCCGATGAGCGCCGTGGAGGAGGCGATGGTCCCCGCGGTGATGGCGACGACGGCCTCGATCACGTTGTAGGTGATGGTGGCGGCGACCAGCAGCCGGATCCGGCGCCGGAGCACGGCGCGCCGGGCCGGCGCCGGGCCCAGGTTCTGCGCGGTCACGACCCGGCCTCCCCCACCTGGGCGGGGCGCAGGGTGACCGCGTGGCCCGTGGCGGCCAGCAGCTGCTCGGTGGAGGCCAGCAGGTCCATCAGCTCGGGCCGGGTCAGGGAGTAGAACGACTGGCGTCCTTCGGCCCGGTAGTCCACCAGGTCGCAGTCGCGCAGGCAGGCCAGGTGCTTGGAGACCGTGGACTGGGCCAGCCCGAGCTCGGCCGTCAGGTCCACCACGCGCGCCTCACCCCTGGCCAGGCGCTGCACGATGCGCAGCCGGGTCTCGTCGGCCAGCGAGTGGAACAGCGCCGCCGCCGGAGGGACCCCGGCGGCGATGTCGGTGCTGACACAGCGGCCACCGTCGTTATCAATCGCCATATCGCGATGATAACGCGGATGAGCGATCGCTGTCATCAGGTGACCCGGCCGTCCGGCCGCGACACCCGTCAGCGCGCGGCGCAGGGCCCGGTCAGGACGCGTCGTAGCGCACGCGGGCGGCGGCCACGTACTCGCGGTGCCGCTCGGCCCATTCGATGAGCCCGGCCACCTGGGACGACAGCGTCCGGCCGACCGGGGTCAGGTCGTAGTCCACCCGGGGCGGCGAGGTGGGGGTGACGGTGCGCTCCACCAGCCCGTCCCGCTCCAGGCTGCGCAGGGTGAGGGTGAGCATGCGCTGGGAGATGCCCTCGATGGCGCGCTGCAGCTCGGAGTAGCGCTTGGGGCCGCCGCCGAGCAGGTCCATCACCAGCACGCTCCATTTGTCCCCGACGCGGTCGAGGATGTCGCGCAACTGGCAGGACGGGTGATGCTCGCCGACCGTCTCACGCACATCGATGTGCCTAACGCGGGTCAAAGTGCCTTCTTCCGTCATGACGGCATTCTGGATCAGACTCGATGCACGCACAAGAAGTAACCAGCGCACAGAAAGTGCCGTTGCGATGAGCATCGACTTGACCGATCCCCCACCCCGGCCCGGCCCTCGCCCGCGGACCACGGGTCTGGAGATCCCGCACGACCAGCTCGACCAGTTCTCCCCGCCGCGCATCAGGGCCGCCCTGGTGGCGGAGGCGCAGGCGTTGGCGGGCGTGTTCACCGGCCCCAGCCAGGTGTCCGAGCCCGCTTCACTCGCGCTGCGGCTGCGCGAGCCGGCCGGGCCGTGGGCGGCGTTCCTGCACCCCAGCCGTGACGAGTTCGGCCACATCCACCGCTCGGGTTTCCTGCACCTCACGGTGCCCGCGCCGCTCATCGATCCGCTCGAACGGGCCGGGTGGATCGAGCCGCATCCGATCAGCCGGCGCCCCGAGTGGCCCGACACGATCGTGATGCTTTACGCCCCGCGCGACGAGGCCGAACTGGCCGTCGCCCGCGCCGTCCTGCGCGCCTCCTGGCGGCAGGCCACCACAGCTTCCACGGAAACGGAGTGATCATCATGCGTGCCATGGCTTTCACCGGCTTCGGCGCCGACCTGGCCGCCGCCGACCTGCCCGTGCCGGAACCGGGTCCCGGCGAGGTGCTGGTCCGGGTGCTGGCCTCCTCGGTCAACGGTTTCGACCTGGGCGTGCTGGGCGGCTATCTCAAGGGCGTGTACGACTACGAGTTCCCGGTCGTGCTCGGCAAGGACTTCGCCGGCACCGTGGCGGCCGTCGGGGAGGGCGTGACCGGCCTGACGCCGGGTGCGGATGTGTTCGGCGTGGTCATGCGCCCGACCCTGGGCCAGGGCGGCTTCGCCGAATATGTGGTGGTGAGCGAGCAGTACGGCCTGGCCAGGATCCCCGAAGGGCTCGGCCACACCCGCGCGGGCGTGCTGGGGCTGGCCGGGACCGCCGCGCTTAACGCCGTCGACGCCGTCGCCCCGGCACCGGGCGAGACCGTCCTGATCTCGGGCGCGACCGGCGGCGTTGGCGCGTTCGCCATCCAGCTGGCCGCCGCGCGCGGCGCCAGGGTGATCGCCACCGCCAGGCCCGGAGCCGAAGCCGCCTTCGTCACGGGCCTGGGCGCCACCTGGGCCGTCGACCACGCCGATCTGCCGGCGCAGGTGGGCGCGATCGCGCCGGGCGGGGTCGACGCCGCGCTGCACCTGGCGGGCGACGGCCCGGCGGTCGCCGCCCTGCTGGCCGACGGCGGGCGGCTGGCCTCCACCCTGCACTACGTGCCCGACGAACCCGGCCGCGACCTCAAGGCCACGGCGGTGATGGCCGACCCGAACCCGGACACCCTGGCCCGGCTCGCCGCCGACGCGGCCGAGGGACGCCTGCGCGTGCCGGTGGCCCGCGCCTACCCGCTGGCCGAGGCGCCGCGCGCGGTCTCCGACTTCACCACCGGCACCGTCGGCAAGCTCGCCGTCACGATCTGAGCAGGTAGGCGGCCCTGGTGGGCAGGGTTTCCCCATGCCGGAACTCCCCGACGTGGAGGGCTTCCGCCAGGTGCTGTCGGAGCACACCGGCGAGCCGATCAGGGCCGTGCGCGTTCGCGACCCCGGGGTCCTGCGCGGCATCGGCGCCCGGCGGCTGGCCGCCGCGCTACGCGGACACCGGTTCGAGCGGCCGCGGCGGCACGGCAAGTGGCTGATCGCGCCCGCCGGCGGGCCGGTGCTGATGCTGCACTTCGGCATGACCGGCTCGCTGTCCTGGCACTCCCCCGAGGAGCCGTGGCACCGGCATGACCGGGTCGTCTGGCAGTTCGACGACGGGGAGCTGCGCTACCGGGACATGCGCAAACTCCAGGGCATCCGCCTCGCCGCCGACGAGGCCCAGGCCGAGCGGGTGCTCGGCGGCCTCGGCCCGGACGCGCGCGAGGTGTCGTACGCGTGCTTCGCCAGACTGCTGTCGGGCCGCCGGGGACGGCTCAAGCCGGCGCTGATCGACCAGGCGTTCCTCGCCGGCCTGGGCAACCTGCTCGCCGACGAGATCTGCTGGCACGCCGGCGTCGATCCCCGGCGTGCCGTGGCAGATCTGGACGAGGCCGCACGCGCCGCTTTGTACGGGGCGATGCGCCGGGTCCTGCGCGTGTCGATCAAGGCCGGATGCGTGCCCGCACGTGACACCTGGCTGACCGGCGTGCGCGACGAGCCCGGCGGCCCCTGCCCGCGCTGCGGCACACCCCTGTCCCGCTGCCGGATCGCCGGCCGTACGACCGTCTGGTGCCCGGTTTGCCAGCCTCTCTGAAGGCATGAACCTTTCACCGGGTACGCGCCACTGACCTGCCCGGAAACGCGCCGCGCGAACGATCTCGTTGACGGTCGTTCATGACCGAGAGTCCACTGGTGGGCAAGCCCTCTGCCGGCCATCACGGTCGCCGACCGGCTCGCACCCATCGTCGCCCCCAGGATCGGACTCTGATGAGGACACGGCTGCTGCTCAGCACGCTCGTCATCGCCCTGGTCACAGCGGTCACGCCGCGGGCCGAGGCGGCGACGGGCGACGGCTCCCCCACCGACGCCAACATCTCCTTCACCGGGCGGTGGGACACCACCGCCTCCACCGCATACGTGCCGTACTGGGCGGGCGCCTACCTCACCACCGGTTTCACCGGCAGGACGGTCAGGCTGAACCAGCGCAACACCATCGACCTGTACTACAGCGTCGACGGCGGCGCGTGGGTCTACATCCAGAACGTACGCGGCTCGGTCAACCTCACCCCCACGCCCCTGGCCGCGGGGAACCACACCTTACGCGTCTCCTACCGGGTCGTCGCCGGGTCCTACCACGGTGACGCCGTCTTCCAGGGCCTCGTGCTCGACCCGGGGGCCACGACGTACGCGATCGCGCCCCCGTCCAAGCTGATCGAGTTCGTCGGCGACTCCATCACCGTCGGCACGACCACCTCCAAGAACGCCCTGACCGCGTACGGCTGGCTCATCGGCGAGCGCCTCGGGGCCCGGCACACCCAGGTCGCCCAAGGCGGTGCCTGCCTGGTGGCGACCGCGGACGGCTGCGTCGGCCTGGAGGCGCGCTTCCCCAAGCTCAACCCCAACGCCGCCACCCCGGACTGGAACTTCTCCCGCTACCAGGCCAACGCGGTCGTGATCAACCTGGGCACCAACGACGTGGGGCACGGCGTGAGCACCACCACTTTCCAGGCGTCCTACACCCACCTGCTGCAGGAGGCGCGGGCGGCCTACCCGGGGGCGGCGATCTTCGCGCTGGAGACCTTCACGAAGCGGTACGCCACGCAGACCCGGGCCGCGGTCACCGCCCGCAACTCCGCGGGCGACGCCAAGGTCTACTACGTCCCCACCGAGGGCTGGCTGACCAGCGCCAACATGTCCGACAACGTCCACCCGAACGACAGCGGCCACGTGGTCATCGCCGATCGCCTGGCGCCGATCATCAGCGCCAGGCTCTGAGGGAGGGCGCCTGCCCGCCGAGCAGGCGGGCGAGGCCCTTGACGATCTCGGCGGCCGGCACCGCCTGCCCGGCTCGAACACCCGCCCCATCGAGGCCTCGACGGCCGCGTCGGGGTCGGGCCATCCCAGGCCAGCGTATCCGGGGCTCGGGTCGCCGGTGCCCGCCGCCAGGCTGTCGCCGACGGTGGCGAAGCGGCGCCAGGGCGCGCGGGCGAGCAGGTCCGCGGCGCGCTCGGTGGGCAGGCAGTGGGGATCGGACTCTTCTACGCGAGTGGTCACGAAACAAATAGTACGATCGTTCGTACTCATTCCTCTATGGCGTATAGTCGGTGAGGACCTCCCCCCGTGAGGGCGCGGCTCGTGCCGTGCCGGAATCGAGGGGTTATGGCTCATGACACGACTCACCGGAGTCCCGCGCCGACGATCGCGCGGGTCGCGGTGACCTTGACCGTAAACGGCGTCGATCATCGGCTCGACCTGGACCCTCGCGTGACCCTGCTGGACGCCTTGCGCGACGGGCTGGGGCTGACCGGCACCAAGAAGGGCTGCGACCAGGGCGCCTGCGGCGCGTGCACCGTGATGGCGGACGGCAAGCGGGTCCTGTCCTGCCTGACATTGGCCGCGCAGTGCGAGGGCCGGGCGATCACCACCGTCGAAGGCCTCGCGGCCGACGGCGTCCTGCATCCGATGCAGGAGGCGTTCGTCCGTCACGACGCCTTCCAGTGCGGCTACTGCACCTCCGGGCAGATCATGTCGGCGGTGTGCCTGCTGGCGGAGGGGCGCGCGGGTTCGGATGCGGAGATCCGCGAGTTCATGAGCGGCAACCTGTGCCGGTGCGGCGCCTACCCCAACATCGTCAAGGCGATCCGCGAGGTCCGCGACCGGATGGGGGCGGGTGACCGCGATGCGTGAGTTCGAGTACGTCAGGGCGGGCGAGGTGGGCCAGGCCGTGGCGACGGTGACCGCCGATCCCGACGCGTCCTATCTGGCCGGCGGCACGACTCAGATCGACCTGATGAAGGACGGCGTCCTGGAGCCGGACCGGCTGGTCGACATCACCCGGTTGCCGCTCGCCGGCGTCACCCGCGACGGCGATGTGCTGCGCGTGGGTGCGCTGACCACGATGGAGGAGCTGGCCGCCGACCCCACGGTGACCGAGCGCCTGCCGTTCCTGCGTGAGGCGCTGCTGCTGGGTGCGTCCGTCCAGCTGCGGAACATGGCGACGATCGGCGGGAACCTGTTGCAGCGCACCCGCTGCCGCTACTTCCGCGACCCCACCGTCCCCGCGTGCAACAAGCGGCACCGTGGTTCCGGGTGTGCCGCGGTGCGGGGGGCCGCCAGGATGCACGCGATCCTGGGCGCGAGCGAGCACTGCATCGCCGTGCACGCCTCGGACATGGCAGTGCCGCTCGTGGCGCTGCACGCGGTCGTGCACCTGCGCGGGACGGGCGGGGAGCGCTCGGTCCCGCTGACGGAGTTCTACCGCGTGCCGGGGGACACGCCCGACGTGGAGAACGTGCTCACCCACGGTGAGCTGATCACCGCTGTGGACATCCCGCTGCTCCCGCCGGACGCGCACTCCACGTACCTCAAGGTCCGCGACCGGGTCTCCTACGAGTTCGCGCTCACCTCCGCCGCGGTGGCCCTGCGGTTCGGCGGCGGCGTGATCGGCGAGGCACACGTCGCCCTGGGCGGCGTCGGGACGATTCCCTGGCACGCGCCCGAGGCCGAGCAGGCTCTGCGGGGGCTGCCTCCGAGCCTGGAGGTCTTCACCGCGGCGGCCGAGGCCGCCGTCCGGGACCCGTTCACCGTGGAGGGCACCGCCTTCAAGGTCGAGCTGGCCAAGCGCACCCTGGTGCGCGCCCTGCGAACCGCCGCCGGAGGTGCGTCATGACGCTCGTCGAGCAGATCGACCTGGTCGGCGAGGGAGTGGACAGGGTCGACGGTCCCTTGAAGGTCACCGGCGCCGCGCACTACCCCAACGACTTCAGCTTCCCCGACCTGGCGCACGCCGCGCTCGTGCGCAGCACCGTGGCCGCCGGGCGGATCAGCCGGCTCGACACGAGCGCCGCTCAGGCCTCGCCCGGCGTGCTGGCGGTCATCACCCACCAGAACGCGCCCTCGCTGGGGCGCGCGTCCGACACGGTGATCCTGTCGGCCCCGCCGCCGCCGTTGCAGGGGGACCGGATCCTGCACTACGGCCAGTACGTGGCCGTGGTCGTGGCGGGCACCGCCGAGGAGGCGACGGCCGCGGCCCGCCGGGTCGAGGCGGAGTACGAGGCGACCGAGCCGCTCCTCGACCTTCATGACCCCAGGGCGGAGGTGCTCACCGACCCGTTCGAGTTGGACTCCAGTCGCGGCGACGTCGGGGCCGCCCTGGCCTCGGCCGAGGTGACGTTCGAGGCGACGTACACCACGGTCGACAACACCAACAACCCGCTGGGCCTCTTCACCACCGTGGCCGCCTGGGACGGCGAGGCCCTCACCGTCCACGACTCCACCCAGTGGCCCGACGCTCTGCGCACGGCGCTCGCGCAGGTGTTCGGCGTCCCGGAGAGCGGCGTGCGGGTGCTGGTCCCGTTCGTCGGCGGCGGCTTCGGGGCGGGGCTGCGCGTGTGGCCGCATGTCATGCTCGCGGCCCTGGCCGCGCGCACGGTGGGCCGGCCGGTCAAGCTTGTGCTGACCCGCCCGGAGATGTTCACCGGTGTCGGTCACCGCACGGCCACGGAGCAGCGTATCAAGATCGGCGCCACCCGCGACGGACGGCTGGCCGCGATCGACCACGAGAGCACCACGACGCTGCAGATGGAGGGGGACAACTTCGAACCGTGCGCCTCCGGCACGGCATACGCCTACGCCTGCCCCAACGTCTCCACGCGTGACCGGCAGGTCCGGCTGAACGTCACCTGGTGCAACTCGATGCGCGCCCCCGGCGAGGCACAGGGCAACTTCGCGCTGGAGTCGGCCATGGACGAGCTGGCCTACGAGCTCGGCATCGACCCACTCGAGCTCCGGCTGCGCAACTACGCCGAGAGCCAACCGCAACTCGGCCTCCCGTGGTCGAGCAAGGCCCTGCGCGAGTGCTACGAGGTCGGTGCCGAACGGTTCGGCTGGTCGCGCCGCCTACCCGAGCCCCGCTCGATGCGCGACGGCGACTGGCTGATCGGGTACGGCCTGGCCGGCGTCTCGTTCTTCTGGTTCCAGAAGCCGTGCGAGGCGACCGCGACGCTGCGCAGGGACGGGACGGCCCTGGTGCGCAGCGCGGTAACCGACATCGGAACCGGCACCTACACCGTGATGGCCCAGCTGTCGGCCGAGCTGCTCGGGCTGGACCTGCCGCGCGTCACCTTCGAACTCGGCGACACCGACCTGCCGCCGGGGGCCGTGGCGGGCGGCTCGGGCCTGACGGCCAGCCTCGGCAGCGCGATCCACGCCGCCTGCCGCAATCTCGTGCAGGCATTCCTGGACACCGTCCGCGACGATCCCACCTCGCCGCTGGCGGGGTGCGCCGTCGACGAGGTCAGCATCGGCCGCGGTCGCATCCACCGGACGGGATCGCCCGAGCGCGGCGAGGCATACACCGACATCCTCGTCGCGCACGGGCTGACGGAGCTCAGCGCCCACGGCGCCAGCACCCCGGCCGACTCGCGGGAGCTGGGCCTGGCGCCCGCGGGACCCTTCGGCGCGAAGTTCGTGGAGGTGCGGGTCGACCCGGATCTCGGACTGCTGCGGGTGGCCAGGGTCGTCTCGGTGATCGACGCAGGCCGCATCCTGAACGAGAAGACAGCCACCAGTCAGATCATCGGCGGCACGGTCGGCGGCATCGGCATGGCCATGTTCGAGGAGACGGTCACCGATCCGGGATCCGGGCGTATCGCCAACGCCACCTTCGGCGACTACCTGATCCCCGTCAACGCCGACATCCCCGACATGCAGGTGAGCTTCGTCGGCCGCCCCGACAGGTTCAACCCCGTCGGGGTCAAAGGCGTCGGCGAGATCGGCCTCGTCGGCATGGGCGCCGCCATCGCCAACGCGGTCCACCACGCCACCGGCAGGCGCATCCGCTCGCTGCCCATCACGATCGACCGGCTCCTCCAGCCTGTCGCGGCGGCCGACGGCCCGAATCGGCCCTGAGCAGGTCCGCGCCGAGAGGGGTGAGCGTGTGGATCTTTGCCCAGGGACGCCGGGGCCCGACGCACGGGCCCGACGCACGGGGCCGGCGATCGGGGACGCTCAGGCGGTAGCGGGATCGTCGTCGAAGCTGGCGTAGTAGGCGGCGGCCATGTCCTCGTCGCCGTGACCCTGCGCGGCGGCACGGTCGAAGCGTGCGGCGCCGGCGGCGGCGACGTCGAGGCGGACGCCGTGCTGCTCCCCCGCCTCGACGATCAGGTGGGCGTCCTTGGCGGCGGTGGTGACCGCGAAGCTGGGCGGCGTGAGGCGGCCCTCCAGCACCAGGCCGGTCTTGATGCGCAGGTAGCCCATGTCCAGAGGGCCGCCCTCGATGGCGTCGAAGAAGCTCTGCGGGTCCACGCCGAGCGCCTTGGCCAGGGCCAGGACCTCGCCGGCCGCGTTGGTGGCGGCGAGGACCCAGCTGTTGGCCACGAGCTTGAGCCTGGTGGCGCCGGCGGCGGCGCCGTCCTCGCCGGTCCACACGGTGCGGGCGCCGACGGCGTCGAACACCGGCGTCACGCTCTGCCGGCCCTCGCCGGGTCCCGCCGCCAGGACGAGCAGTTGCCCGGCCTCCGCGGGCTGGCGGGTGCCGAGGACGGGCGCGTCGTAGAAGACCAGCCCGTGCTCGCGGGCGAAGGCGGCCATTTCGCCGATCGCGTCGAGGCCCGCGGTGGTCGACTGCACCCAGGCGGCGCCGTGGCGCAGGGCGGGCGCGGCCTGCCGCATCACCTCCAGCACGGCGGCACCGTCGTAGAGCATGGTGAGGACGACGTCGGCGTCGCGCACAGCCTCGGCGGGGGTGCCGGCGACGTGCACCCCCTCGGCGGCCAGCGGTTCGGCCTTGTCCCTGGAGCGGTTCCAGGCGTGCACGGCGTGGCCCGCGCGGGCGAGGTTGCGGGCCATCGCGGCACCCATGATCCCGGTGCCCAGAACGCTCACGGTGAGGTTGTCGGTCATGACGTCGCCTTTCTCTCTTGTCGTGCCGGTTCAGGACGAGGATCCGTACCCGGCTACCCTTCCCGGCGGCGCGCACGCTAACTTGAACATCGATGTTCAGGTTATGATCCTCGAACGGTGCGGAACGCATTCCAGGAGGGGCGCCATGACGACCGGCCACGCGGGACAGCTCGCCTTCGAACGGCGAGGGGAAGGGCCGCCGGTGGTGCTGTTGCACGGCATCGGGCACGACCGCCACGGCTGGGATCCGGTGACGGATCGGCTGACGCCCCACCATGAGCTCGTGCTGGCCGACCTTCCCGGCCACGGCGGCTCGCCGCTTTCCCCCGGCGGCGGCCCCCTCGGGGTCATCGAGCTGACCGATCGCGTGGAACGCCTGCTGGACGAGCTCCACCTCGATTCCCCGCTGATCGCCGGCAATTCCCTGGGCGGCGCGATCGCGCTGGAACTGGCGCGCCGGGGCAGGGCCCGAGGCGTGGTCGCGCTGGCGCCGATCGGATTCTGGTCGCGCCTGGAGGTCGCCTACGTCGTGGCGGCGCTGCGCGGCTCCCGCGGCCTGGCCCGCCTGCTCGCTCCGCTGCTGCCCGCGCTGGTGCGCCGCAGCGTGGTACGCGCCACGACGATGGGCCTGTACTTCGCCCACCCGCTCCGGCTCAGCGCGGACGAGACCCTGCGCACCATGCGCGCCTTCGCCGACGCCCCGGGAGTGCGGGCGATCCTGCCGTACAGCCGGCGCTACCTCTTCGGCAACGGCCGCGGCATCGATCAGGAGGCGATCACGATCGCCTGGGGCACCCGGGACCTGCTGCTCATCGGCGGCCAGGCCCGCCGGGCGCGGACGCTGCTCCCCGCCGCCCGCCACGTCAGGCTGGCCGGCAGCGGGCATGTCCCCATGTCCGACGACCCCGCCGGCGTGGCCGGCCTGATCCTCGCCCAGGGCCGGCGGAAGCCGTCAGGCAGTTCCTCGTAACGGCGGGTCCGGCCGTCGCACAGCCCGCCGTCCGGCGAGCCGGTTCGGATCGGACAGGCGGGCCGGCAGGTCAGGGTTCGCGGAGGTCGCGCAGTGCGGCCGTGAGCCGGTCGATGTCAGCCGCGGACGTGAACAGGGCGGGCGTGACGCGGACGCCGCCACCGCCCGCCATGCCCGTCCGGGCGACGGTGAAGATCCGATGGTCGCGCATCAGGCGGTCGGCGATGGCGATGTTGTCGGCCTCCGTGGTGAGCCCGCGCAGGCGGAAGGCGGTGATGGCGCCGTACATGCCGGGCTCGTCCGGGGTGAGGATCTCCACGTTCGGGACGTCGCGGAGCGGGCGCACCCAGCGGTCGCGCAGGAACCGCAGCCGGGCCTGCTTCACCTGCGCCCCGAGGGCGTCGTGGAAGTCCAGGGCGGCGTCGACGGTGAGGAAGGGCGCGACGTTCATGGTGCCGGAGTGGACGCGCGAGCGGATGTCGGTGGCGGTGTAGGTCTCGTCGGCGTAGAGCGGGTCGATGTCGCCCAGGCGCTGCTCGCGGACGTAGAGGAACCCGGCACCCAGCGGCGCGCCCATCCACTTGTGCAGCGAGAAGACGGCGAAGTCGGCGTCGAGGTCGGGGAGGGTGAAGTCGAGCTGCCCCCAGGAGTGCGCGGCGTCCACGATCACGTCGACGCCCCGGTCGCGGGCCATGGAGACGATCCGGCGTACCGGCGTGACCAGGCCGGTGCGGTTGTTCATGTGGCTGAGCAGGAGCAGCTTCGTCTTCGGGTGCTCGCGCAGGGCGCGCTCGTAGGTGTCCAGCACCGCCTGGCAGGTCGCGGGCTCGGGCATGACGATCCGCGCGACCTCGGCTCCACGCCGGTCCTTCAGCCAGTTCATGGCGTACTGGCCGCTGTGATAGTCCAGGTCGGCGTACATCACCTGGTCTCCGGGGCGCAGGCGGCGGTAGCCGGAGATCAGGTTCTGCAGGGCCTCGGTGCCGCCCCGGGTGAGCGCGATCTCGTCCCTGGTGACGCCGAGCATGCCCGCGAGGCGATCGCGGATCCTGTCGGCGCCGGCCTTGTACGTGGTGCGCAGCAGGTGCGAGTTCTGCTCGTTGAGCAGGTCCACATTGCGGTGGTACGCCTGCCGTACGGGCTCCGGCATGACGCCGTAGTAGCCGTTCTCCAGGTTGACGAAGTCCGGGCTCACCCGGAACCGGCGGGCGACGGCGGCCCAGAAATCCTCGTCCCGGGCCAGCCGCTCGGCGGTGACGCCGCGCCGGACGGCCGGCGGTCCGGCGGTGACCGGAGCGGCGGCCAGCGCACCGAGTCCGGCGACGACCCGGCGTCTCGACACGGTCATGGACGGCTTCACCACCTGACATCAATGGGACACGCGAATCCCCAGTGTGGCGTCGGTCGCGGCAAACCGCGGGTTCATTTCCCCGTGTCGGCAGCAGGTGCGGCGGATTGCCCCGCACTCTCCATAAAGCGCCTACCGGCTTTACCGGAATCTTTGAATTCTCCGGGCGCGGCCGGCGGCCTCGCGGGCATTATCACCGGTGATGCTCACGACACGGACCACCCGTTCCCGCCGTCCGCCCGGCCGGCCGGCGGCGCATGCGGTGCTCGCGCTCGTGCTGCTCATCGGCGTGGTGTTCGCCCATGGCGGCGCGTGCGCGGCCGTGGAGCTGTCGGAGCCGGTCGCCCACAGCGTCGATCTGAAGAACACCGCCGTCTACAGCGCGCGATGCCTGCACCGCGAGCTGCCGCCGCGCCACCAGCACGGCACCGAGCAGGACTGCTCGGCGACCAACCCGGCCGACACGCCGATCTTCGCGGCGATGTCCACGGCCTCGTCCGTCCCGTCGGCGCAGGCCGCCGCGGCGGCCACGACAGTCCCGGCG
The DNA here is from genome assembly GCF_053587055.1 of Nonomuraea sp. NPDC003707. Classification (NCBI taxonomy): domain Bacteria; kingdom Bacillati; phylum Actinomycetota; class Actinomycetes; order Streptosporangiales; family Streptosporangiaceae; genus Nonomuraea; species Nonomuraea sp. NPDC003707. The sequence goes on along the minus strand of NZ_JBSFNK010000007.1, from coordinate 9,705 downwards.
CGCGCCGCCGGGACCGCCGCGCCGTTTCTGGAAAATCTCTGCGTGATGCGCATATAGGACCGCGACGTCCATCAGCCGTCCATGTCCGCCCGGATTCGCGGCCATTCGGTCATGCCGCGAATTACGCCATTCACTTCGGGGATTTCACCAATGTCATCACAAGCTACTTTTGCGCGCCCGCAGAAGACGCCGCCCACCGGTTTCTCGTCGCTTTCCCTCGCCGTCGGCAATACGCCGCTGGCATTCATCTCCGAGCCGTTCGTACCGGGAGGAGGGTTCTGGGCCAAGCTGGAAGGGTTCAATCCGGGCGGCATCAAGGACCGGCCGGCCCTGCACATGGTGCGCCAGGCCAGGGCCCGAGGGGACCTCCGGCCGGGGGCGACGATCATCGAGTCCACCAGCGGCACCCTGGGGCTCGGCCTGGCCCTGGCCGGGATCGTCTTCGGCCATCCGGTCGTGCTGGTGGGCGACCCCGGCATGGAGCCGCTCATGTGCCGGCTGCTCTCCTCCTACGGCGTACGCCTCGAGATCGTCCGCGAGCCGCACCCGGCCGGCGGCTGGCAGGAGGCCCGCCGGGAACGGGTGCGGCGCCTGCTGGCCGACATTCCCGGCTCCTACTGCCCCGACCAGTACAACAACCCGGACAACGCCGACGCCTACGCGGGGCTCGCTCACGAGTTGCTGGGCCGGTTGCCGCACATCGACACGCTGGTGTGCTCCGTCGGCACCGGCGGGCACAGCGCCGGCATCCACGGCGTGCTCCGCCGCCATTTCCCCCGGCTGAAGCTGGTCGGCGTCGACACCGTCGGCTCGACCATCTTCGGCCAGCCCGCCCGGCCCCGCCTGATGCGCGGGCTCGGCTCCAGCATCCATCCCCGCAACGTCGCCTACGACGCCTTCAGCGAGGTGCACTGGGTCAGCCCGGCCGAAGCGGTCTGGGCCTGCCGAGCCCTGGCCGCCGGTCACTACGTCTCGGGCGGCTGGAGCACGGGCGCGGTCACCCTGGTGGCGCGCTGGCTGGCCCGCACCGCGCCTGACCAGACCGTCGTGGCGGTCTTCCCCGACGGGCCGTGGCGCTACTGGAACAGCATCTTCGACGACGACTACTGCCACGCCAACGGCCTGCTCGGCACGGTCCCGGCCGAGGAGCCCGACCTCCTGCGCGAGCCGGCCGAGCGGGAGGTGCACCGCTGGACGCGCTGCGCCACCGTGACGGACCCCCTGGCAGGCCGGCGATGAGGGACACGCTGCGGCAGTTCCGCTCCTTCGACCGGCCGATCCAGCTCCTGCAGATCAACCAGGCGGGCATCAACCTCGGCTTCTACATGCTCATGCCCTACCTCGCCCAGCACCTCTCGGCCGGCGCCGGCCTGGCCGCCTGGACGATCGGGCTGATCCTGGGCCTGCGGAACATGAGCCAGCAAGGCATGTTCCTGATCGGCGGCACCCTGGCCGACCGGCTCGGCCACAAGCCGATGATCATGCTCGGGTGCGCGCTGCGGACCGTCGGATTCGCCCTGTTCGGGCTGACCACCTCGCTGCCCCTGCTGGTCCTGGCCGCCGCCGTGACGGGCTTCGCGGGCGCGCTGTTCAACCCCGCCGCGCGGGCCTATCTGGCCTGCGCCGCCGGGGAGCGCAAGGTCGCCGCCTTCGCCGTGTTCAACGTCTTCTACCAGGGCGGCATCCTGCTGGGACCGCTGGCCGGCCTCGCCCTGCTGCATACGGGGTTCACCGCCGTGTGCCTGTCCGCCGCGGCGATCTTCGCGGTGCTGACCGTCCTGCAGGGGCTGTGCCTTCCGGCCCGGCGCGCTCCCGTGCCGGAGGAGCGGCAGCCGGTGCTGCGGGAGTGGCGGCGGGCGTTCGGAGACCGGGCGTTCGTGTCCTTCGCCGCGGCGATGATCGCCTCGTACGCGCTGTCGTACCAGATGTATCTGGCCCTGCCGCTCGAGGTGCAGCGCCTCGGCGGCGGCGAGGCGGGGGTGATGGCCCTGTACGCCCTCTCGGCGCTGCTCGGCATCGCCGGCCAGGTCCGCCTGACCGCCTGGAGCTCGGCCCGGTGGACGCGCGGCCAGGCGATCAGCCGCGGCCTGGCGCTCATGGGGGTCGCTTTCCTGCCGCCCGCGGCGCTCGCCCAGCCGGCTCTCGCGCCGGCGTGGGCGATGGTGCCCGTCGTGATGTGCGTGCTCCTGCTCACCCTGGGCACGCTGGTCGCCTTCCCGTTCGAGATGGCCACCATCGCCGACATGGCGGGAGATCGGCTGATCGGCACCTATTACGGGCTGTACAACCTGCTGTCCGGGCTGGGGATCCTGGCCGGCAACCTCGTGGCCGGCGCTCTGGTCGACACGGCCCGCTCCACCGGGTGGGCCGGCCTGCCGTGGCTGCTCCTGGCCGTCGCGGGGCTGGCCTCCGCGGCGGCCGTCCGGCGGCTGGACCGGCGCGGCCGGCTCTCCCCCGCCTGCCGGACCGCCGTGCTCGGCGACCGGCCACAGGCGGCATAGGGGCGGTAATCTGCTAGCCGGCGCAGAACACGGCAGGGGGCGACGGTGCGGCCGCCGGTAAGGACGCGTTCGTCGCCGAGGCCATGCGGGCCGCGCTGGACGAGGCGGGCGACGTCTCGGCGGCCGTGCAGCGCTTCGTCGGCACGGTGACGCCGGAGGTGGCCGCCGCCTTGCGGGAGGCGCTGGGTGAGCGGAACGGATCCGCGCCGTGATCGCCTGACCGGTCCGCGTCACCCTCTGACGACGGGGTCGAGGCCGGTGGCGGGATGACCGGGCGCCGCGCCGCGCCCGGTCATCCCAGCTTGGTGTCAGCGCTCGATGAACACCGGGTTGGAGTAGAACCACAGGTCGGCCCACGGGTCGGAACCCTTCGGGTCGGGCTGGGGCTCGAGCTCGTCGGTGTTGGTGCCGCGGACGCGGACGTACATGGGGCCGTCGATGTCGCGCACCGTGTGACGGACGACGATCTCGTCACCGTCGCGCCGCCACTGGCCGGCGCCGTAGCGGGCCTCGACCTTGGTGGTGGGGTTGGTGTCGGAGGAGCGGTCCTTGGCCGGGCCGGTGACCCGGCCGGTGATGATGTCGACCCGCTTCACCTGCGGCCGCTGGCCCTTGGCGTTGGCGGTACGCGGCACGCGGAAGCGGACCTCGACCTCGGCGTCACGGTCGTTGCCGCGCAGCGTGAGGGTCTCGCCGACGCTGACGGTGTTGCCCTCGGCCTGGCCCTGCGCCTGGCCGGCGCGGGAGACCGTGAGGTCGAGCTGGTCGATCAGGTCGCCGATGACGACGAAGATCCGGCCGCTGCGCAGACCGTCGAGGATGTCGGCGTAGTCCCAGCCGGCGTGCACGTACGTCTTGGAGTACTCGCCCGGCCAGAAGTCGCTGCCGCCGTCGCTGTAGTGCCGGTGGGAATCGGACGTGGAGGTGATCCACCAGCGGCGCCCCTCACCGAGCAGCGAGTCCCACAGGCCGCCGAGCCGGGCGGTCATCTGGTCGAAACCACCCATCGTGGGGTAGTTGCCGTAGCCGCCGCGCTCGCCGTCCGGGTCGATGCTGCCGTCCTTCCTGAGCGTGCCGGCCTGGTGGCCGGGGGCGCCCTCGAAGCCGTGCGCGATCTCCGGCGCGGTGTCGTTCCAGTTGCGGAACTCCGCCGGGGTGTCCTGGCCGTAGACGCCCAGCCCGGAGGCGGAGCGAGCGGGGTGGTTCGCGAACAGCAGCGGCTTGTGCGGGAGCTGCCGCATCACGCGCAGCGCCTCCAGCATCTTCTGCTCGGTGTCGAACGTCGGGTCCGCGGGGAACGGGTCACGCTTGGAGAAGCGGCTCTCCAGCTGGAACAGGATGTCGCGCTCGGAGGACACCTTCGGGATGATCAGGCTGGAGTGGTCGGCCGCGGGCGTGTCCAGCTCCATGCCGTAGAACTGCAGCACCCGCGGCACGGACCGGCGCGCCTCCAGCAGGCTCGGGTACCTCTGCTCCGCGTCCAGCTTGGAGTGCAGCGGGCCACCGTGGTCGGTCGACACGATCCAGGCGAGCCCGAACTGCTGCGCGTGCGTGGCGTTGACCGACAACGGGTAGATCGCGTCCCCGCCGATGATCGGCTTGGGCGGGGTGGTGGAGTTGTCGTACCCCACGCTGAACTCGCTGTGCACATGGTGGTCGCCGGGCAGCCAGCGCCGGCGGCTCCCGCCGGGGCGCCGGTCGTCGGCCCAGGCCGGACCGGTCAGGCCGCCGACGGCGACCGCGCCGACCAGTCCGCCGGTAACGGCGAGCAACCGCCGTCGTGTCACGAGCTCGTTCTCTGGAGAAGCGGACATCGAGGATAGTTCCTCTCAAAAGGGCGCTATATGTCCGCACGAGTCCATCCATCACACGTGACGCGCCATCAACGGATCCTCGGCCTCGAGAAGAACAGTCGGAGACCGGCGGCTGTGCGATTCGGGTCTTCCCGAGGGCGGGTATGGCGGTCTACGTTCTCCTATGCCGCCGATTCGGGCAGAATGCACCGATTCCTGCGAGTCAAAGGAGCTCACATGCGCATCACCTCGCGCCGAGGTGCGTACCGCGTCCTCACCATGGCAGCGGCGCTCGCCTTACCCCTCGCGCTCGTCCCCGCCGCGGCGCAGGCGGACCCGGGACCGAACACGGCGCAGAAGAAGCTGATCGACTCCATCACCGCGCCCGCCGTCAAGAAGCACCTGCAGGCCCTGCAGACGATCGCCAACGCCAACGGCGGCAACCGGGCGGCCGGCACGAGCGGGCACGCGGCCTCGCGCGACTACGTCGTCAGCAAGCTCAAGAAGGCCGGCTACACCGTGACGGTGCAGCCGTTCGATTTCGCCTTCTTCGAGGAGAAGTCGACCGCCCTGCTGGAGCGGACCTCCCCCAACCCGCGGGTCTTCGCCCCGACCCCGCCCGACGGCTCCTCCACCGGCGAGTTCTCCACCATGACCTACTCCGGCTCCGGTGAGGTGACCGGGACCCTGCAGAACGTCGACCTGGTCCTGCCCCCCGGCCCGACGCCCAGCAGTTCGAGCTCCGGCTGCGAGGCCTCCGACTTCGCCGGCTTCACGCCCGGCAACATCGCCCTGCTCCAGCGCGGCACCTGCAACTTCGTCGTCAAGGCGCAGAACGCCCAGGCCGCCGGAGCCGCCGCCGCGATCATCTTCAACGAGGGCCAGCCCGGCCGTACCGACACCCTGCTCGGCAACCTCGGCGAACCCGTGTCGATCCCCGTCCTGGGCACCAGCTTCGCCGTCGGCCAGGAACTCGCCTCGGCCACCAGCGTGGTGCACCTCAAGACCGACACCATCAGCGAGATCCGCACCACCCACAACGTGATCGCCGACTCCAAGTGGGGCGACCCGAACAAGGTCGTCATGTCCGGCGCCCACCTCGACTCCGTACCGGCCGGGCCGGGCATCAACGACGACGGCTCCGGCAGCGCCGCGACGCTCGCGGTGGCCGAGGCGCTCGGCAAGGTCCCCACCCGCAACAAGCTGCGCTTCGCCTGGTGGAGCGCCGAAGAGCTGGGCCTGCTCGGCTCCACCGACTACGTGGACACCCTGCCGGCCGCCGATTTGGCCAAGATCAAGCTGTACCTCAACTACGACATGATCGGCTCCACCAACTACGCGTTCAAGATCTATGACGGTGACAACAGCGACGCCGTCGGCTCCCCCGCCGGCCCGCCCGGATCCGACGAGATCGAGAAGCTCTTCGAGAAGTACTTCGACACGCTGCGCCAGGGCCACAACGGGACCGACTTCGACGGCCGCTCCGACTACGGACCGTTCATCGCGACCGGCATCCCGGCGGGTGGCCTGTTCACCGGCGCCGAGGGCATCAAGACCGCCGAAGAGGCCGCGCTGTTCGGCGGCACCGCCGGCGAACCGTACGACCCCTGCTACCACCAGGCCTGCGACACCATCGCCAACATCAACGACAAGGCGCTCGCGCTGAACACCGGCGCCATCGCCACGGCGACCGTCGTCTACGGCTTCACCTCCGACCTGCCCGGCCCCGACACCCGCGCGGCGGCCACCACCAAGCGCGCCGCCACCAGCGCCGGCGCCGACCTCCAGGGCCGGTCGAAGGGCTGAGCGAACGGGCGCGCCGTCCCCAGGTCGACCGAGGCCGACCTGGGGGCGGCGCCTCACGGTGTCGCCAGTTCGAACCGCTTCACGGTGACGGCTCCCCCCAGTGCCCGGGCGGCGTAGTCGAAGACGGCGAAGCGATAGCCCATGAAGAACTGCCAGGCGTTGTTGAGCGTGAATCCGGGCCCAGGGACGGATCGTCCAGGTTGGTAACGCTCACATTGGCGCCGAACCCGTTCGCCCACTGGTTGGTCACGCTGTAGTCGATCCGGCAACCGGCCGCGGCCTGGGCGTTCGGCGCGACCAGGAGGCCCGCCGCGGCGAGCAGCGCGGCGGCGGCCATGGCCTACTTTGAAGACATGCTTCTCCCCACGGGCTGCGCTACGTAAGTTATGAGCGTTTTGACGGTAACTTTCGCGCACCCAATGAGTCGGACGGCGGCTCGGCACCGTCAAGCATCCGGCTTGTGGATCATTACCGCCGCTGCTCACGACGGAGGTTCCCATCTGCGTTTACGCGGGCGTGATCGCGGCTGAAAGTTTCACCCCGCGCCGACCGTCACCGACGCTTCGGCGGAGCGGTGCTGCCGCGGACGATGAGCTCCGTGGCGAATTCGACGCGGTGCTGCGGCAGCGGTGTGCCCTGGGCGAGTGCCACGACCATTCTGGCGGCAGCCATCGCCATCTCGGTGAGCGGCTGCCGGATCGTGGTCAGCGGCGGGACGGCCCAGCGGATGGAGGGCAGGTCGTCGAAGCCCACGACGCTGAGGTCGTCCGGGATGCGCAACCCGAGCTCGTGAGCCGCGCGGTAGACGCCCAAGGCCTCGCCGTCGTTGCAGGTGAAGATGGCGGTGGGCGGGTCGGGCAGGCGCAGCAGCCGATGGGTGCAGGCCAGGCCGTCCTCGATCTGGAAGTCGCCCCGGCAGATCAGCTCCGGGTCCACGGGCACGCGCTCGGTGTCCAGGGCGGCGCGGTAGCCGTCGAGCCGCGCCCGGCTGGACAGGGCGTGGTCGGGGCCGGTGATGACGGCGATCCGGCGGTGTCCGAGCTCCAGTAAGTGCCGGGTGGCCGAGAGCCCACCGGTCCAGTTGCCCGCGCCCACGGACGGCATCCGGTGACCGGGGTCGCCGGTCGGATCGAGGAGGACGAGGGGGATCTCGCGGCGGGCCAGCCGCTCCCGCTGGAGCTCGGTCAGGCCGGAGAAGACCGCGATGACGCCGGTCGGGCGGTGGCTGAGCACGCCTTCGAGCCAGTCGCTCTCGGGGATGTGGCTGCCCTGCAGCTCGGAGACCGACACGGTCAGCTGGTGCTCGCGCGCCACCTGCCCGACTCCCCTGATGATCTCCGTCGGGTATTCGCCCGCGAGTTCGTGGAAGACCAGCTCCACCGCGGCGGCCGGGTCGACGCGCCGCCGCTGCCTGCGGTAGCCGTGCTCGCGGATGAGGCCCTCGACCAGCGCGCGCGTCTCGGGCGCCACCGCGGAGCGGCCGTTGACCACTTTGGAGACGGTCGCCGCGGACACACCGGCGAGCTGGGCCAGCTCCGCCAACGTCAGCGGCTGTGCGCCGGACGACTCCCCGGTGGCGGTCATGGCCGTAGTTTAGGACATCGACGTGGGCCGCCCGGGGGTGCGGCGCGGCGGGTCGCGCCGCACCGCGGGCCTCCTTCCCCAGCGGGGTCAGCAGGTGGAGTTGGTCTGGGTCAGCAGGCCCAGCCGCCAGGGCAGGGAGTTGTAGTCGCCGCCGGCGGCGGGGTCCAGGCCCTGGTAGACGTACTGCATCTTGCAGGGGCTGATGGGCAGGGTCTGGTCGTTGCCGGCGCGGATCATCTCGCCGTGGCTGATGTCCCGGGTCCAGGCGGTGCCGCTGAAGGTGACGTTGTTCGCCCGGGCGAACGGGTTGCTCTCGCTGGCCGCCAGCTGCGTCCAGGACCCGGCGATGCTGCTGGAGGTCCAGGACCGGAACCAGCGCTTGCCGTCCGAGCCGATCGCCTCGACCAGCAGCAGGTACTGGTTGGCGCCCTGCACCTTGTAGACGTTGGACGCCTCGAACAGGTTGTTCCTGGCGTCCTGCATGGCGATGACGGTGTTGGTGAAGCCGTTGGGGAAGCTCGCCCGCGTCGTCTGCGACCGGTAGAGGTGGCCGTTGTCGTCGGAGGAGAACAGGTAGCAGTTGGCGTCGTCGCAGATCACCCACATGTCGACCCAGTAGCCGTTGCCGATGTTCTGCCGGATGGTGTCGGGCATCGCGGAGTAGAAGTTCTTCGGCGCGCTCCACCCGTTCGGGTTGCTGATGTCGGGGTTGGTGGAGTACGAGGCGTTACCGGTCTGGTAGACGAGGTACCACAGGTTCTGCGGCGCGAAGTAGAACACCTGCGGCGCGGCCCGGTAGCCGGTGCCGATCGGAGTGCGGTCCAGGTAGTAGTGCGTGGCCGAGCCGGCCTGCGACCAGTCGGTGAAGCTCAGGTACACCAGGTTGTAGCCCGAGGCGTTGGCGGTGCTGGCGAAGACGTGGTACTTGCCGTTGTGGTAAACCACCGACGGGTCCTTGATGCCCGCGATGTTGTGCGTGGCGTCCGGCTTCGGCGCGATCAGCTGAGCGCTGGAGCTCCACCGCAGGCTCGCGGGCAGCGTACCCCCGGGTGGGTTGGGATCGGAGCCGCCGCCCCAGGTCCACTTCTGGTTGCCACCGCCCGAGCAGGAGTACAGCTGGAGCTGGGTGCCGTTGCCGGTGCCCGCGCCGACGGCGTCCAGGCACAGCCCGGACTGCACGCCGACGATGGTCCCGTCGGAGTTGACCCGCCACTTCTGGTTGTCGCCGCCCCAGCAGCCGTAGATCTGGATGATCGCGCCGTTGCCGCTGCCGCCGGCGTCCAGGCACTTGCTGCCGTACACCTTGAACTCACCCGCGGAGCTCAAGCTCCACTGCTGGTTGGCGCCACCGGAGCAGTCCCACAGCCGCAGCCGGGTGCCGTCGGCGGTGCTGGAGTTGGGCACGTCCAGGCAGCGGCCGGAAGCCACCCCCTTGATCTGCCCGTTGCCGCCGGGCGGTGTCGTGGGGGTCGCTGTGGGCGTGGGGCCGGGGCCGGCGGCGTTGAGCGCGTTGAGGACCGAGGTGTAGGCGGGCTTCTTGTTGCCGTTGCCGTCGAACAGCAGCGGGGTGTCGCCAGAGCGCCAGGAGTCGGTGTCGCGCACGCCCCACACCGTGATGCCGGCGCAGCGCGGCACGGCCAGGCAGTCGTTGGTCACGTTGGCGTAGGTCTGCGCGGAGGCGCCTTGGATGTCCAGTTCGGTGATCTGCACGTCGACGCCGAGGGCGGCGAAGCTGGAGATGGTGGTGCGGTAGTTGCTGTTGTACGGGCTGCCGCTGTTGAAGTGCGACTGCAGGCCGACGCAGTCGATCGGCACGCCGCGCTGCTTGAAGTCGCGGACCATGGTGTAGACGGCCTGGGTCTTGGCCCAGGTCCAGTTGTCGATGTTGTAGTCGTTGTAGCAGAGCTTGGCGGCCGGGTCGGCGGTGCGCGCGGTGCGGAAGGCGACCTCGATCCAGTCGTTGCCGGTGCGCTGCAGGTTGGAGTCGCGCCGGCCGCCGGAGTTGCCGTCGGCGAAGGCCT